>CALRXG020000241.1:0-10253 GCA_943372075.1 Bordetella parapertussis | reverse complement strand
CGTCGCTTCCTGGCCGGCGAGCCGCCGCTCAATCCCTGCTGAAGACGAAAGGTGCCTTGATATGACCCGTGAGGAACGACAATTGCGCGAGGCGATCATCGCCAAGTGCCGCTGGATGAACGCGTCGGGTCTCAACCAGGGAACGTCGGGCAACATCTCCGCGCGTTACAAGGACAGGATGCTGATCACACCGTCGGCCACGCCCTATGATGCGATGAAGCCGGACATGATCGCCTCGATGCCGCTGGAGGGCGAGTATGGCTCATGGGATGGGCCGTTGCAGCCATCGACCGAATGGCGCTTCCATCTCGACATCATGCGCGCCCGGCCCGATGTCGGCGGCATCGTGCACACCCATTCGACCTACGCCACCGTGCTGGCGATCGCGCGCAAGCCGATTCCCGCCTGCCATTACATGATGGCCGCGTTCGGCGGCCACGACATCCGTTGCGCGGGCTATGCGCGTTACGGCACCGCTGAATTGTCGGAGCATGCGCTGGCCGGGCTCGAAGGCCGCAATGGCTGCCTGCTGGCCAATCACGGCATGATCGCCGTCGGCGCCAATCTCGACAAGGCGATGTGGCTTGCCGTCGAGCTTGAGACCATCGCGCGTCAGTATTATCTCTCGCTCGCGCTCGAAACTCCGCACATCCTCAGCGAGCAGCAGATCGCCGAAACCGCGCAGGGCTTCTCGAGCTATGGCGTGCAGGCGCCGAAGCCCAAGGCGGCAAAGGCTGCGAAGAAAGCCGCGAAGGGCCGGTCGGTACGAAAGGCTGCGGCACACAGGCGAGTCGAGAAGAAGCGCAGCAGGACGCGATGATTGCGGCTGCTCCGGGCGCCGACCACGGGCTCGTCGACATCGCCATCATCGGTGGCGGCATCAACGGTGCCGGGATTGCGCGCGATGCGGCCGGTCGCGGTCTCAAGGTGCTGCTGTGCGAGAAGGGCGACTTCGCCGAGGGCACCTCGTCGCGCTCCGGCAAGCTCGTGCATGGTGGATTGCGCTATCTCGAATATTACGAGTTTCGCCTGGTCCGGGAGGCGCTGATCGAGCGCGAGGTGCTGCTGGCCTCGGCGCCGCACATCATCTGGCCGATGCGCTTCGTGCTGCCGCATTCACCCGAGCAGCGGCCGGCCTGGCTGATCCGGACCGGGCTTTTTCTGTATGACCATCTTGGCGGCCGCAAGCAACTGCCGGCGAGCCGCGGGCTCGATCTGTCACGCGCGCCGGAAGGCAAGCCGCTTCGTGAGGAGTATCGCCGCGGTTTCGAATATTCGGATTGCTGGGTCGACGATGCGCGGCTCGTGATCCTCAACCTGATCGATGCCGCGCGCAACGGCGCCATCATCCTGCCTAGGACCAGCGCAGTAAGTGCGAGGCGGGACCAGGGCGCCTGGCGTCTGGAGATGCAAGGCGAGCGAGGCCCGCAGCTGGTGCGCGCCCGTGCGCTGGTCAATGCGGCCGGCCCGTGGGTGAGTGATGTCGTGCAGGGCGTCGTGGGACTAAACTCGTCGCACAATGTACGGCTGGTCAAGGGCAGCCACATCGTGGTGCCCAAATTCTGGAGCGGGCCGCAGGCCTATCTGCTCCAGAACGAGGATCGCCGCGTGATCTTCGTCAATCCCTATGAGGACAATCTGGCGCTGATCGGGACCACCGACATTCCCTATGACGGCCGGGCGGAGGACGTCGCGATCGATGCTGATGAGACCGCCTACCTGCTCGGCATCCTGCGCCGCTACTTTCGTGCGTCACCCGAGCCAGGCGACATCGTGCACGCCTTTTCCGGAGTGCGGCCGCTCTACGACGACAATTCGGACAATCCGTCGGCGGTCACGCGCGACTATGTGTTCGAGGTTCACGGTGCGCCGGACGAGCCGCCGTTGCTGGCGATCTATGGCGGCAAGATCACGACCTACCGCCGGCTCGCGGAACACGCGCTTGGCCGATTGACGCCCTGGTTTCACAAGATGTCGCCAGCGTGGACGGCGGGGAAGCCCTTGCCCGGCGGCGACCTCGGCGGCACGTTCGAGGGCTTCGCGGCGGAGCTCGCGCGAGCCTATCCCGATCTGCCCGGCAAGCTGATCCATCACTATGCGCGGCTTTACGGCGCCCGGGCGCGAGACCTGCTTGGATCGGCCCGTCGCGTCATCGACCTCGGACGTCACTTCGGCGGAGATTTCTACGAATGCGAGGCTGACTTTCTCCGGGCAGCCGAGTGGGCGGAGAAGCCCGCGGATTTTCTCGAACGGCGCACCAAGCACGGCCTGCATTTGACGCGCGCGCAACGTGACGCCTTCGAAGCCTATCTGTGAGCGGGAGCCATCCAAGCTAGGATGCCGTCACGTGGCAAGCGCGAGCAAGAATCCTCTCATCTGCTTACCGAGTGAAGCTGACCATCCAATTCGTTGAGCGATCGTCGCACAGTCTCGACCAAGTCCAAGGCCACCGGCGAGGGGCTCCGCTGCGCAGGAAAGACTGCCGCGAACTGGAAGTCGATCCGTGGCAGGAAGCGACGCACGACAACGCCGCGGGTCGCGAACTCCTGGGCGGTGAAAGGATCGCAGAGCGCGACCCCGAGCCCGGACGACACCATGCCGCAGATGATCTCCGACAAGGCGGTCTCGACCCGCAGCACGCGGTGGACATCGTCGCGTTGAAAGATCTGGTCGATCAGATGCCGGCTGGCTGATCCGGCGGAGAGTGAGATGAACGTCTCTCCCTCGAAATCGCGCGACTGCAGAACCTCCTTTGCCGCCAGGTGATGACCGGTTGGGAGGACCGCAACGCGTGGCAGGGCTGGGAGGCGCATGCTTGGCAAGGCGGAATGGGCAATCGGAAGCTCGGCGAAACCGATGTCGCACTGATTGTTCAACACCCAGTCGATGACGATCGGCGAGATCACGCCGAAGAAGGCAAGGTTGAGGTTGGGGCGTTGCTTGAGGAAATGTCCCGCGAGTCGCGGCAGGTAGCCGTTGGAGAGCGCCGGCAATGCGGCAATCCGCAGCGTGCCGATGCGACGGCCACGGATCTCCTCGGCTGCCGCGGTGATGCGTTCGAGGCCGACGAAGGAGCGTTCGACCTCGGTATAGAGCGCGATGGCGGCGGCGGTCGGCACCAGCCCGGTGCCGCGCCGCTCGAACAACTCCATCTTCAACAGCGCCTGGAAGTCGCGCAGCAACCGGCTCACCGCGGGCTGCGTCACCGCCATCAGCTTCGCCGCTTCAGTGACGCCGCCGGTCAGCATCGTCGCCCTGAAGGCCGCCACCTGTCGCGGGTTGATCCGCGGCATTTTCCATCCTTTTCATAACATTTAGGCATGCAAAGGGTGCCATTATTCATTGGACGATGGAAGTGTTGATTGCGATCTTTTTCATCAGCGCTGGAGACAGCCCGTTTTTTCGGCAGATTGGAGGGGTTCAAGCCCTTCTTGCTAATCGCGACACCCGTTGAGCAGGGACCGGAGCCCTGGTCGGACGGAATTGGCGCCGATCGAACGCGGATGGCTCTGGCCGGTGCGGCCCGCCGGCACGTCACCCCATCCCGGTATTGGAGATCGGTCTCATGAAGAATCTCAGCCTTCTGACAGCGGTCGGCATCGCGGCTCTGGCCGCGATCCTGTCGGTCGCCATGGCCCAGCAGAAAACGCTCTACGTCGCCGGCTATGGCGGCTCGTTCGAGAAGACCATCCGCGAGCAGGTGATCCCGGGCTTTGAGAAGGAGAACGGCGTCAAGGTCGAATACGTCGCCGGCAACTCGACCGATACGCTGGCAAAGCTCCAGGCGCAGAAGGGCAATCAGCAGATCGACGTCATCATCGTCGACGACGGCCCGATGTATCAGGCGATCCAGCTTGGCTTCTGCGGTAAGCTCGACGGCCTCCCGGCCGATCTCTACGACACCGCCCACTTCAAGGATGATCGCGCCGTGGCGATCGGCATCGTTGCGACCGGCCTGATGTACAACACCAAGGTGTTTGCGGAGAAGGGCTGGGCGCCGCCGACCTCCTGGAATGATCTGAAGGATCCGAAATACCAGAAGCAGCTCGTCATTCCGCCGATCAACAACACCTACGGCCTAGAAGCGTTGCTGATGCTCGCGAAGATGAACGGCGGCAGCGAAGCCAATGTCGATGCCGGCTTCAAGATCTTCAAGAACGACATCAATCCGAACGTGCTCGCCTACGAGCCGTCGCCGGGCAAGATGACCGAGCTGTTCCAGTCCGGCCAGGCCGTCATCGCCGTATGGGGCTCCGGACGCGTGCAGAGCTTTGCCAATACCGGCTTCCCCGTCGATTTCGTCTATCCGAAGGAAGGCGCGGCGACGCTGCTGACCACCGCCTGTCCGATCGCCAAGCCCAACGCCTCGCCGCTCGCCACGAGCTTCGTCAAGGGGCTGCTCGATCCGAATATCCAGCTCGTGATGCTGAAGGACTATGGCTATGGGCCGGTGCTGAAATCGCTCGTGATAGCGCCGGAACTCGGCAAGATGGCCCCGATCGGCGAGCGTGCGGCGAAGCTCTACAATCCGGACTGGACCGTGATCAACGACAAGCGCGAGGAGTGGACCAAGCGCTGGAATCGCGAGGTCGAGCGCTGATCTGATCACCGCACCGGAGTCAGTGCCATGGCTTATCTCGAGCTCGATCGTGTCGCCAAGCAGTTCGGCGCGCAGACTGTCGTCGACGACTTCAGTCTTGCGGTCGCAAAGGGAGAGTTCGTCTCTTTCCTCGGCCCCTCCGGCTGTGGCAAGACCACGACGCTACAGATGATCGCAGGTTTCCTCGACCCGACGCGCGGCGCGATCCGTCTCGAAGGCAGCGACCTGACCACCGTGCATCCGGCCAAGCGCGGGCTCGGCATCGTGTTCCAGAGCTATGCGCTGTTTCCGCATATGACCGCGGCGGAAAATGTCGGCTTCGGTCTGGATATGCGAAACGTAGCGCGAGCGGAGCGCGCCGAACGGGTTCGTGCCGCGCTCGCGATGGTCGGCCTCGCGGGTTACGAAGAGCGCCATCCGCGCCGCATGTCCGGCGGCCAGCAGCAGCGTGTGGCACTGGCGCGTGCGCTGGTGATCCGGCCGAGCGTGCTGCTGCTCGACGAGCCGCTGTCGAATCTCGACGCCAAGCTGCGCGAAGAGATGCAGATCGAACTGCGCCAGATCCAGCGCACGCTCGGCACCACGACGATCCTGGTCACCCACGACCAGAACGAGGCGATGTCGCTGTCCGACCGTATCGTGGTGATGAGCCAGGGCCGCATCGAACAGATCGGCACGCCGCAGGAGACCTATGAGCGGCCAGCCTCGGCGTTCGTTTCGCAATTCCTCGGCAAGACCAACGACTTTGCCGCGACGATCGACCGCACCAGCACGCCCGCGCGACTGCTCGCGGGCTCGTGGAGCGCGCCGGCGCCTGCCGGGCTCAGCGGGCCCGTGACGATCAGCATTCGTCCCGAACGGATGGGCTTCGGCAACGCAGGTCTCTCGGCAAAAATCGTCACGCGCATCTTCCAGGGCAATCACTGGCTGTTCCAGTGCGAAAGCGAATGCGGTCCCGCGATCGTGATCCGTCAGAACGACGGCCAGATGCAACCGGCCGAGGGCGATGCGGTCCGTCTTGTCTGGCGGCCGGAAGACATGAGTGCGCGCGCCGGAGCCGCCGCATGAGGACGGCAACAGAGCAACCCAGCGCACGCGCACCCTGGGCGCTGACGGCGCCGGCCCTGATGCTGTTCGTCGGCGTGCTCTTGATTCCGCTGGCGATGACCGTGCTGCTGTCGTTCCACGATTGGGGCCAGTACAAGGGTATCGAGCCGGTCTTCATCCTGAAGAACTGGCACGAGATCGTGAGCGATCCGTATTACGCCGAGATGTTCTGGCGGACCTTTCGCATCGCGATCCTGACCACGGTGCTCACAGCTGTGCTCGGCGCGCCCGAGGCCTACATCCTCAACCGCATGAGCGGGCGCTGGAAGAGCTTCTTTCTGCTCGTCATTCTCGGGCCGTTGTTGATCTCGGTGGTGGCGCGCACGCTCGGCTGGGCGCTGCTGTTCGGCGGCAACAACGGGGTGGTCAACAAGCTGCTGATGTCGCTCGGACTGATCGGCGCGCCGATTCCCTTCATGTTCACTGAAACCGGCATGGTCGTCGCGCTCGCGCATGTGATGATGCCGTTCATGGTGCTCTCGGTGTGGGCCGCGCTGCAGCGGCTCGATCCGCAGATCGAGAACGCCGCGATGTCGCTCGGCGCCGGCTCGCTGACCATCGTTCGCCGCATCATCATGCCGCAGATCATGCCCGGCGTGCTGTCGGGCGCCATCATCGTGTTCTCGCTCTCGGCAAGCGCCTTCGCGACACCGGCGATCATCGGCGGACGCCGGCTCAAGGTCGCGGCGACGCTCGCCTATGACGAGTTTCTGAACACGCTGAACTGGCCGCTGGGCGCGGCCGTCGCCACGCTGCTGCTGATTGCACTGGTGCTGATCGTCGTCGGCAGCAACGCGCTGATCGAGCGGCGCTATGCCGAGGTGTTCCGATGAGACAGAACGGGCCGCTGGCGCTTGTCTTCCACACCATCTTCGTGATCGTGATGGTGGCGCCGATCCTGGTCGTCTGCCTCGTCGCCTTCACGCCGGAAGGGTTCCTGTCGCTGCCGACGGGCGGCTTCTCGCTGCGCTGGTTCCGCGCCATCGCGGACTATCCGGAATTCATCCACGCCTTCTGGATCAGCCTCGGCCTCGGCGCGCTGTCCTCGTTCGTGGCGCTGCTGTTCGCGGTGCCGGCGGCGCTCGCGATCGCGCGCTATCGCTTCCGCGGCCGCGATGCGCTCGCCGCGCTGTTCCTGTCGCCGCTGATGATCCCCCATGTCGTGCTCGGCATCGCCTTCCTCCGCTTCTTCACCTCGGTCGGCATGGGCGGCAGCTTCGCGGCGCTGATCATCGCGCATGTCGTCATCGTATTTCCGTTCGCGTTGCGGCTGACGCTGGCGGCTGCCACCGGCATGGACCTCTCGGTCGAAATGGCGGCGGTCTCGCTCGGCGCCGGCGGATGGACGCTGTTCCGCCGCGTCACGCTGCCGCTGATCCTGCCTGGCGTCATCAGCGGCTGGGCGCTCGCCTTCATCCAGTCCTTTGACGACCTGACCATGACCGTCTTTCTTGCCGCGCCGGGCACCGAAACGCTGCCGGTGCGCATGTTTCTCTACATCCAGGACAACATCGATCCGCTGGTGACGTCGGTGTCGGCCTGCGTGATCGCAATCACCATGACCGCCCTCATTCTGCTCGACCGCTTCTACGGGCTCGACCGCGTGCTCGCCGGCAAGAGCGACACGGGACGATAGGAGAACTCATGACCGGAGACTATGACGTCGCCGTCGTCGGCGGCGGACTGCTCGGCTCCGCCATCGCCTGGGGCCTCGGCCGGCTCGGCAAGTCGGTCGCCGTGCTCGACGAGGGCGATATTGCCAAGCGCGCCTCGCGCGCCAACTTCGCGCTGGTCTGGGTCCAGAGCAAGGGCCTGGGCATGCCGGCCTACACGCTCTGGACGGTTCGGGCGTCGGAGGCGTGGGGCAGGCTCGCCGCGGAGCTGAAGCAGCAGACCGGCCTCGACGTTTGCCTGCAGCAGAACGGCGGCTTTCACCTGACACTCGGCGAGGCCGAGTTCGGGCAGCGCACCGATCTCGTCAAGCGGATGCACAACCAGGTCGGCGCCGCCGACTACAGGATGCAGATGCTGCCGGCGTCCGAGGTGAAGAAGGCACTGCCGCTGATCGGGCCGGACGTGTCGGGCGGCAGCTATTGTCCGCACGACGGCCATGTCAATTCGCTGCGCACGTTTCGTGCGTTCCACACCGGCTTCAAGGCTTTCGGCGTCGATTATTTTCCGGAGCGGCCGGTCTCGGCGATCTCCAGGAATGGCGGCGAATTCCGGCTGACGACGCCGCAGGGCGAGTTGCGTGCCGCCAAGGTCGTGCTTGCCGCTGGCAACGCCAACCAGACGCTCGCGCCGATGGTCGGCCTCCATGCGCCGATGGGCCCGACCCGCGGTCAGATCGTGGTGACCGAGCGCACCATGCCGTTCCTGCCGCACCCGCTGACCACGATCCGCCAGACCGACGAGGGTACCGTGATGATCGGGGACAGCAGGGAGGAGGAACTCGACGATCGCACGCTCAAGCATTCGGTCAGTGCGGTGATGGCCGATCGCGCGCAGCGCATGTTTCCGCATCTGGCGCGGCTCAACGTGGTCAGGAGCTGGGCCGGCATCCGCGTCATGCCGCAGGACGGGTTTCCGATCTACGACGAGTCGGAGAGCCATCCCGGCGCCTTCGTGGCCTGCTGCCATTCCGGCGTCACGCTCGCTTCCAATCACGCCTTCGACGTCGCGCGCATGGTCGCCCAGGGCGCGCTCGAGCCCGAACTGGTCGGCGCCTTCTCGGCCCGCCGCTTCGGCGGCAACGGCGCGGCCAACCGCAGCGGCTACTAGAGACCTCGAGAAAGAGCTTCCCATGTTCAAACGTTCCGACCAGGACAAGCGACCGTTGGTGCAGATTTTCGTCGACGGCGTTGCCGTCGCGGCACGCCAGGGTGACACTGTCTCCGCGGCATTGCTGGCCTCCGGGCGCGACGTGCGCCGCTCGACGGCGGTCAACGGCACGCCACGTCTGCCCTACTGCATGATGGGCGTGTGCTTTGATTGCCTCGTCACCATCGATGGCGTCGGCAATCGCCAGGGCTGCCTCGTGCCGGTTGCCGCAGACATGCAGATCGAGATTCAGAAGGGCAAGCGGGAGATCGGAAAATGACCACGGGTCCCAAGCGCGAAGCCTACGACGTCGTGGTGATCGGAGCCGGCCCTGCCGGGCTCGCCGCGGCTGCGACGTCCTCCGGAGCCGGCCTGTCGACGCTGCTGCTCGACGAGAATGTCGGCCCCGGCGGCCAAGTGTATCGCGCCATCGCCTCGACGCCCGTGACGGAGCGTGGTCGGCTCGGCGCCGACTACTGGGCGGGCACCGATCTCGTGCAGGCACTGCGCGCGAGCAGTGCCGAGGTCATCCAGCGCGCGACGGTCTGGAGCCTCGATCGCAATCTCGACATCGGTATCTCGGTCGGCGGCGCCTCGGCCTTCGTCAAGGCGTCGCGCGTGATCCTCGCGACCGGCGCGCTGGAGCGGCCGTTTCCAATTCCCGGCTGGACGCTGCCCGGTGTGATGACCGCCGGCGCCGCGCAGACCATGCTGAAATCGTCGGCGTTGGTGCCGGACGGACCTACAGTGATCGCGGGGCAAGGTCCGCTGCTTTGGCTGCTTGCGGCGCAGATCCTGCGCCTCGGGGGCCGCATCGATTGCATTCTCGACACCACCGCGCGCGGCAATTTTCTCGCCGCGATCCCGCACGCCTTCGCCTTCCTGACCTCGCCCTATTTCGCCAAGGGTCTCGCGATGATGCGCGAGGTGCGGGCGAAGGTGCGGGTGGTGTCCGGCGTCACTGAACTCGCCGCGGCCGGCGATGGCCAGTTCGCGAGCGTGAGCTATGTCGCCGGCGGCAAGCGCGGGTCCATTGCTGCGGATCTGCTGCTGTTGCACCAGGGCGTCGTGCCGAACGTCAATCTCGCGATGGCGGCTGGCGCCGAACATCGCTGGGACGCGCTGCAATTGTGCTGGGCACCGGTGCTCGATGCCAATGGCGCGTCGTCGGTCCCCGGGATAGCGATCGCAGGCGATGGCGCCGGCATCGGCGGTGCGGGAGCGGCCGAGGTTCGCGGCCGGATTGCGGCGCGCGCTGCCGTGGAGTCGTTGGCGCCGGCGGCCGCCGCCGGGTTGCCGCCGATCGCGGCATTGCGCGCCGATCTCGCCAAGGCCGAACGCGGCCGCGCGTTCCTCGACACGCTGTTTCGCCCGGCGCCGCAGTTCCGGCTTCCCGCGGGCGATACCATCGTCTGCCGCTGCGAGGAGGTGACTGCGAAGGACATCCTCGACGCGGTGGCCATCGGCGCGACCGGTCCCAATCAGCTCAAGGCCTATCGCCGCACCGGCATGGGGCCGTGCCAAGGCCGGCTCTGCGGCCTCACCGTCACCGAGCTGATGGCGCAAGCGCGCGGCAAGAGCCCGCAGGAGATCGGCTATTACCGGCTGCGCGCGCCGGTCAAGCCGATCACGCTCGCCGAACTCGCCTCCGTCGCCAAGACGGATACTGACGTCAAGGCGGTGGTGCGCGGATGACCACAGGCGTGGATGCGATCGTCGTCGGCGG
>CALRXG020000240.1:0-10322 GCA_943372075.1 Bordetella parapertussis | reverse complement strand
TGCGCCAGCAGGGACGACGACAGTGTGTGTCGCGATTGTGTGCGCCAATCGCGCCGCCGCTCACTCCAGATGGTTCACCTTCGCGACCCAGGCGCGGACGGTGGCGAGCACCTCGGGCAACACGGCCTTGACCTCCTGCACGTTCATGCCGGGCTTGATGCGGGGGTCGTAGAGCAGATTGAGCAGATATTGGTCGTAGACGTCGAAAAAGCCCATCGAGACGCTGTCGTTGAACATGGTCCACGGCACGGTCGCGGTGTCGTTGATCGGACCGAGCGACTGCAGCAGCTCCTCATAGGCGCAATCGAAGAAGACGAAATCGCTGTTGTCGACGGTGAGGATCACGTCGGAATGCTCGATCTCGTAATTGTCGTTCTTGCGGAAGCCGGACAGGCATTGCGGGTCGAGCGAGGAGCGGATTTCCTTGGCGCGCTCCTGGCCGTAGAACGTCGCGATGGTGCGGTAGAGATCGTGGTCGCGCACCAGCTTGACCACGACATTGGCCGCGTCCTTGTCCTCGGTCATCGCGATGTCGAGATGCTGCACCTTGGCGCGAATGTCGGCGACGACCTTCGCGAGCTGCGCCTTGCGGTCGGCGCGGCTGCCGTCGGCGAACACGCGCACCGGGCTGTCGTATTTGCGGATGCGGTCGACCCGTCCGGCGAGATGAAACTCGGCGCCGAACGCGGTCTTCAGAAAACCCTCGACGATCTCGGCGTCGGTGAAGACCTTCTTCTCGTGGCGCTGGCGCGAGACGATGGCCGGAATCTCGGCGGCGGCCGCGGGCATGACGGCATCGATGAAGCAAACGGCGAGCGCCGCGGCGAGAACGGGCAGGATCGAAAATCGGTGCTGGGGCATTCCGGCCACGCTGCCGCAAGGTGTGCGGCAGCGCAAGACAGGATCAGGTCGGGATCAGCGATCCTGCCGGATGGCAGCGTCCCGCTGCGATCAATTCTTCACCACCACCGTGGTGCCGACCGAAACCCGGTCATAGAGGTCCTTGACGTCGTCATTGGTCATGCGGAAGCAGCCAGACGACACGGCCTGGCCGATCGTCTCGGGCTCGTTCGAGCCGTGGATCCGGTACAGCGTCGAGCCGAGATACATCGCGCGCGCGCCGAGCGGATTCTCGATGCCGCCGGCCATGTGGCGCGGCAGATCGGGGCGGCGGTGCAGCATCTGCGAGGGCGGCGTCCACGCCGGCCATTCCTTCTTCGCGGTGATGCGATGCGTTCCGCTCCAGCGGAAGCCGTCGCGGCCGACGCCGATGCCGTAGCGCAGGGCTTGGCCGTTCGCCTGCACCAGATAGAGCCGGCGTTCGGCGGTGTTCACCACGATGGTGCCGGGGGCATAGTTGGTCGGGTAGTTGACGGTGGCGCGCGGGATCGGGCTCGCGCCATTGCCGAAGAAGCTCGGGGCTTCGGACTGATAGCCGCGGGAATCGAAGAACTGAGCCTGGGCCTGGCCGGCACCTGCCAGGACGGTGAGCGCGGCAAACATCAGGGCAATCGGGCGCATGGTCATCGTCCTCGCGAATAATCAAATATGCGCTCAGAAAGGCCACAATTGCCGGCGTTTCGCAAGCGACGAAGCCGTGACTTTATGCACTTTCGAACAACACGGTTTAAAAAGGCAACAGACCGGACGCGATACCTGCATTGTCCGGTCAAACCTTTGACGAAGCGGGCGAAGAATGGTTGATCTGGAACGACCTCAAGAACATCTCGAAACGGGAGCGTGAGCATGAACGGTGCGGAAAGTCTGGTGCGGACATTGGTCGCAGGCGGCGTGGATGTCTGTTTTACCAACCCAGGCACCTCGGAGATGCATTTCGTCGCGGCGCTCGACAAGGTGCCGGGCATGCGCTGCGTGCTCGGCCTGTTCGAGGGCGTCGTTACCGGCGCGGCCGACGGCTATTTCCGCATGAAGGGAACACCGGCGTCGACGCTGCTGCATCTTGGGCCGGGCCTCGCCAACGGCCTTGCCAATCTGCACAACGCCAAGAAGGCGAATTCCGGCATCGTCAACATCGTTGGCCAGCACGCCACCTACCACATCGAATACAACGCGCCACTGACCTCCGATATCGAGGGCTTGGCGCGGCCGATGTCGTCCTGGGTGCGCACCTCGCCAGATGCGAAGTCGGTCGCCGCCGACGGCGCGGCCGCGATCGCTGCCGCCGCCGGTGCGCCGCCGCAGATCGCGACCTTGATCCTGCCCGCCGACACCGCCTGGAACGAGGCCGATGGTGTCGCCCAGGTGCCGGCCGGATCGCAGCGCGAAAGCTATTCGGCCGAGGCCGTCGAGAAGACCGCCCGGCTGCTGCGCAGCGGTGAACCGACACTGCTGCTGATGACCGGCAGCGCGGTGACCGAGAAGGGGCTGGCGTTGGCGGCGCAGATCGCCGGCAAGACCGGCTGCAAGGTGATGGGTCCGCTGGCGAGCCCGAGGATGGCGCGCGGCCGTGGCCGCTTCTCGATCGAACGGGTGCCCTATGTGGTCGAGCAGGCACTGGCCGCGCTGAAAGGCTTCCGGCACATCGTTCTGCTCGAAGCCAACGAGCCGGTCGCCTTCTTCGCCTATCCGAACAAGCCGAGCCTGCTGAAGCCGGAAGGGTGCGACGTCCATCGCATGACCGCGAGCGGCGAAAATTCGGTCGCGGCGCTGGAGGCGTTGGCCTCGGCGGTCGGCGCCAAGCCCGCCGATGCGAAGCCGCAGGTCGCGGTTGATCTCGTCAAGCCGACCGGCGCCTTGAATCATGCGTCGATCGCGCAGGCGATCGCGGCAGCGGTCCCCGACAATGCCATACTGGTCGACGAGTCCATCACCACCGGACGCGGCTTCTTTCCGCTGACGGCGGGAGCGGCCCCGCACGACTGGATTCAGAATCTCGGCGGCTCGATCGGCTACTCGACACCGGTTGCGACCGGTGCGGCGGTGGCCTGTCCGGACCGCAAGGTGATCTGCATGGTCGGCGACGGCAGCGCGATGTACACCATCCAGTCGCTGTGGACGCAGGCACGCGAGGGGCTCAATGTCGTGACCATCGTGTTCGCCAACCGGGTTTACCAGATCCTGCGCGGCGAGTTCGACGGCGTCGGCGCCGGCGAGCCGGGCAAGCGGGCGCAGGACATGCTGCGCATCGACAATCCGACCCTTGATTTCGTCGCACTCGCGAAGGGCATGGGAGTGCCGGGCCGGGCGGTGACGACGGCCGATGAGTTCAACAAGGCGTTGGCCGAAGCGGTCGCGGAGCCGGGACCGCGGTTGATCGAAGTGCAGGTGTAGCAGCGCAGTTTGAAATGGCCGTGGCGGCGGTCCAGAGCATGATCCGGAAAAGTGCGAAGCGGTTTTCCGAAAAGATCATGCTCAAACAAGAAGCTAAAGCGCGGTGATGAATCACCTGATCTCATCGCGCTTTAGTCCAGTCGGAGGCGTCAATGCAGACCGAGCTGAACAAGGTGATCGCCGCCGTCGAGGAATTCTATGCGCAGGAAATGCTCCTGCTGGAGCGCGATCTCGGTGAGCGCACGCTGACGCATCGGCTCGCGGTCTACGTCGAGCGGCAGTTCGCCGGCTGGCAGGTCGACTGCAACTATGATCGGCTCGGCGAGCGCACGCTGCGGCTGCCGCGCGGCTCGGGAAGCTCGACCGATGACCATCTCGGCAAGTCGATCTATCCCGATATCGTCGTGCATCAGCGCGACATCCCGAACAATCTGCTGGCCATCGAACTGCGCAAGGACAGCAACCACCAGCCGCTCGAGCACGGTCAGCGCAAGCTGCAGGCGCTGACCGATCCGAACGTCTGGTTCGCCTACGCGATCGGCGTGCTGGTGATGGTGGGGCGGAGCGGAGTGAGCGCTTCCGAGGTCTATGCCGGCGGCGCCATCGAGCGCGCCGCATCGCGCTGGTTTGCGCAGCGGTTGCGAGAGAGCGGGCTGGCTGGCGGGCGCGACAACGCTGTTCAGCTCGATGCCGATCGATGAATCTTTCTCCGCGCTGTGGTGATAGCCCGTTTGGATCATGCGCCATCTGCGAACTCGCGGCAAAAATGAGGCGCGGCAGGTGGAGCAATTTCTGAGGCTGGTGGTCTATTTCAGAACGATCCGATGGCGGTGCCGATTGCCGGTTTCGCAACTATTTCGCTCCCCCTCCGCACTTGAATTCACCGGCTCCTCTGATCGGCGCAACTGATTGCGACGGGACGGGGCGGGGACAGCATCCACCAGAGACAGCAAAAAGGCCGCCCGCGGGCGGCCTTTTCCGTGATCGCTTGCTGCGACTGTTTCTGTCTATTGCTTGGCCGCATCGTCCCCGGTCGTCGCGGCGCCGGACTTGGCGCTCGATTTCTTCGCGGCCTTCTTGGCTTTCTTCTTCGGCGCCATCTTGGTCGCCTCGCCCTTGGTCGCCATGTCGCCGCTCTGTGCTGCGGGGGCCGGGCTCCCGCCGGCCTTGTCCTGCGCGAGTGCTGCGGACGAGACGAAGGCGAGCGCGGTGGCGGCGAGCATCAGGGTTCGCATCGGATTGTTCTCCCAAGTTGGTTTCAAACGCCCCTCAACGGGACAGAATGTCGCAGGTTCCGCGGCGGGGATCAGCAGTCCGTGAGTGGCTCGTGATCGGCGCCGCCGTCGAAGCGACGGAACCGGGAACCGGGAGCTGCGTTATGTCGCTGGGCAGGAGTTCCGAGGAGACGCGGCATGCGCTGGCGATCAATGACGGAAACCACCGGCACGATAATCGACACCGCCCCCGACGACACTTTCTACGCAGTGGGCTGGACCATCAGCGGCTTGGCGACACTGGCCACCATCGTCGCGGTCTGGATGTTCGGGATCTGAGGCGGGCCATCGGTACAAGCAACCGGCTTGCCGTCGCAGGCGAGCAGGTACGAGCTGCGCCGCGCGCTACTTGCGCAAAATCACCAGCGCTTCGCGGTAGAGCTGCGAGAAGCTGACCAGCAGCGCGCTCGACAGCAGGAACATCGCCATGCTGTCGTAGTCGTCGGCGGTCGGCCAGGCGAATTCGAAATAGGGCGGCATGAACACCCACCAGACGATCGGCACCGTGATGATCGTCGCAAACGCGCCGGCCGGAGCGCCGCCCATCAGGCCGGCGATCAGGATCGCCGGCACGAAGCCCGCGAAATAGAACTGCATGCCGAAGCTCGCGAACATCTCCTGCGTCGCGGTGGCCAGCACCACGGCAAGCAGGGCGACGACGAACGTCGACAACGACCAGGGCCGCAGCTTCAGAATGTAGTCATTGCTCTTGCGCATCGAGACGTCCCGGCCTCCGCGAGTTCCGGGAAGGTAGCCGAGGAAGCCTGCAAACAAAACCCCGTACGACTCCGTGGAGGACCGACCGGGCCGAAACCTCGCTGTCACATTGCTGCGCTGCGGCACGGCGGCGCGCGGACGGCACACCGGCCCGGCTGGCGGCTAAGGTCGGGTTGGCGGTCGGGAAGGGAAATGGTGGACGCACAAGGGATCGAACCTTGGACCTCTCCCGTGTGAAGGGAACGCTCTCCCGCTGAGCTATGCGTCCGGGATATATGACGTGCCAAAGGCCGCTGGTCGGCGGCCGGTCGATAGAGGCGCTTCGTCAGAGCGTGCGATTTACGAAGTGCCGGGTAGGGGTGTCAAGCCACGACCTTCAGGAATCAGGAATCGGGCCCCTGGAAGGTCAAGCGCCCTGCTGGCGGGCGCGGGAGGCGTGCGATTGCAGCGCCCGGATGCGTTCGGCCAGCGTGCCGCCGGGTTCCGGCATCCCGCTGCCCGGCGAGGTGGCGCCGTTTGCGGTGCTGCCGGCGGGCTTGACGGCGGCCTTCGGCGGCACGGCCGGCTCGGCCGCCAACAACATGGCCTCGATCGTCGAATTCGGGCCCTCGAGCTGGATCGCGAGCTTGGCCACCTCGGCGGCGATGTCGTTGATGCGCTCGCGCAGCAGCGCGTTCTCCATCCGCTCGGTCGCCCAGGAGCTCTCGGCCTGCTGCTGGATCGCGTTGATGTCGCGCTGCAGCTTGCCGCGTTCGTCGCGGGCGATGTGCAGTTGCTCCTCGACGGCCGCCTTCTCCTGGCGCAGCTTCTCGAGCACCGACGACTTGCCGCCGCCCGCCGCGGCGATCTCCTCGCGCAGCTCCTGTACCGTGCGCTCGGCGGCGGCGTTGGCCTGCTTGAGCTGGCCGTTCTCGAATTCGCGCTCGGCAAGCAGCTTGCCTTGGGTCGCGAGCCGCGTCTCGAGGTCGGTGACGCGGTTGCCGAGCATCTCGGCTTCCTTGACCTGGACGATCAGCTGTCGGTCGAGATCAGTGACGCGCTGGCTCAGATTCTCGACCCGGCCGCGCGCATCGGTGAGATCGCGCGTCGCAGTTTCCGACTGGTTGCGCTCGTGGGCGAGTCGGGCCTCGGTCGCGGCGAACTCCTTGGCGGCGTCGCCGACGCGGTTCTTCAACTCCTCGACCTGGGTCCGCACCGCCACCAGTTCGATCTGGCGGCTGTCGGCGGTCATCGAGCGGTCGCTGAGCGCGGCGTTGATCTTGCCGAGTTCGCTCTGCTTGTCGGTCAGCGCCTGCTCGGCGTTGCGCAGCAGCTCGGTCTTGGCGGTGAACTCCTCCTCGGTGGCGCGAAGCTGCTCCTTCATCGCCTTCTCGCGCGCCTCCAGCGCGAAGATCGCGGCGTTCTTCTCGCCGAGCTCGATCTTCATGCGGTTGATCGCATCGGTCTTCTTGCCGAGCTCGGCGAGCTGGCTCGTGGTCTTGCTCTTGAGCTGGTCGACGCTCATTTCGAGCCGGCGGGCCGACATCGCGAACTCGGCGCGCAGCTGGTCCTTGTCGGCCTGGATCTCGGCCATCGACAACGGGGTGGCCGCTTCCATCCGCCGCGTGGTCAGCCGTACCGCGCGGTTATGCACCAGCGGCAGGATCATCAGGCCGCACAGCATCGAGATCAGGAAACCGATCGCCGCGTACATGATCGGCTCGATCATGAAGGGTCACTCCAGGAAAGAAGGAAATTGTTAATCACAATGCCATGGCCGGCCGGCCGAAGGCCAGCCCGTTTGCCGTGTTAAGGTAAATCGCAGGCCGTGCCGGAGCGCGCTGCCTCAGACGATCGGGGCAATGGCCTAGAATGGGTTCCAGGTCGCGCGCGGGGTGAATTTGAGATAGCCGACGCTGGCACCGAGCCGCAGGCCGATGCCCGAGCGAATCGGGACCAGCACGATGTTGTTGGCGGTGAGCGCCGTCATGCCGAAGCCGCCGACGATATAGGCCGAGCCGTCGATGCCGACGAAGCGCTGATAGATCGCCTGCGTCGAGGGCAGGTTGTAGACCAGCGTCATGGTCCGGGCGCCGTCGCCGCCCCAGTCGAAGCCGACCGACGGACCCTGCCAGTAGACCCGGAGGTCGCCGGCGTTCTTGGTGTAGAGTGTGCCTTCGCCATAGCGCAGCCCGGCCACGAACGCGCCAGAGCCTTCCTCGCCCAGCACATAACCATTGGGCAGACCCCATTGGCTGACCGCACGCTCGATGACCGAGGCCAATCCGCGCGAGACGTTGCCGAAGAACTTGTGTCCGGCGCCAACCAGTTCTTCGGGCCCGTAGGTATACGGGGTCGGCTCACGCTGCGGCGGCGGATATTGCGGCGGCGGGGGCTGCTGCGCGGACGCCCCTGCGCTCCAGCACATCAGCGCGGCAAACGCGACCGCGGCAAGGCGTGATGCGAAAGTCATAAAGAACCCCTGCTATCGAAATCCGGGCGCTGCCCCTTAACCTGATGCCAACAGGCACGGCTCTAGGTTGCGCCCAGTGTCCCCTCGACTCGGATGTTATCGGTATCAACTATGACGGCACAACGGCAGGAAAGATATGGATCGTGCCGTGGAATGGCGTTTTTCGGCCTGTTGGCGGGCATTTTGACGGCCGTTTGGCCTGCGTTGCCTGTCGAGGCCACCACGACCGAGCGCGTGGTGACGAACCGCTACTCCGGACTGGCGATCGAAGGATTCGATCCTGTCGCCTATTTCACCGACGCCGCTGCCACCCAGGGGCGGCCCGAATTCGAGGCGACCGACAGCGGCGCGGTCTGGCGTTTCCGCAACGAGGGCAACCGCGCCTCGTTTGTGGCGCATCCGGAAATCTATGGTCCGCAGTTCGGCGGCTACGATCCGACCGATCTGGTGCGGGGCGTGACCTGCGCGGGCAATCCGAGGTTCTGGGCCGTCGTCGGCAACAGGCTTTATCTGTTCAACCGGGAACACAGCCGCGACGCCTTCGCCGCCGATCCCGCGCGTTTTCTGAAGGAGGCCGCGGCACGCTGGCCGGAGCTGGAAGAAAATCTCGCGCAGTGATCATCCTGCCGCGGCAGGATCGCCCCATGCGATGAACTCCGGGACCAGAAAATCCTCGCGGCCCAATCCGAAATGCAGCGGATGGCCGTTCGAATCGGTCACCTTGCCGCCGGCCGCGACCACGACCGCGTGACCTGCCGCGACATCCCATTCGGACGTCGGCGAGAGCCGGGGATAGATATCGACCTCGCCCTCGGCGACGCGGCCGAGCTTGACGGCCGATCCCAGCACGGAGCGAACCGCGCCGCCCCGTTCGTCGATAAAGGCTTCGGTGCGCGCATCGCCGTGCGAACGGCTGACCGCAACGGTCCAGGGCGCGCCGCGCGGCGGGCAGGGACGGGTCTTGATCGGCACCGCCTGTGAGACCGCGCCGTTGTGCAGCGTCAGCCGCTCCGCGCCCTTGCCGACGATGCCGCGCCAGATCAGCCCGAGCGCGGGCGCGCCGACGATGCCGAGCAGCGGCACGCCGTGCGTGACCAGCGCCACATTGACGGTGAATTCATCGCGGCCGGCGACGAACTCCTTGGTGCCGTCGAGCGGATCGATCAGGAAGAAGCTGTCCTTGTAGGGGGGCGTCGCCAGATGGACGCGCTCCTCCGACAGCAGCGACACGCGCGGCGCCAGCCGCGTCAGGCCTTCGACGATGACTTGATCGGCGGCGAGATCGGCTTCTGTGACCGGCGACCCGTCACCCTTGCCGGCAACCCGCATCGCGGAACGGTCGATGGCGAGAATCGCCTCGCCGGCCCGGATCACGAGCTCGGTCAGCGGTTCGAGCAGTGTGGCGGCCTTGTCGCAGTCGACGGTTGGCGATTGTGCCTTATTCATGGGCGGGTCTCATATCCTGTTCGTCTTCCCCTGAGATCATGATGCCAGTCCCGCCGCAAGCTGGCAGCATCCGCCTGCGCAGTGTATCAAGCCGGCAGGCATGCGTGATTCGCACTCCTCGGTCGGCGTGCGGTTTTCCAGGAAACAATTGATGTCCGGCACTTCGTCTCCCGGTTCCGCTCCCGATGCACTCGAGCTCGCGGCGCTGTTGTGTTCGCGGGTCTGTCACGATCTCATCAGTCCGGTCGGCGCGATCGTCAATGGGCTTGAGGTCCTCGATGACAACCCCAAGCCCGAAGATCGCGAATTCGCGCTCGATCTGATTCGCAAGAGCGCCAAGACCGCTTCGGCGCGGCTGCAGTTCTGCCGGCTGGCGTTCGGCGCGGCTGGTTCCTCCGGCGCGCAGATCGATCTCGGCGATGCCCAGAACATGGCGAAGGGGCATATCGAGGACGGCAAGGTGACGCTGACCTGGAATCTGCCGCGGCTGCTGCTGCCCAAGAATCGCGTCAAGCTGCTGCTCAACATGCTGGTGATCGCGCAGCAGACCATTCCGCGCGGTGGCACCCTCATCGTCGATCCGGTCGGCGAGGGTGAGACCTTGAGCTTCCGCATCACCGCGTCCGGTCTCAACGCGCGCGTGCCGCAGAATATCGTCGACCTGCTCAATGCGAGCTCGGCGAACACGGTCGATGCGCATGCGGTGCAGCCGCACTACACGCGCCTGCTGGCGGACGCTTGCGGATTGAAAGTGACGCTGACGCTCGACGGCGACAAGGTCCTGATCGCCGCGTCCTGACCGCGCCGACATTCTTAATCAAAGGTTACGGAAGGCCGCGCGATTCAATCGTGCGGCCTTATCTCTTTGTTGATCCCGTTCTTTTCCATTTACTCAACCAAACTTAAACGCTTTGCGGAGAAGCTGACCGCAGTTCCGTCTGGCGCGTCGATGTGGCGCGCCGCAGCGTTTTTCGGCGTTTTTCGAAGGTTGGTTTCATGGACGATCTGTTGCGCGAGTTCCTGACGGAGAGCAGCGAGAGCCTGGATACGGTCGACAACCAGCTGGTGCAGTTCGAGCAGGACCCGAACAACGCGAAGATCCTGGATAACATTTTCCGCCTGGTGCACACCATTAAGGGCAC
>CALRXG020000239.1:0-10369 GCA_943372075.1 Bordetella parapertussis | reverse complement strand
GACGTCATCCACGTGATCGGAGAAGACAGGGCTGGGTTGAACTGCCCGGCGCTGTTCCAGATCTTGACGTAAGCCTCCTGAATGACCTCCTCGGCGAGGTCCTGTCGCCGCAAGATACGGAGCACGACGCCAAAGAGTTTCGAGCGTGTCGCGGCATATAGCCGCTCGAAGGCGGCCTCATCCCCCTTCGCGACGGCGGCGATCAGCCAGACCAGCTCAGCCGGCGTCAGCATCTTGCGCCCTCCAAGCCTGCATCCCCCATCGCTTCATTGCCACTGTGCCGCCGATCATCGCCTGAACCGGTGGTAGCATATTTTGCGACACCACGATCCGCCAAGTGGCCCGGCTTGTGGACAGCGCCAAACAAAAAGCCCGGGCGAACGGCCCGGGCTCTCGATCTGGTCGAAGGTAAGGGCGGTGCGTCAGGCGATGACGCCGAGGCGGGCCCGCATCAGGCCGATCGAATCCATGTCGGCCTGTTCACGGGCGGTCTCTTCGGCGCGCTCACGTGCCTGGTCGCGCTCGTCGAGCAGCTCGACCTTCTTCAGTTCCTCGAAGGCTTCCGACAGCAGCGCCTTGGCGTCATCGAGCTGGGCGCGCAGTTCGTCGGCCGAGCGGGTCAGGTTCTCGCGGCGCTGGATCGCTGCCTTGGCATAGGTGGGATAGGCGAAATGCGTGGGATCGTTGATCCCGGCGCGCTCCTGCTCGGTCTGGATCTCGCGCTCGAGCTCGACCGACATGCGCTGGAAGTCGGCGATCATGCCTTCGATCTGGGTAACCCGACGGCGCTTTTCATCGACCTGAAATTTCTTCAGGCGGATCAGCGTTTCACGTGACTTCATCGACTCATACTCCCCAGAAGTCCCCATTCTGAACGCGGGACAGAACCGGCTCCCCCCTGGGCCCCGCCGGCATAGCTATGGTGTGCCGGGGATGATGGCCTGACAAAGTTAGCGTTCCGTTTCCAAACCCGACAGGATTTGAGCCAGTTGCCGGTAGCCGTCGTCCAGGCTGGTCGCCTCGTCCTTGGCCTGGCGCAGGAAGCTTTCCAGCGGCTCATGCAGCCGGATCGCCTCGTCGACCTCGGGACTGGAACCCGGCCGGTAGGCACCGAGCCGGATCAGTTCCTCCATGTCGGCATAGGTCGCCATCACCTGCCGCGCCTTGGTGATGAAGGGCAGGAAATTGGGGTCGGCGGCGCGCGGCATGGTGCGCGAGACCGATTTGAGGATGTTGACCGCGGGATAGCGGCCGCGCTCGGCGATCGCCCGCTGCATCACAATATGACCGTCGAGGATGCCGCGCACCGCGTCCGCGATCGGCTCATTATGGTCGTCGCCGTCGACCAGCACGGTGAAGATCGCGGTGATGGTGCCGTCGCCGGTGCCCGGCCCTGCCCGCTCCAGGAGCTTCGGCAACTCGGTGAACACGGTCGGCGTGTAACCCTTGGCGGTCGGCGGCTCGCCGGCCGACAGCCCGATCTCGCGCTGCGCCATCGCAAAGCGCGTCACCGAATCCATCAGGCACAGCACATCCTGGTCCTCGTCGCGGAAATACTCGGCGATGGCCAGCGTGAGGTAAGCGGCCTGGCGCCGCATCAGCGCCGGCTCGTCCGATGTCGCGACCACCACGACCGAGCGCGCCAGCCCCTCCTCGCCGAGATCCTCCTGGAGGAATTCCTGCACCTCGCGGCCGCGCTCGCCGATCAGCCCGATCACCGAGATCGCGGCATCGACGTTGCGCGCCAGCATCGACAGCAGCACCGACTTGCCGACGCCCGAGCCGGCGAAGATGCCGAGCCGCTGGCCGCGGCAGCAGGTCAGGAAAGTGTTAAGGCCGCGCACGCCGAGATCGAGCGGCGGACCGACCCGCTTGCGCGAATGCGCCGGCGGCGGCGAGTTGCGGTAGGACATCGGCGAGGCGCCCTGCACCAGCGGCCCCTTGCCGTCGATCGGCTCGCCCATCGCGTTGACGACGCGACCGAGCCAGGCCGGCGACGGCCGCACCTGGCTCGCCGCATTGGCGATGACGGCGCGGCAACCGCGCCTGACGCCATCGAGCCCGCCGAACGGCATCACCACCGCGTTCTCGCCGGAAAAGCCGATCACTTCGGCCGGGATGAAGCGGCCGGCGCCGACGTCGATCACGATGCGCGCGCCGACCGACATCGCGTGAATCGGCCCCGCGATCTCCACCATCAGCCCGCGGACGCCGACCACACGGCCATAAATATTGACGCCGTCGATGTCGCCGATCTGCTCCGCGAGCGCCTTCATTGCGAAAACCTTAAGTTTCCGCAATTTTGCGGCGGCCGCTTAACTTCGTGTTTACCCGCATCATTAATCATTGCGTCACTGTCTTTGGTGACTGAGGTCGCTTGCCCATCAGAAGAAGGGCGAGTCGCGAGAGTCGGTTAGGCCCGGCTCTTAATGTGGAATCTGAACGAGCGCGGATAGGAAAAGCTTCTTCTACGCAATATCTTAGGGCGATTCGACAAAAATTGCACGGTTAGAGCTTGCGCAGAGGAATCAGTTTTTGTTAACCATATCTCGTCAGGATCCGAATCAGTTGTCAAAGGCGTTTTGTGAGTGCCGCAAGTGCGGCCGACCTGACGCCCGGAGCGGCGACTATAGGGGACTGGCATGCGCGTTTTGCTGATTGAAGATGACAGCGCCGTCGCGCAGTCGATCGAATTGATGCTCAAGTCCGAGAGTTTCAACGTCTACACGACGGACCTCGGCGAAGAGGGCGTCGATCTCGGCAAACTTTACGACTACGACATCATCCTTCTCGACCTCAACCTGCCCGACATGTCCGGTTACGACGTGCTGAAGCAGCTCCGGGTGTCGAAGATCAAAACCCCCATTCTGATCCTCTCCGGCCTCGCCGGCATCGAGGACAAGGTCAAGGGTCTCGGCGTCGGCGCCGACGACTACATGACCAAGCCCTTCCACAAGGACGAACTGGTCGCCCGCATCCACGCGATCGTGCGCCGCTCCAAGGGTCACGCCCAGTCGGTCATCCAGACCGGCGATCTCGTGGTCAATCTCGACACCAAGACGGTCGAGGTCGGCGGCCAGCGCGTGCACCTGACCGGCAAGGAATACCAGATGCTGGAGCTGCTCTCGCTCCGCAAGGGCACCACGCTCACCAAGGAAATGTTCCTCAACCATCTCTACGGTGGCATGGACGAGCCGGAGCTGAAGATCATCGACGTCTTCATCTGCAAGCTGCGCAAGAAGCTCGCCAACGCCTCCGAGGGCCGCAATTTCATCGAGACCGTGTGGGGCCGCGGCTATGTGCTGCGCGAGCCGCACGAGGCCGACGAACGCATTCCCGCCTGACGCTTTCTACAGCAAACCTCCTCAACCCCGCCGCAAATGGCGGGGTTTTTGTTTGGGATGTCACGCCACCGGGACCGTGGTCAGGGCGGCGAGGAGATCCGCGCCCTTCGGCACGCCAAGCCCGGTGCAGGCGCTCCAGCCAGGGCCGGCGTCGTAGCCCTTGCCGCCAACGCGGTTGTTGCCCTGCTCGACTGCACGGAAAGCGCCGGGGTTGGAATAAAGCGCCGCATTGAGAAAGCCGATCTGCTCGCCGCGCGCGGCGACAGCCATGGCGACCAGGGCGGCCCATAGCGGTGTCGCGGCGCTGGTCCCGCTCATCGCCATCGGCTGCCCATTGACGATGATGCGGTAGCCCGGGCTTGCCGCGGCCGCGCAGGCGACATCAGGAACGCCGCGCCGGATCGCGCCGTCGTTCTGCGATTTCGGCAGCGTCAGGTGCGATTGATAGTCGGGGACGGGAAACGCGTCACTGATGCCGCCGCCGGTGCCGATCGTGCCCGCGTTCCAGACCGCGTCCGCCGCGGCCGACCCGTTGCCCGCGGCAGGTCCGGGCTGCGTGCCGCCGCAGCTCGTCGCATAGGGGCTCGAGGCGGGAAACCAGACGTGGACCTTGCCGTCGGTCAGGCCGCTGGTTGCGAGCTGGTCGCCGGAGGCGAACAGCACGCTGACGCGCAGCCGCGCGGCATCGGCGAGGACCGCCTGCATCGCGTCGCGCCCCGGCTCGGTCCAGAATTTTTCGGCGCTGCCCCAGCTGACCGAGATCACCTGAGGCGCATGCTGTTCGTCGAACACCGCTTGATGGATCGCGTCGGTCAGACCGGCGGCGGAATTCTCGGCAAAGTAGACCACGATCTTGCTGTTCGGCAGCAGGCCGGCGAGCACCTGGAGATCGAGCGCAAGCTCCTGATCGGCGACATCGCTGGTGCCGAGCCCGTTGTCATTGCCGGTCGGCGGGACATTGACGACGACCGGCGGCTGCCGGTTCATGCCCGCCAGCGCCGCGGCGAGATCGCTTTCGAGATAGCCACCGCCGAGGGCTATGATGCCGACGCGGATCGACGACACGTCGCGATCCAACGGGATGCCGTAGCGAGCCGCGATGTCGGTCGGCCACAGCCCGCTGCCGCCATCCGCGCCGCCGCGGGCCCGCAGCAGCGGCCGCGTGGTGCGGAGCGGCCGCTGATCGAAGCCCAGAATGGCGCGGGTCCACGGCGCGATCTCGGCCGGCACCGTCAGTCCACCGACGCGCGCGCGAAACACCTGCTCGCCATCACGATAGGTGCGAAGCGTCGCGCCGAAGGTCTCGGCCATCTGCCTCGCCGTGCCTTCGAGCGCCACCGTACGCGCGACAAGATCGGTGGCGACGACGGTGAAGCCACGCTCCGCCGCCAGCCGTGTGATCCGCGCGGCGGCGCTGGCATGGCTACGATGGCGCTGTGTCGCGAGCTCGTGCCGGGTGACAGGTTTGGCGAGCCGGGCCAGGTCACCGGCGCTCCCCGGCGCAAACTCGTCGGGGGTGCGCCGCTTGACATAGACCACGACGGTGATCCGCTGGTCGGGATCGACGTCGCCGACCAGCGTCGCGCCTTCGGGCGCGGCGCGGTTGCTGCCGGCAAGCGGAACCCTGCGCTCGGAGGTGCCCGCCATCAACGCGGTCTCACTTGCCGCCGCATGGCGTCGGCTGTACCGGATTTTGGGTATCGTCGTAGGCGCAGAACGGAATCGACCAGACGAAGTCCGCCGCAGTCGCGATCCGCGTGAGACCGGGCTTGCCTTCGAAGATCGGCGGCTGGCTCGAGAACTTCCAGTACCATTCCGGCAGCAGCGGTCCGAGCGGAGCGACCGGTCCATTCGGACCGAACGAGAGGAAACCGGCCTGCGACGACGGCGTGCCGTCCGCCTTGAAGGCTGCGCGGCCGTGGCAGGTGATGCAGGACGACGTCGCGACGAAGCCGTCCTCGGTGACGGAATTGCCGACCCTGATGTCGAGCCCGACATTGTCGGTGAAATCGACCTGGGAGCCCTTCAGGCAGTAATTGTTGTAGACCGGATCGATGTCTGCGCTCGACAGCATCGCCGCCAATGCCGGCGTCTTCACGCAGTCCGGATAGCCCTGGCCGGCGGTGCGGTTGGACGGCACGAATGCAGTCTGCGCGCCGAAACTATCGCGGCAGCCGATGATGTCGCAGCGGCTCGGATTGAAGCGGTGCTCGAACGTCGCCCAGGTCCAGTTCGGCACCTGCTTGCTGATCACATGCATCGAGACCAGGGCGTATTGCACGCCGCCCGCGCTGTTGACGTGATAGAGCTGCGGCGCCTGCGCCACCGTCACCTTGTTGTTGGTGAATTGCGGGATGTCGCTGACCGGCACCCAGTTGCCCTTCACCTCGATCGAATCGACCGGAAACGACAGCGTCTTGCCGAATGCGGCCTTCACGCCCGACAGCTTGTAGAGGTTGTTCTGAACGATGAAGTCGAACGTCGGCTTGTTGTGACGGGTTTCCTCCATCTGCCCCTGCGCGACGCCCGGCGGCAGCGCCGGCAGCAAGCCGCCGCTCTGCTGCACGCCTTCGCGCGCCACCTGCGGCAGGATCGCCGGACGCAGCGCCGGCGGTGTCGCGGCGGCGGGAAACTGCGGATTGGGCTGGAACAGATCGGTATCGCTCGCCCAGGTCTCGAAGGTCGAATTGCTGCCGCCGGCACGCGTGTTGGCCTGGATGAAGAGCTGCCAGGCCACCTGATCCGGCGCGGTCATCGCGGGATTCGGCGGCGACTGCGCCGCGGCAGGAAGGGCGGGAAGGATGAACAGACCACAGACGAGCAGCGTATCGATCGACCTTCTCATCTTTGCTCTCCAAATTGGGCTCAAGGTTGGAATCCGTCCCCCATCCAGCTCGCATAGAGATCGAGCGAGTCCTGCGACCACCGGTGACCAGGCGGCATGAAGCCCGATGACAGCGCGGCGAAGACGCGGCGCGCATTGGCATGATCGGGAAAGTCGTCATTGCCGGCCGGATCGCAGATCCAGCTGGCGTCGCCGAGCCGAACGCCCTTCGACGTCATGCAGGCGATGTCGCCCGGTCGAAGCATCGGCAGGATGTCATTGCCAAAACTCGTCGTCATCGGGATCACCGAACCCATTCGCGACATGTACTTTTGGTTGCATACCGTATAGACGACCATCGCAAAGTCCGTTGTGAAGCGGCTCACATCCTCGCCCAGCAATTTTTCGGCGGTCGTGCCCTCATGTCGATGTCGACAACTCCGCGCCGGATCGAACCGGCGCTTCGCGAACTGCGACCAATCAGCTATAGGATGACAATCTAGGGCAATTCGGGCGCATCACATGATCCTGCAATCCCTCGCCGGCCTGCCGGCCTTCCTGGTCTATTTCTGTACGGCGCTGATCGCCGTGGTCGCCTACCTGTTCGTCTACACGCGGGTCACGCCGCATGACGAATTCCAGTTGATCCGCGACAACGATCCGGCAGCGGCGATCGCGCTCGGCCTCAGCCTGCTCGGCTTCGTGCTGCCGGTGGTCAGCGCCATCGCCCATTCCGCCAATGTGGTGGACTGCCTGATCTGGAGCATCATCGCGCTGATCGTGCAGATCATCGTCTACTACATCGTGAAAATCCCGGTGCCGAACCTCTCGGCGCGGATCGCCTCCGGTGAAATGGCAGCCGCGATCTGGCTCGGGCTGTCCTCGCTGGCGGCAGGCGCGCTGAACGCGGCCTGCATGATCTACTGAGCCATTGAGCCGAACCATGGCGCGTAAACCCAACCCGGAATTCGGCAAGCGGCGACCGGTGGTGCCGGCGGTGTCGCTGCCACCGGATCCGCCCTCCAAGCGCTCCAACCATGTCGCGCTGCTGGTGATGGGCACGCTCGCAGTCGGCGGCGGCGCCTACGCGCTGATGCCGCGCCAGAATTGCCAGCCCGTGCAGCCGACGCCGCCGGGCGTGACCGCGCCGGGCGTCGCCGTGCCACAACCCGGCGCCGATTGCGCGCCACGCAGTTCGTCATCCGGATCGGGCGGCGGCTCGTCGCATACCAGCTTCTACAGCAGCGGCTCCTCGTCGAGCGGCTCCTCATCCTCGTCAAGCTCGTCGTCAAGTTCGTCGTCGAGCGCGTCGGTGAGCCGGGGTGGCTTCGGTTCGTTCGCGCACGCGTTCGGCTTCGGCGGCGGCTGACACACACTTTGACGTGTCGTCGCGCGCTTTCACTTGCCCGATGATCGGGCCTGTTGGACACTTGCGGCGGCTCCGCCGATGATAGGGATTGCGTCGATGAAACGCTCGCGCCGCGTCTGGCTGAAATTGATGGGAAGTGTCGCGATCGGCGCGGCAGCGATGGGCTTGCCTCCGGCCGATGCCCGCAGCCACCACCATGCAGGGCGCGGGCGGAAGAAAAAGCCCGAGCAATTGTCGCCTGCCGGCGGCTTCGGTGGCGTACCGCGGAGCTTCGCCCACGATGGCGACAGCGGTCACCGGCATGGTGGCGGATGACACCAGGCTGACGCGGATCAAGAGATCACGGACCCCTTCATGCAACGCATCGCATGTCCCGAGCGCGACGATTGGCAGACGACCGCCGAGAATGCCGGCTTCACCTTCCACACCATCGACGGCGAACGCTACTGGGACGAGCGCGCCTATTACGCCTTCACGCTCGACGAGATCGAGCGCGACATCGAGGCGCCGACCGGCGAGATCGAGGCGATGTGTCTCGAGCTCGCCGGCCGCGCGGTCAGCGATGAACGCCAGCTGCGGCGGCTGAAGATTCCGCAGGATCATTGGGATCTGATCGCAACAAGCTGGCGGCGCAAGGACCCCAGCCTGTACGGCCGGCTCGACCTCAAATACAGCGGCAGCGGCCCGGCCAAGCTGCTCGAATACAATGCCGACACCCCGACCTCGATCTTCGAGGCGGCGGTGTTTCAATGGACCTGGCTGGAGCAGGCGATCGCGCGCAACATCATCCCGAGGCGCGCCGACCAGTTCAACTCGATCCACGACCGGCTGATCGAGGCCTGGAAGAAGCTCGGCGCAACGCACCCGCTGCACCTCACCGGACTGACCGGAAACGCCGAGGACGCGGGCACGCTCGCCTATCTCGAGGACACCGCGGCACAGGCCGGACTGAAGACGACGCTGCTCGACATCGAGCAGGTCGGGCTGCGCAGCGACGGCCAGTTCGTCGATCTCGACGAACGCCCGATCGCGCTCGCGTTCAAGCTCTATCCGTGGGAGTGGATGTTTCACGACGCGTTCGGCAAGAATCTTGCGACCGCTCCGACCCGATGGATCGAGCCGCCGTGGAAGGCGATCCTGTCCAACAAGGGCATCCTGCCGCTGCTGTGGGAGATGTTTCCGGGTCATCCCAATTTGCTGCCGGCCTATTTCGAGGACGACCCGCAGGCCGCCCAGCTCGGCAGCTCCTTCGTGCGCAAGCCGATCTATTCGCGCGAGGGCGCCAATGTCGAGCTGGTCAGCGCCGGCCTCACGCTGGTCGCGGAGCAAGGTCCCTACGGCGCCGAAGGCTTCATCCGCCAGGCGCTGGCGCCGCTGCCGAATTTCTCCGGCCAGTATCCCGTGCTCGGCAGCTGGCTGGTCGACCACGCGCCGTGCGGGCTGTCGATCCGCGAGGACGAAAACCCGATCACCGGCAACACCTCACGCTTCCTGCCGCACGCGATCTTGTAAGCGGCGAACGTTGAAGCGAGCGCAAGTTTCTCACCGTCGTCCTCAGGTGCAAGCGGAGCGAGCCTCGAAGGACGACCGGCCGCTGGCCGTCGACCCTTCGAGACGCCGCTTCGCGGCCCCTCAGGGTGACGGAACAGAGCGGGGAGTTTCTTTGAACGGAAAAATCCAGCCTACCGCGCGGCCGACGCGACCGCCTTCAGCACATGCGGCGCGGCGCCGGCGCGGGCGACCGGGGCGACATTCGGCTGATAGAGCCCGCGGCGGTCGGGATAGGGCTTGAACAGGTTGGTGATGCCGACCACGGATTCCGCCGCGCCGAGCGCCAGCACGCCGTCGGGCTCCAGCATCCGGGCGATCTTGCCGAAAATGCCGGCCTTGGTCTGCTGATCGAAATAGATCAGCACATTGCGGCAAAAGATTACGTCGAACGTGCCGAGGTGCGAGAGATCCTGCAGCAGGTTGAGCTGGCGATGCTGCACCATGCTGCGGATATCGGCGTTGAGCTGCCAGAGCTCGCCCTTCTGCGCGAAATACTTCACCAGCAGATGGATCGGCAGGCCGCGCTGCACCTCGAACTGACTGAACAGGCCGGCCTTGGACTTCTCCAGCACCGCCTGCGACAGATCGGTGGCGACGATCTCGATCCGCCAGCCTGAGAACAGCGCGGTCATTTCCTTCAGCAGCATCGCGATCGAATACGGCTCCTGCCCGGTCGACGACGCCGCACACCAGATCCGCAAGGCACGGCGCGCCGCACGCGCCTGCGCAAGCGCCGGCAGCACCGCATCCTTCAGGTGATCGAACGGAATCTTGTCGCGAAAGAAGAAGGTCTCGTTGGTGGTCATGGCTTCGACCACTTCCGAGGTCAGCGCCCCGGCGCCGCCCTTCATCCGCTGCACGAGCTCGGGAATGCCATTGAGATTCGACCTGCGTGCCAGCGGCAGCAGGCGGCTCTCGACCAGATACTGCTTGTCGGCCGACAGATCGAGGCCGGAACGCTCCTTCAGCAGCTTACGCAGATACTCGTAGTCCAGCGGCGTCACGAACGGTCTCCGGCAAACACGCGAACAATCTTCGATGCGATTTGATTGAGCGGCAGCACCGCAGCGCAGATTCCGGCGTTAACCGCGGCGCCGGGCATGCCCCACACCACGCTGGTTGCTTCGTCCTGGGCGATCACGCTGCCGCCCGCGGTGACGACGTCCTTGCCGCCGCGCATGCCGTCGGAGCCCATGCCGGTCAGGATCACCGACAGGATGCTGCCCTGCCAGACATCGATCGCGGAGGTGAACATCGGATCCACCGCGGGCTTGCAGAAGT
>CALRXG020000238.1:0-10369 GCA_943372075.1 Bordetella parapertussis | reverse complement strand
AGCGGGTGAGCGCGCGGACAAGCGGATTTTGCATCGTGTTGGAAAGCGTGGTCATGGTGGTGATCCTTCCATTCGACTGACGTCGGTCGCGTCACGCGACTGCGGGAAAGTCGATGTCGGTGTCGTTGATGCGGTTGAAGACGTTGGTGAAGACGATGGTCGCGAACGCCAGGCTGATCTCGACCAGTTGCGCGTCGCTGTAGCCGGCGGCCTTGATCGCGGCGAAATCTTCGTCGCTGACGGTGCCGCTCGACTGCGCGAGCTTGCGAACGAAGTCGATCAACGTGTCGTACTTGGCGTCACCCGTAGGCGCGCCGTCGCGGACCTGCTTCAGCACGTCAGGCCTCACGCCGGCGAGCCCAGCGAGATGCGAATGCGCGGCGACGCAGTAGTCGCAGCCGCCCGCGGCGCTGATCACGAGCTTGATGATCTCTCGTTCGCGCCTGGACAGGCTGCCGCCGGCGAGCACCGCGTCGGCGGCGAGCATCGCCTTGAGCGCGGCCGGGCCGTGGGCGGCGATCGCCGCATAGGCATTCGGGACGTTGCCGGCAGCCTTCTTGATCTGGGCGTAGACCTGGCCGGACGGGCCGGTATCGGTTTCGAGATTGGGGACTGAGAGACGGGACATTGTGGCACTCCGCATTTGGGGTGGTGAACGATTGCGGGGTGACAATAGGAAGGCGACCTGAGACATTGAATGTTAATATGTCTCGTTTATATGCTCAATCGTCTCATGATGAAGTGCCTTGGGGAAGGATCGGCCATGGATTGGCTCAGTCGGCTGTTCGAGATGATGCCGGTCCGCGGGCGGCTCGATATTCGCTGCAGCTACAGCGTGCCCTGGCGTATCGAGCAGGGGCCGGTCGCGACCAACGAGATCCCCTATCATGCGGTGCTCGCCGGCTCGGCGATCCTGGACGATCCCGCAGGCGGCCGGCCGCTGCTGCTGAAGGCCGGCGACATTCTTCTGCTGCCCGGCAATCCGCGACACGTGATGCATGACGGCACCGGCGCGACACCGCTGCCGGCCCGAAACCGGGCGGCGCAGAATTTCACGATCAGCGAAAACCTGGGTTCGGACGAACGGCTCGACCTGCTGTGCGGGCACTTCGCGATTGCACCTCCGCACGACCGTCTGTTGCGCAGCTATCTTCCGCCGCGTCTCGTCGTGCATGCCGGCCCGCGGGTGGAAAAGCGGACGGCCGCACAGCTCGCTGGACTCGTATCCTTGATGCGCAGCGAAACGGCTGACGATCATCTGGGCGGCCGCGCCATGCTGAACGCGTTGTCCACGGCGATGTTCGCGCTTGCGCTGCGGCTTGCGAGCGAGACCGATGACGGGTCGCGTGGGCTGCTGGCACTGGTCGGTGATCCCCGCCTTGCGCCGGCGGTGACCGCCATGTTCAACGAGCCCGCGCGTGCGTGGTCGCTGCCCGAACTGGCGCGTCTGTGCAACATGTCGCGCGCGACGCTCGCGCGGCAATTCCAGGAGAAGCTTGGCCGATCGGCGAGCGATCTGCTCACCGATATCCGGATGACGCTTGCTGCAAACGAGTTGAGGCGATCATCGCTTTCGACCGGCGCCGTTGCGGAGATCGCCGGCTACCAGTCGGAGGCCGCATTTCAGCGGGCCTTCAAGAGCCATATGGGCGTGACCCCGGCACAATGGCGCAGGACGCAACCGCCGGAACAAGAAACTGCTGCGCAAGCTGGTCCGAAAGGGTAGAGGCGCCAGATCAAGACTTGCGATGCCTTGCATTGACCGCGATCGCGGCTGCGGCGGTGCGGTTCTCGACCCCGAGCTTGGCGTAGATCTGTTCGAGATGCTTGTCGACGGTGCGCGGGCTCAGGCCCAGGATCTGTGCGATGTCGCGGTTGGTCTTGCCCTTGGAGAGCCACGACAGCACCTCGCCTTCGCGGGTCGTCAGGCCGAGCTCGCTGGAGAACTCGGCAGGCATGTCGCCGCTGGTGTCCTTGGCCAGCCGCAGCAGGAACTCGTTGGGGCCGAGCTTGCCCATATATTGCAGCCGAAGTTGCTCGTTGCCGGGAAAGGACGCAACGGTTGCGGTTTTCGATCCCGCGTTGCCCTTGTGTGCCTGGTCGAGCCATTGCGGCATCGGGTCCGGCAAGACGAAATTGTCGGCGGCGTCGGCGAGGGTATCCGACAGCAGTTTCTGGGCCTGCGGCGTCGCCCACAGCAGCGCGCCGGCATTGTTGACCGCGAGCAGATAGCGGCCGGAGACATCGAGCGCGGCGCGGGCGCTTTGCGTCATCCGCGCATTTGCGAGATGGACCCGAATGCGCGCCAGCATCTCCTCGATCACGATCGGCTTGGTGACGTAGTCGACGCCGCCGGCTTCAAGTCCACGCACAATGTGCTCGGTTTCGGCGAGGCCGGTCATGAAGATGATCGGGACGCCGTCGAGCCCGGCATCGCGCTTCAGCCGCCGGCAGGTCTCGAAGCCGTCCATGCCGGGCATTACGGCATCGAGCAGCACGATATCCGGCGTGATCTGGTCGACGATGCGCATCGCGGAGGCGCCGTCGAGCGCGACCATCACCGTCATCCCCGCGCCGTCGAGCGCGTCGGTGAGGAGGCGCAATGTCTCCGGCGAGTCGTCGACGACGAGCGCGACGTCGCGCTTTCTCTGTTCAATGGTCATAACTGTGCAATATCTTCAATGTCGCCATATATTGATCGAGATCGAACCGGTCGACCAGCGTCCGCATCTGTTCGACGAAGTCAGCATGCTCGGGGCACTCGTTGCCGATCTCGTCGAGCTTGAGCTGGATCGCCCTGACATAGCCGAGCTGGCCGAGGCTGATCAGCTCTTCGACATATTTGACTGGCGGCCGCGTGCCGCTATCGGGCTTCCATTGCGGCGGAGGCACCTGCTCGGCCTCATACTCCCACTCGATCTTGAGCAACTGGCGGATCGTCTCGAGCAGCCGCGGGATGTCGATCGGCTTCATCAAATAGCCGTCGTGGAACGGTTGAGCCAGCGGCGCGCCGTGCGCCTCCAGCGCGCTGGCCGAGATCATCAGGATGCGGGCCTGGTGATGGCCTTCGGAGCGCAAGGTCTCAGCGACGGTCCAGCCATCCATCCCGGCCATCGAGATATCGAGCAGGAACATGTCCGGCCGGCAATGCTGGGCAAGGGCGAGGCAGCCCGGTCCGTCCGGCGCGCTGAGCAGGATGAAGCCGAGCGGCGCCAGGATCTCGCGCAGGAGGTCGCGCTGGGTCGGGTCGTCGTCGGTGATCAGGATCGTCTTGCGCGGGCCGTGATAGCCATAGACGGGAGCGTCGACCGGCGCATCGCGGCGCGGGTTGGTGACCTCGGACAGCAGCAGCTTGACCTTGAAGGTGCTGCCGGTGCCGACCGTGCTCAACACCTTGATGTCGCCGCCCATCACGCCGGCAAGCAGGCGGCTGATGGTCAGGCCGAGCCCGGTACCGGTCTGCGGCTGGGTGACGCCGAGCGCGCCACGCTCGAACGGTGCGAAGATCCGCTCGAGGTCGTCGGGCTGGATGCCCGGCCCGGTATCAATCACCTCGAACTCGGCGACCGGGCTGCGATAATGCACCACGAACTGCACCTGGCCGGACTGGGTGAACTTGATCGCGTTCGAGAGCAGGTTGATCAGGATCTGCCGCAGCCTCTTCTCGTCGGCATAGACCACGACGGGCAGCACGGCCGGCCGCCTGAACACGAAGTCGATACCTTTCGCCGCAGCCTGCAGCCGGAACATGCCGACCAGCTGTTCGAGGAAATCATTCAGCCGCACCTCGTCGCGCGACAGATAAAGCCGGCCGGCCTCGATCTTGGAGATGTCGAGAATGCCGTCGATCAGGCCCGACAGATGATCGGCGCTGCGGCGGACCACGCGCACCTGCTCACGCGGCCGGATTTGCAGACTGTCGTCCTGCTCCAGCAATTGGGCATAGCCGGAGATCGCGTTCAGCGGCGAGCGGAGCTCGTGGCTGAGGCCGACGACATAGCGGCTCTTGGCGAGATTGGCCGATTCCGCCACTTCCTTGGCGCGCTGCAGCTCGGCGTCGGTGCGCTTGTGGGCGTCGATCTCCTGGATCAGCAGCGTGGTTTGCCGCCGCGTTTCCGCTTCCGCGGCGCGGCGGCTCTGTTGCGCCAGCACGAACAGCCAGGCGACCACGCCGATGATCAGGGTGAGCGCAAAGAACACCTTCCACAGCACGTCGGCCAACAGCTCATTGGCGTGCGCCGCCGTGGTCTGCAGGTAAATCAGGCCGAGTACCAGCGCCACCAAGCCGGCGGAGACCGCGAATACGCCGAGGTAATGTCCGAGCTGCGAGTTGAGGCGGGCGTAGATCGGCTGCGGCATCACCTTGCCCAGCGCGTCCGACACCTGGGCGCCGATCCGCCCATGCGGCTTGCAGAGATCGTGGCAGCGTGCGTCGAGCGAACAGCACAAGGAGCAGATCGGGCCGGCATAGGCCGGGCAGGCGGCCATATCCTCGGGCTCGAACGCATGCTCGCAGATACAGCACTGGATCGATTCAATGTTCTGCCAGCTCCGTTTCGGCTTGCGCGCGATGTAGTACTTGCCGTCGGTCGCCCAGGCAATGAGGGGAGCCGTGATGAAGGCGACCGCGAGCGCGACGAAGGCGGACAGCGCCTTTGCCGTCGGGCCGAACAGGCCGTAGAACGCGCTGATCGAGACCACCGTCGCGATCGTCATCGCGCCGACGCCGACCGGATTGATGTCGTAGAGATGGGCGCGCTTGAACTCGATGTGCTGCGGCCGCAGGCCGAGCGGCTTGTTGATGACGAGATCGGCGACCAGCGCGCCGACCCAGGCGATCGCCACGTTCGAGTACAGCGCCAGCGTCTGCTCCAGCGCCTTGTAGACGCCGATCTCCATCAGCAGCAGCGCGACCACGACGTTGAACACCAGCCACACCACGCGGCCGGGATGCGAGTGGGTGAGGCGGGAGAAGAAGTTCGACCAGGCAATCGAGCCGGCATAGGCGTTGGTGACGTTGATCTTGACCTGCGACAGGATCACGAATGTGCCGGTCAGCGCCATTGCGAGATCCGGCTGCGACAGCACGTAGCGGAAGGCTTCGAGATACATGTTGGCGGGTTCGGCGGCATGCTCGGCCGAGACGCCGTGGCTGAGCGCGAAGAAGGCCAGGAACGAGCCGGCCAGCAGCTTCAGCGCGCCGAGCACGATCCAGCCCGGACCGGCGCCGAGCAGCGCGATCCACCAGGCCTTGCGCGAGGTGCGGCGGTCGCGCGGCAGGAAGCGCAGGAAGTCGACCTGCTCGCCGATCTGCGCCACCAGCGCGAACACGACGGAGGCCGCGGTGCCGAACAGCAGCAGATCGAGATGGCCGGAAGGATCGCCATGTTCGCCGGCGAATTTGCGCCACTCGGTGAAGGAATGCGGGTTGGCCCAGGCGATCGCCGCGAACGGCATGATGTGGAGGATGATCCACAGCGGTTGGGTCCAGAGCTGGAAGCGGCTGATCAGCGTGATGCCGTAGATCACCAGCGGGATGATCACCACCGCGCTGATCAGATAGCCGATCGGCCGCGGAATGCCGAAGCACATGTCGAGCGCGCTGGCCAGGATCACCGCCTCGATCGCGAAGAAGATGAAGGTGAAGGAAGCGTAGATCAGCGAGGTGATGGTCGAGCCGATGTAGCCGAAGCCGGCGCCGCGGGTCAGCAGGTCGATGTCGATGCCGCTCTTCGCGGCGTGATATGCGATCGGCAGCCCGCACAGGAAGATGATGACGCTGACGACCAGGATCGCGGCGGAGGCGTTCATTGCGCCATAGTTCAGCGTGATGGTGCCGCCGATCGCCTCCAGCGCCAGGAACGAGATCGCGCCGAGCGCGGTGTTGGCGACGCGGGCGGCGGACCAGCGCCGCGCGCTCTTGGCCGTGAAGCGCAGCGCGTAGTCTTCCAGCGTCTGGTTGGCGACCCATTGATTGTATTGGCGCCTGACGCGGTCTATCCGCTGCCGCCCTGCCACTCGCTCAAACTCCTGGTCCACGATGCGCTGATCGCGGGCAAATCCCGTACCAAAAACCTACGTCGCTATTTTGCGGTGCAGTATACGCGATCTCACGTATCAGTGCGCTGCACAAAAGTAAGCAATCCTCGCCTCATCAATAAGCGTTCTCGAACCAGATGGGGTGCTCATGTCAGACGAAACAAAACCAGGACTGCCGTCTCCGCTCCGCCGCAAGCTCTTGATGGGAATGGCCGCATTGCCGGCCATGTCGATGCTGGGCCGCCCGGCATTTGCCGACGTTCCTGCAACTTCTGCGGTTAACACCACCGGTCTTGCAGTCACCGATAGCGAAGTCACCGTCGGCATCCTGCACTCCGTCACCGGCACCATGGCGATCTCCGAGACCGGGTCGGTCGAGGCCGAGAAGCTCGCGATCGAGCAGATCAACGCCGCCGGCGGCGTGCTCGGCCGCAAGATCAAGTTCATCCAGGAGGACGGCGCGAGCGACTGGCCGACCTTCGCGGAAAAGGCCAAGAAGCTCCTCGTCAACGACAAATGCGCGGCCGTGATGGGCTGCTGGACCTCGGCCTCGCGCAAGGCGGTGCTGCCGGTGTTCGAGCAGTACAACGGCATGTTGTACTACCCGACCTTCTATGAAGGACTCGAGCAGTCCAAGAACGTGATCTACACCGGCCAGGAGGCCACCCAGCAGATCATCGCCGGCCTCGACTGGGTCAACAAGACCAAGAACGCCAAGAGCTTCTACCTGCTCGGCTCCGACTACATCTGGCCGCGCACCTCGAACAAGATCGCGCGCAAGCACATCGAGAACCACCTGCAAGGCTGCAAGGTGGTCGGCGAGGAATACTTCCCGCTCGGCTCGACCCAGTTCAACTCGGTCATCAACAAGATCAAGCTGACCAAGCCGGACGTGATCTACGCGATCATCGTCGGCGGCTCGAACGTCGCGTTCTACAAGCAGCTCAAGGCGGCCGGCATCGACCTGTCGAAGCAGACGCTGCTGACGATCTCGGTGACCGAGGACGAGATCGACGGCATCGGCGGTGAGAACATCGCCGGCGCCTATGCCTGCATGAAGTACTTCCAGTCGCTCGACAACCCGAACAACAAGGCCTTCGTGCCCGCGTTCAAGAAGATGTGGGGCGAGAAGACCGTGATCGGCGACGTCACCCAGGCCGCCTATCTCGGCCCGTGGCTGTGGAAGTTGACCGCGGAGAAGGCCGGATCGTTCGACATCGACAAGATCGCGGCGGCCTCGCCTGGCGTGGAGTTCAAGGGCGCGCCCGAAGGCTATGTGCGCATCCACGAGAACCATCATTTGTGGTCGAAGACGCGCGTCGGCCGCGCCAAGGCCGATGGTCAGTACGAGCTGGTTTACGAGACCGCCGATCTCGTCGAGCCGAACCCGTTCCCGAAGGGCTACCAGTGAGGCCGGGCGGGTAAACCGCGCAACCGCTCCCTCAACGCATCGCGGCGTGGACGTCATCGCCCACGCCGCCGATCGGGCGCCGCTCGCGTCGCGGCGCATGCCCCTTGGACTGGAGGACGACAGATGTTCGGCGACTATTCGATCAGCGACCTCGGCGCCATCCTTGCGATGCAGGGATTTGCCGGGCTCATCCTGTTCTCCGTCTATGTGTTGATGGCGCTGGGGCTTGCCATCATCTTCGGCCAGATGGGCGTCATCAACATGGCCCATGGCGAGTTCATGATCCTCGGCGCCTACGTCACCTGGATGACGTCGAACGTGGTGCAGCACGCCGCGCCCTGGCTTTTCCCGGGCTACTTCTTCATCGCGATGATCCTTGCGTTCATCGCCTCCGGCGCGCTCGGCATGCTGGTCGAATGGGCGCTGATACGACATCTCTACAAGCGCCCGCTCGACACGCTGCTGGCAACCTGGGGCCTCAGCCTGATCCTGCAGCAGGCCTACCGCTCGATCTTCGGCGCGCGCGAGGTCGGCGTCGACCTGCCGGAATGGATGATGGGCTCCTGGCAGGCCACCGACTCGATCCAGATCCCGATCAACGGCATGTTCGTGATGGGACTGACGGTCCTGATCACGATCGTCGTCTTCTACATCCTGTTCTGGTCGAGCTGGGGCAAGCAGGTGCGGGCCGTGGTGCAGAACCGCGTGATGGCGGGCGCCGTCGGCATCAACACCGAGAAGGTCGACCGTTACACCTTCGGCCTCGGCTGCGGCATCGCCGGGATCGCGGGCTCGGCCTTCACCATGATCGGCTCGACCGGGCCGACCGCCGGCCAGCTCTACATCGTGGATACCTTCCTGGTCGTGGTGTTCGGCGGCGCCGCCTCGCTGTTCGGCACCATCGCCTCCGCCTTCTCGATCTCGCAGACCCAGTCGACGCTGGAATTCTTCCTGTCGGGATCGATGGCCAAGGTGATCACGCTGTTGACCATCGTCGCGATCCTGATGGTGCGTCCGCAGGGCCTCTTCGCGCTCAAGGTCCGCAAATAAGAACAAGCAGGCTGGTCATGATCAACTCGCGCTTTTTCAATCGCTCCGAACTGCTCGGCTTCCTGGCGCTCGCGGTGCTGCTGTTTCTGATCCTGCCGCTGTCGCTGGATATCTTCCGCCTCAACCTGGTCGCCAAATACCTGACCTACGCCTTCGTCGGCATCGGCCTCGTGCTGTGCTGGGGCTATGGCGGCATCCTGAGCCTCGGGCAGGGCGTGTTCTTCGGCCTCGGCGGCTACTGCATGGCGATGTACCTCAAGCTCGAGGCGTCGTCGGTCGCAAACACCAAGATCCAGTCGACGCCGGGCATTCCAGACTTCATGGACTGGAACCAGCTCACCTCGGTTCCGATGTTCTGGAAGCCGTTCCACAGCTTCCCGCTGACGCTGCTCGCCATCCTCCTGGTGCCGTCGCTGTTCGCATTGATCATCGGCGCTGCGATGTTCAAGCGCCGGGTCGGCGGCGTCTACTTCGCGATCATTACGCAAGCGATCGCCGCGATCCTCACCATCCTGATCGTGGGGCAGCAGGGCTACACCGGCGGCATCAACGGCATCACCGACCTGCGCACGCTGCACGGCTGGGACATCCGCACCGATCACGCCAAGTTCATTCTGTATTTCGTCGAGGTTGTGCTGCTGTTCGGATGCATCGTCGCCGCGCAGTTCATCCGCCTGACAAAACTCGGGCGCATCCTGGTGGCGATGAGGGAGCAGGAGGATCGTGTGCGTTTCTCCGGTTACAGCGTCGCCAACTTCAAGATCTTCGCGTTCTGTGCCGCGGCGGTGTTCGCCGCGATCGGCGGCGCCATGTTTACGCTCGAGGTCGGCTTCATGTCGCCGTCCTTCGTCGGCATCGTGCCGTCGATCGAGATGGTGATCTACACCGCGGTCGGCGGCCGGATGTCGATCTTTGGCGCGGTCTGGGGCGCGCTCTTGGTCAATTTCGCCAAGACCAGCCTCTCGGAATCCTTCCCGCAGCTCTGGCTGTTCGGCCTCGGCGCGCTGTTCATCGCGGTGGTGCTGGCCTTCCCGAACGGGCTCTCCGGGATCTGGGCGGATCACATCCAGCCCCGCATCGATCGCCTGCTGGCATCACGCAAATCGAAATCGACGGCCGGCCTGGTCGCCGACGGCGCACCGGCCGAGTGAGGAGGGATCATCATGCTCGTCGGCCATCAGCCCAAAGACTTCCTGCTCGCGGTCTCCGGTCTCACCGTGTCCTTTGACGGCTTCAAGGCGGTCAACGATCTCTCCTTCTATGTCGAGGAGAACGAGATCCGCGTCATCATTGGCCCGAACGGCGCCGGCAAGACCACGGTGCTCGACCTGATCTGCGGCAAGACCCGCGCGACCTCTGGCTCGATCCAGTTCCGCGGCCAGGAGCTGACGAAACTACGCGAGAACGAGATCGTGCAGGCCGGGGTGGGGCGCAAGTTCCAGACGCCGTCGGTGTTCGAGGATCTCACCGTGTTCGAGAATCTCGAGATTTCGTTTCCGCGTGGCCGCACCGTGTTCGGCTCGCTGACCTTCCAGCGCGACGACACCGTCAAGCAGCGGGTCGAGGAGGTCGCCGAGATGATCTTCCTGAAGGACCGGCTCAACACCTATGCCGACCAGCTCAGCCACGGCCAGAAACAGTGGCTCGAGATCGGCATGCTGCTGATCCAGGATCCGGACCTCCTGATGCTCGACGAGCCGGTCGCCGGCATGAGCGTGTCCGAGCGCGCCAAGACCGCCGAGCTGCTCAACCGCATCATCAAGGACCGTTCGGTGCTGGTGATCGAGCACGACATGAAGTTCGTCGAGGACATCGCGCACAAGGTCACGGTGCTGCATCAAGGGCAGATCCTGTCCGAGGGGACGATGG
>CALRXG020000237.1:0-10391 GCA_943372075.1 Bordetella parapertussis | reverse complement strand
AGGTGGTCGTCGATGACGGCACGCTTGTCGGCAGCAAGGCGCACGGCACCTATCTGCCGCGCTCCAAGCCACCGGGAGCCGCAACCATCCCATAACCCGCGAAGCAAGAAGGCAGGAGGCCACCATGCCCTATGCGACAACCGACGACGGCGTACGGCTCTATTTCGAGGAGACCGGATCCGGTCATCCGGTGATCCTGGTGCACGAATTCGCCGGCGACCTGCGCAGCTACGAGCCGCAGATGCGGCATTTCGGCAAGCGCTTCCGCACCATCGCCTACAACGCGCGGGGTTTTCCGCCGTCCGACGTCCCGGAGCAGGTTTCGTCCTATTCGCAAAATCGCGCGGCCGACGATATCCTCGCGGTGCTCGATCACATCGGCGTGCCCGGGGCGCATATCGTCGGCCTGTCGATGGGCGGCTTCGCGACCCTGCATTTCGGCATCCGTCACCCGACGCGGGCGCTGTCGCTATGCATCGGCGGCTGCGGCTATGGCGCCGAGCTCGACAAGCGCGAGACGTTCCGCGCCGAGGCCGATGTCATCGCCAACACGATCCGCAAGGAAGGCATGCCGGCTTTCGCCGAACGTTACGCCTATGGGCCGACGCGCGTGCAGTATGAGAACAAGGACCCGCGCGGCCACGCCGAGTTCAAGACGATGCTGGCCGAGCATTCGGCCGTCGGATCGGCCAACACCCAGCAGGGGGTGCAGAAGGAGCGTCCGTCGCTCTACACGCTGGTCGAGGAGATGAAGCGGATCACTGTGCCGACGCTGATCATCACCGGCGACGAGGACTGGCCGTGCCTGCTGCCGGGCATCCTGATGAAACAGAGCATCCCGTCGGCCGCGCTCGCGGTGATGCCGAATTGTGGCCACGCCATCAACATCGAGGAGCCCGACGAATACAACCGCATCGTCGGCGAATTCCTGTCGCAGGTCGAAAGCGGCCGCTGGCCGCAGCGCGATCCCCGGGCGGTGAGTGCCTCGATCACCGGGATGAAGGACTAGGATACGTCCACGACTGTGTCGGCGTTACGGAAACGCCGTTGTCGGCTAACCCGGGCCTAACCCTCGTCGAGCACCGCGAGCCGCTCAGCCTCCGCGATGTCTTCGGCGGTGTTGGCGTTGAAGAACGGATCGACCGGGGTGGTCGGCCAGGTCACGGTGGCTAGCTTGTAGCGCGCGGTCCAGCGGTCGATCTTGCGCAAGCCTTCGTCGACCAGCGCGCGCCGCAGCTCATTGCGCAGGCGTACGCTCCAGAGCCCGATCACCGGGTGGGTCCATTCGCCGGAGGCAGCGACCGCGAGTTCGGCATTCTCCGCGGCGCGCGCCTGATCGAGCCTTGCGACAAGGTCGCGCGGCAGGAACGGGCAATCTCCGGCGGCGCTGAGAATCCATTTCACCTGCGGCCGGTTGGCGGCCATCCAGTCGAGCGCCGCCAGGAGGCCGGCGAGGGGGCCAGGATAGTCGGCGACGCCGTCGGCGATTACCGGCAGGCCGAAGGCTTCGAACCGGGCCGGGTCTCCATTGGCGTTGAGGATCAGCCCGTCGCATTGCGGTTCGAGACGCGCGATGACGCGCGCGAGGATGGTGCGACCGCCGATCATGCGCATCGGCTTGTCGCCGCCGCCCATGCGCCGCGCCAGACCGCCCGCAAGCAGCACGCCGGGTATCTCAGTCATCGGCGGTCTCGCCCTTGCGCTTATGCCGTGCGGATTCCTCCTCGACGTAATCGAGGTCCTGATCGTAGACGATGCGGTCCTCGCCTGACAGCGCGAGGAAGCGCTTGCCGCGGGTGCGGCCGACCAAGGTCAGCCCGACCTGTCGTGCCAGCTCGACGCCCCACGCGGTAAAGCCCGAGCGGGAGACCAGAATGGGAATTCCCATGCGGACGGTCTTGATCACCATTTCCGAGGTGAGCCGCCCGGTCGTGTAGAGGATCTTGTCGGAGGGATCGACGCCGTGCCGGTAGATCCACCCCGCGATCTTGTCGACGGCGTTGTGACGGCCGACATCCTCGGTGTAGCAGACCGGCGCTCCCTCCTTGCACAGCGCGCAGCCATGGATGGCGCCGGCTTCGAGATAGAGCGACGGCATCGTGTTGATGGCGCGGGTCATCTGGTACAGCCAGGATGTCCGCAGCGTCGCCTGCGGCAGTGCGACGCTGCCGAACGCATCGAGCAGGTCACCGAAGGCGGTGCCCTGCGCGCATCCGGAGGTTTGCGTGCGCTTCTTCAGCGTGGCTTCGAAATCGGTATGGTGTTCGGTCCTCACCACGACGACCTGGAGATCGTCGTGGTATTCGACCTCGGTGACGACGTCGTCGTACCGGAGCATGTTCTGGTTGAGCAGATAGCCGAGCGCCAGATACTCGGGATAGTCGTTGATCGTCATCATCGTGACGATCTCCTGCGCATTGAGGTACAGCGTCAGCGGCCGCTCGACCGGCACCTTGGTCTCGATCTTCGCGCCGGTCTGGTCGATCCCCGCGACGCGCTCGGTCAAGCGAGGATCGTCCGGATTGGGAACGATCAGCGGGGCTGGGGTTTTCTCAAGCACGCGGAACGCCTCTTCGGCATGACAACCATGTCAGGAAGATATAAGCACGGCATGGGTTTCACTACAGCGTTTCTCGTTGAGATGGGACCACCCATATCAACGAGAAGCGCCGTCGGTTCGGTTGGCGGACGAAGGATCGAAATCGCGGGATGGCCCAGCTATCGGACGACTGCTTTGCCTTCGGCGGACCGATGCTGTCGGTCGACGAAGCCGTTGGCATGATCGCATCCCGCGTCCAGGCGGTCGGTGAAACCGAGTCGGTTCCGTTGGTCGAGGCAGATGGTCGCATCCTTGCGCACGACATCGCTGCGCCGCTGCCGCTGCCGCCATTCACCAACTCCGCCGTCGACGGCTATGCGGTTCCGCACGCGATGCTGCCGCCCGGCCGGGAACTGGCCGTCCCGCTGAAGGGCCGTGTCGCGGCGGGCGCGGAAGCGGAGGTCGCCCAGCCCGGTCATGCGGTCCGGATCTTTACCGGCGCGCCGATGCCGGCCGGTACCGACACCGTGTACATGCAGGAGGACGTCCGCATCGACGAGGCCGGGCGCGTGGTGCTGCCGGCCGGGCTCAAGCTAGGTGCGAATGTGCGGCCCGCCGGAGAGGACATTCCGAGCGGTCACGTCACGTTGAAATCGGGTGCGCGGCTGCGTCCGCAGGACATCGCGCTGGCCGCGGCGTACGGACTGACCCGGCTCGACGTGGTCCGCCGGCTCCGGGTCGCGGTGTTCTCGACCGGCGACGAGCTGGCGGCGCCGGGCTCACCGCGCACGGCCGCTCAGCTGTTCGATTCGAATCGCTTCATGCTGATGGCGATGCTGCGAAGGCTCGGATGCGAGGTCGGCGATCTCGGCATTCTGCGCGACGAGCCCACGGCACTGACGGACGCCTTGCGGCAGGCGGCGCAGCGCCACGATTTGATCCTGACGACGGGAGGCGTCTCGACCGGCGAGGAAGATCACGTCAAGGCCAGCGTCGAGCGCGCGGGATCGTTGGTGCTGTGGCGGATGGCGATCAAGCCGGGCCGGCCGGTCGCGATGGGCGTCATCGCCGGCACCCCGTTCATCGGCTTGCCCGGCAACCCGGTGGCGAGCTTCGTCACCTTCGTCCATGTGGTGCGTCCGACCATCTTCGCGCTTTGCGGCGCGCAGGCGTCGCCGCTGTTGCTGATGCCGGTCAGGGCCGCCTTCAGCTATCGGAAGAAGGCCGGTCGCCGCGAATACGTCCGCGCCTCGCTGCGCAGCGCGGACGATGGTGCGCTTGAGGCGGTCAAGTTTCCTCGCGAAGGCGCGGGCCTGTTGTCGTCGCTGGTCGAGACCGACGGTCTGATCGAGTTGGGAGAGGACGTGGTCGAGGTCACGCCCGGCGACCGTGTCGGGTTCCTCGGCTATGCGGCGCTGCTGTAGCGTTCCCGATGGCGAACCGGGATCGATAGGAAAACGGCAACGCGTGCGCAGCGGCGTGCGACGTCTCGTCCTTAGACTCTAGACTCATTCCAAATCTGCTTGCCACTGGCATACCAACGGTTAGACTCTGGACAACAGACGCATTCTCGCGGGTTTTCCATGAGCCAAGACGTCCACAAGGTCCGACCATTCGAACATCCGGGCCAGGGAAGGAAGCGGGCGAAAGCGACGCCCAAGGGCCGTCAGGTCGATCCGGTCGCGGCGCATGAGGTCGAGGCGCTGCTCGGCGACCGGCCGCGTCGTCGCGACCTGCTGATCGAGTATCTGCACCTCATTCAGGACAAGTACCGCCAGATCTCGGCCGCGCATCTCGCCGCACTCGCCGACGAGATGCGGCTGTCGTTCGCCGAGGTGTTCGAGACCGCGACCTTCTACGCGCATTTCGACGTGGTGAAGGAGGGCGAGACGGACATCCCGCCGCTCACGATCCGGGTCTGCGATTCCCTGACCTGCGCCATGCTGGGAGGCGAGAAGCTGCTGCGCGACCTGCAGAGCAAGGCGGGTCCCGGCATTCGCGTCGTCCGCGCGCCATGCGTCGGCCGTTGCGACACGGCGCCGACAGCCGAAGTCGGGCATAACTTTGTCGATCATGCCACGACGGCGAGCGTGCTCGCGGCGGCGAAAGGCGGCGACACCCATGTGCACATGCCCGCCTATACGGGCCACGACGCCTATGTCGCCGACGGCGGCTACCGGCTGCTTGGACGGCTCCGATCCGGAGAGCTTGCGAACGAAGACGTTTTGAAGGTGCTCGACGAAGCCGCACTGCGCGGCCTCGGCGGCGCCGGCTTTCCGACCGGCCGCAAATGGCGCGCGGTGCTCGGCGAGGCCGGTCCACGGCTGATGGCGGTCAATGGCGACGAAGGCGAGCCCGGCACGATCAAGGACCGCTATTACCTCGAGCGCGATCCGCACCGCTTCCTCGAAGGCATGCTGATCGGCGCGCACATTGTCGAGGCGCCCGAGATCTACGTCTACATTCGCGACGAGTATCCCGCCTGCCGCGAGATCCTCGCGCGCGAGATCGCTAAACTGCCGCCGGGCGGTCCGACCCTGCACCTGCGGCGCGGCGCCGGCGCCTATATCTGCGGCGAGGAGTCCTCGCTGCTCGAAAGCATCGAAGGCAAGCGCGGCCTGCCGCGGCACAAGCCGCCTTATCCGTTCCAGGTCGGGCTGTTCGGCAAGCCGACCCTGATCAACAACATCGAGACCTTGTGGTGGGTGCGGGACATCGTCGAGAAGGGCGCCGCATGGTGGACCGGACACGGCCGCCACGATCGTCACGGGCTGCGCAGCTTCTCCGTGTCCGGGCGCGTAAAGGACCCGGGCGTCAAGCTCGCGCCGGCCGGCATCACCGTGCGTGAACTGATCGACGAATATTGCGGCGGCATGGCCGACGGGCACGAGTTCTACGCCTATCTGCCGGGCGGCGCGTCCGGAGGCATCCTGCCGGCCGCGATGGACGACATCCCGCTCGATTTCGGGACGCTGGAGAAATACGGCTGCTTCATCGGCAGCGCGGCGGTGGTGATCCTGTCGCAGGCCGACAGCGTGCGGGACGCCGCGCTGAACCTGATGAAGTTCTTCGAGGACGAGAGCTGCGGTCAGTGCACGCCGTGCCGTGTCGGAACCGAGAAAGCGGCATTGCTGATGCAGCAGCCGGTCTGGAACAAGAACCTGCTGGATCAATTGAGTCAGGCGATGCGTGACGCCTCGATCTGCGGCCTTGGCCAGGCGGCTTCGAATCCGCTGACGTCCGTCATCAAATATTTTCCCGACGAGTTTCGTCCGCAGGAAGCCGCCGAGTAGACGGCGATCGATCTTCGACGAGGTTTGGCATGAGCGACGACAAGAACACCCCACCGCAAGGATACGGCCACGACGCCAAGGGCGCTGCCGGCGGCAAGAACGTTCCGGACGGACGGGTGACCGTGACGCATAGCGAACCTGTTGGGTCGGTTGGCGGCAAGGGCCATGGCCCGCAAATGATCGCGTTCGAACTCGACGGCAAGCAGGTTGAGGCCAAACCCGGCGAGACCATCTGGCAGGTGGCCAAGCGGCAAGGCAACGAGATCCCGCACCTGTGCTATTCGCCGGCGCCCGACTACCGGCCCGACGGCAATTGCCGCGCCTGCATGGTCGAGATCGAGGGCGAGCGCGTGCTCGCGGCCTCCTGCAAGCGGACGCCGGCGGTCGGCATGAAGGTGAAGACCGCAAGCGATCGCGCCGTCGCGGCGCAGAAGATGGTGATGGAGCTGCTGGTCGCCGACCAGCCGGCGCGGGAGACCTCGCACGATCCGGATTCGAAATTCTGGCACTGGGCCGAGAAGACCGGCGTCACCGAGAGCCGCTTCCCGGCGGCGGAGCGCTGGCAGGCCGACGCCAGCCATCCCGCGATGCGGGTCAATCTCGACGCCTGCATCCAGTGCGGCCTCTGCGTCCGCGCCTGCCGCGAAGTGCAGGTCAACGACGTCATCGGCATGGCGTATCGCAATCACGACGCCAAGATCGTGTTCGACTTCGACGACCCGATGGGTGAATCGACCTGTGTGGCCTGCGGCGAATGCGTGCAGGCCTGTCCGACCGGCGCGCTGATGCCGGCGGTGATGCTCGACGACAAGCAGACCCGCGTGACCTATCCCGACAAGAAGGTCGACTCGCTTTGCCCGTATTGCGGCGTCGGCTGCCAGGTGACCTATCAGGTCAAGGACGAGAAGGTGATCTACGCCGAGGGCAGGGATGGCCCTGCCAACCACAACCGGCTTTGCGTCAAGGGCCGGTTCGGTTTCGACTACATCCACCATCCCAACCGCCTGACCAAGCCGCTGGTGCGTCTGCCCGGCGTCAGGAAGGATGCCAACGACCAGGTCGATCCGGCCAATCCCTACACCCACTTCCGCGAGGCGTCGTGGGAGGAAGCGCTCGACATCGCCGCAAACGGGCTGGTCAGGATCCGGGACGAGAACGGGGCCAAGGCGCTCGCCGGCTTCGGTTCGGCCAAGGGCTCCAATGAGGAGGCCTACCTGTTCCAGAAGCTGGTGCGGACCGGCTTCGGCTCGAACAATGTCGACCACTGCACGCGGCTGTGCCACGCCTCGTCGGTGGCCGCACTGTTCGAGGGGCTGAGCTCGGGCGCGGTCTCGGCGCCGTTCGCGGCCGCGGCCGACGCCGAGGTGATCTGGGTGATCGGCGCCAACCCGACCGTCAACCATCCGGTGGCGGCGACCTACATCAAGAACGCGGCGAAGCGCGGCGCCAAGCTCTACGTGATGGACCCGCGCCGCCAGACTCTGTCGCGCCACGCGACCGCGCATCTCGCCTTCAAGCCCGGCAGCGACGTCGCGATGCTCAACGCGATGATCAACACGATCATCACCGAGGGGCTGACCGACGAGCAGTTCATCGCCGGATATACCGAGGGCTTCGAGGATCTGAAGGCCAAGATCGTCGATTTCACGCCGGAGAAGATGTCGCCGATCTGCGGCATTCCCGCCGAGACGCTGCGCGAGGTGGCGCGGACTTACGCGCGCGCCAAGTCGTCGATCATCTTCTGGGGCATGGGCATCAGCCAGCACGTGCACGGCACCGACAATGCGCGCTGCCTGATCGCGCTCGCGCTGATCACCGGCCAGGTCGGCCGCCCCGGCACCGGCCTGCATCCGCTGCGCGGCCAGAACAACGTGCAGGGCGCCTCCGACGCCGGATTGATTCCAATGTTCCTGCCGGACTATCAGCCGGTCGGGCGCGACGACATGCGTGGTGCCTTCGAGAAGCTGTGGGGCCAGGACCTCGATCCCGAGCGCGGCCTGACCGTCGTCGAGATCATGAACGCGATCCATGCCGGCCAGATCCACGGCATGTATATCGAGGGCGAGAACCCCGCGATGTCGGATCCGGATCTGCAGCACGCGCGCGAGGCGCTGGCCAAGCTCGATCACCTCGTGGTGCAGGATCTGTTCGTCACCGAGACCGCGTTCCACGCCGACGTGATCCTGCCGGCATCGGCATTTGCCGAGAAGGAGGGATCGTTCACCAACACCGACCGCCGCGTCCAGCTGGCGCGTCAGGTGATCAAGCCGCCGGGCGATGCCCGCCAGGATCTCTGGATCATTCAGGAGATCGGCAAGCGGATGGGCCTGCCGTGGAATTACGCCGGCCCCGGCGACGTCTTCACCGAGATGGCGGAATTGATGCCGTCGCTGAAGAACATCACCTGGGAGCGGCTGGTTCGCGAGGGCGCCGTGACCTATCCGGTCGACGACCCGCACAAGCCCGGCAACGAGATCATCTTCACCACCGGTTTCCCGACGCCAAGCGGTCGCGGCAAGATCGTGCCCGCCAAGGTGATCCCGCCGGACGAGCTGCCCGATGCAGAATACCCGATGGTGCTGTCGACCGGCCGCGTGCTCGAGCACTGGCACACCGGCTCGATGACCCGCCGCGCCCAGGTGCTCGACCAGATCGAGCCGGAGGCGGTGGCGTTCATGTCGCCGAAGGACATGCGGGGCAAGAACCTGTGGCCCGGCGATTTCATTCGTCTGGAAACCCGGCGTGGCGCGATCGAGGTCAAGGTGCGCGCCGACCGCGACGTACCGGAGAACATGGTGTTCATGCCGTTCTGCTACGCCGAGGCGGCCGCGAACCTCTTGACCAACCCGGCGCTTGATCCGTTCGGCAAGATTCCCGAATTCAAGTTCTGCGCCGCGCGAGCCGAGAAGATCGAGATCCGGACCGCCGCGGAGTGAGGCGAGCCGCGCCAGCGGCTTGTGCTGCGCCGGCGGCATCGCATGGCGAGTACGTCGACGACATCTGATCTGACGCGCCCAGGCGTATCTCATCGAGCGAGCCAATGCTTGGTGGCGATCGCCGCGTCATGCTCGATTGATCGCTGCGCAGCCTTTCGCAATTCGGGATCGCAGCGTTCGCGACCAGGATGTCAAGCCGAACGAAACGCCCACGTCGGATCGTCGCCGATACAATACGCACGAGAGCAGATGGCGACGTGACGCGCGCAGCGTCATCGATCGGCCGATCGATCAATCATTCGTTCGTAAGACATCATGCGTTCGCGAGCAATGCCGCGTGAAGCGAACGCGCGATGACGATCAACTGCGATCACGCATCGATCGCACAAAACCGACACAGCCCTGTCACCAGCGATGGATAATCTGTCGCATGTCGACGTCACAAATCTGCAAAAAAATGGGGCAACAGGTGAAGGCGAAATTCCTTTCAACGGTCGGATTTTGTGTGATCGCTGCGGCGATCGCGAGCAGCGCTCCGGCGCCAGCTCAGGACGATAATGGTCACGATCGTCATCCGCATGACATTCAAACGGCAACGCCGATCAAGCATCTCGTGGTGATCTTCAACGAGAACCGTTCGTTCGATCATTACTTCGCGACCTATCCGAACGCGGCCAATCCGACCGGCTCGATTCCCTTCGTGCCGAAGCCGCATACGCCGAGGGTGAACAACCTCGCCAACGCCAATCTGTTGGTGAACAACCCGAACACCAACCCGGCCAACGGGACGGGAGCGACCAATCCGTTCCGCCTCGACCGCACCCAGGCCAACACCAAGTCGCAGAACCACGCCTATACGCCCGAGCAGCAGGCCTACGACAACGGCAATGCCGACCTGTTTCCGAAATACACCGGACGCGGCACTTCGGGCGGCGTCGGCGCTTTCGGCACCAACGGGCAGGTGATGGGCTATTTCGACGGCAACACCGTCACGGCGTTCTGGAATTACGCGCAGAACTTTGCCATGAACGACAACCACTACACCGACACCTACGGGCCGTCGACGCCCGGCGCGATCGAGGTGATCTCCGGCCAGACCAACGGTGTGGAGAACATCATCGGCACGTCGTCGTCGGTCGCCGATGGCCAGGGTGGCCTGACCCTGATCGGCGACACCGATCCTGCCTATGATCTGTGCTCGAGCACGTCCAGCACGATGCTGATGACCGGCAAGAACATCGGCGACCTGCTCAACGCCGAGAACATCAGCTGGGGCAGCTTCATGGGTGGCTTCAACCTGACGCTCAAGAACACCAATGGCACCATGGGTTGCGTGCGCAGCACCTTCTCCAGCAATGTCAACGGCACCATCGTGGACTACATCCCGCACCACGCCTGGTTCCAGTACTACAAGTCGACCGCCAATCCGTACCATCTGCGGCCGAGCTCGACCAACGCGATCGGTCACACCTATGCCGCCGATGGCAAGACGGTCGATCCGGCCAATCACGGTTACGATCTCGAGGATTTCTACGCCGCGGTGCAGGCCGGTCATTTCCCCGCCGTCTCCTACATCAAGATGCCGGCCTTCCAGGACGGTCATGCCGGAAACTCCGACCCGCT
>CALRXG020000236.1:0-10405 GCA_943372075.1 Bordetella parapertussis | reverse complement strand
AGCGCGCCGACCAGCTCTCCGGCGGTCAGCAGCAGCGTGTCGCGATCGCCCGCGCGCTGGTGCAGGAACCCGACATCATCCTCGCCGACGAGCCGATCGCCTCGCTCGATCCGCGCAACACCAAGATCGTGATGGATGCGCTGCTGCGCATCAACAAGCACTTCGGCATCACGGTGCTCTGCAATCTGCACTCGCTCGACCTGGCGCGGACCTATTGCGACCGCCTGGTCGGCATGGCGGCGGGCCGCGTGGTGTTCGACGGCGCCCCGGCGGCGCTCACCGATCATATCGCCCGAGAGCTCTATGACCTCGAGGCCAACGACGTCATCGGCGCGGCGCCGCTGCCGGCGCCCGACGGCGCAACTGCTCCGGCACTCGGCACCGCAGCCGCGGCCTGAGCGTCGCGCTTTTTCAATCTGGGAGGCCGGGCATTTTGCCCGGCCAACAGGTGCAACTACCAAAGAGGGGTAACATGTTCACTCGTCGCATCATTCTGGCCGGCGCAGCCGCGCTCGCGCTCACCGGCTCGGCGTCCGCGCAGGACTGGAAGGCTAAATATCCGGAGCTCACCTTCGCCGTCGTGCCGGCTGAGAACGCCTCCGGCGTTACCGAGCGCTGGACGCCGTTCGTGGCCTATCTGTCGAAGGAGCTCGGCACGAAAGTCACGCTTCGCATCGCCAACGACTACGCGGCCGTGATCGAAGGCCAGCGCGCCGGCAACATCCAGATCGCCAGCTATGGCTCGGCCTCGTTCGCCCGCGCCCGGCTGACCGGCGTCAAGACCGACGCGTTCGCCAACGACATGAACGCCGACGGCTCGACCGGCTACTATTCGGTGTTCTTCGTCAAGGCCTCGAGCCCCTACAAGAAGGTGGAAGACCTGAAGGGCAAGAACCTCGGCCTAGTCGATCCGAACTCGACCTCGGGCAACAACGTGCCGCGCTTCGAGCTCGACAAGATGGGCATCCACGACGCTGAAGGCTTCTTCGGCAAGGTGGTGTTCACCGGCAGCCACGAAAACGCCGTGCTGGCGCTGGCCCAGGGCACCGTCGACATCGCGGCCAATCAGTGGACCAACGACGACGATTCGACGCTCGCGCAGATGCTGACCAAGGGCATGCTGAAGAACGCCGACGGCTCGGCGATGAAGAAGGAAGACTTCCGCATCATCAACAAGTCGTCGCCGATCATCAACGGCCCCTACGCCTACAATTCCGACCTTCCGGAGGATCTGAAGGCGGCGATCGCCAAGGCCTTCTTCGAAGCGCCGACCAAGGACAAGGCCGCCTTCGAGCGTCTCTCCGACGGCCAGAAGAAGGGCTTCCATCCCGCCACGACCAAGGATTGGGATAGCACTGTCGAGCTGATCAAGTTCGTCGACCGGCTGCGCAAGAAGGCGAGCTGATCGCAGCGCGCGGAGACATCTGGGGCCGGGTTTCACGACCCGGCTCTTTCCGTTTCAACCTCCAGCCTCGACTGACCAGCATCATGGCAACCGCCGTATCCATTCTTCCCGCGCCGCAGCTCGCCGTGCTGGAAGACACGTACCGCAAGGCCGTCGCGCGCAAGCGATTGAAGGCCGCGCTGGCGGTGGCCGTGTTCTGTGTCGTCCTGGTGATCGCAGCATTCGGCGCAGAGGTGAATCTGCGCACGCTGTTCACCTATTTCGGCAACTTCGTCAGCTATTTCGACCGCATCCTCACGCTCGACTCGGGCGCTCGGGTCTGGACCGATCCCGCCGAATGGTTCTGGGGCTGGCACAAATGGCTGAAGATGCTCGGCGAGACGCTGCTGATCAGCTATGTCGGCACGCTGACCGGCGCCGTGTTCGCCTTTGCGCTGAATTTCTTCGCTGCCCAGAACACCTCGCCCGGACCGTGGGTGCGCTTCATCATCCGCCGCCTGCTTGAATTCGCCCGCACCGTGCCCGGCATCGTGTTCGCGTTGATCTTCGTGATCGCGTTCGGTCTCGGGCCGATGGCCGGCGTGCTCGCGATCGCGATCCACTCGACCGGCGCGCTCGGCAAATTGTTCGCCGAGATCGTCGAGAACGCCGACATGAAGCCGGTCGAGGGCATCCGCTCGACCGGCGCGAGCTGGCTGTCCTGCATGCGCTTTGCCGTGCTGCCGCAGGTCTCGGCCGGTTATGCCAGCTACGCGCTGCTGCGGTTCGAGATCAATGTCCGCGAGGCCTCGGTGATGGGCTTCGTCGGCGCCGGTGGCATCGGCCAGGAACTCGTGGTCGCGATCCGCAAGTTCTATTACTCCGACGTCAGCGCCATCCTCGTCACCATCATCATCACCGTCTTCATCATCGACATCTCGACCGGCTGGCTGCGCGGCCGGCTGTTCGGCAAGGAGACCCGCCGATGAGCCAGATGCCGCGGCCCGATGCAGGCGAGCTCCGCGCGAAATATCCCGGCCTGTTCGAGCGGCCCGCCTCGGCGCGGCTGGCGATGCCGGCAATGATCCTCGGCGCGCTCGCGATCTTCGTGTTCGGCCTGGTCGATCTCGACTTCTCGCCGTCGAGGTTGATCTCGGGCCTCAGCCAGCTCGGCTGGATCACCATGATGATGATCCCGCCGAATCCCGGTTCGTCATTCCCGCTCTACATGCAAGCGCTCGGCGAGACGCTGTCGATCGCGCTGCTCGGAACGACGCTCGCGGCGGTGCTGGCGCTGCCGGTCAGCTTGCTGGCGGCGCGCAACGTCATTCCCTCGAACTGGATCCGTTTTCCGGTGCGTCGCTTCCTGGATTCGATCCGCGGCGTCGATACGCTGATCTGGGCGCTGGTCTGGATCAACGTCGTCGGCCTCGGCCCGTTCGCGGGTGTGCTGGCGATCATGGTGTCCGACTTCGGCGCGTTCGGAAAGTTGTTCTCGGAGGCGATCGAAGCGGCGGACCGCAAGCAGGTCGAGGGTATCAGGGCCTCCGGCGGCAACGCGCTGCATGAGATTCGTTTCGGCCTGCTGCCGCAGGTGTTGCCTGTGATCGCCGGGCAGGTGCTCTACTTCATCGAGTCGAACACGCGTTCGGCCACCATCATCGGCATCGTCGGTGCCGGCGGCATTGGCTTGCAGCTCGCCGAGCAGATCCGCGTGCTGGAATGGCAGAAGGTGTCGTTCCTGATCCTGATGATCCTGATCGCGGTCGCGGTGATCGACTTCATCTCGAGCAAGCTGCGCTTCGCCATCATCGGCCAGCGCGCCGTGGCGTAGTTGCCGCACGCGCTCAGTCCTTCTCCCCCTGTGGGAGAAGGTGGCGCGAAGCGCCGGATGAGGGGTATCCTTCCGCGAACTCAGAAGCCGATGTGTTCGCGGAGACATGCTCCTCACCCGGATCGCATCTGCCGATGCGATCCGACCTCTCCCACAAGGGGAGAGGTGAGCCGTTAGTGTGGCGGCAGACTCAGCCGTTTTCGACCAAGAACTCGACACGCTCGGCGGCGAACCGCGAACGCTTGGTCACCAGCGGCTGGTTCAACATGTCGACGTCGGTGGCGTCGACCACCAGCACCGGACGTCCCAGCGGCAGATCAAGCCGCGCGGCGTCGGTGGCGTCGGCGATCGCCGCGGTGATTCGGGTCGCGGCGCGCCGGTAATCCCTGACGCCGTAATGCCCGAGCAGCTTCGTCATTGAGCGAACGCTGGCGAACACGTTGCCGGCATCGGGAAACCGCTCGGCCGACAGCCAGGTGGTTGACACGCAGATCGGCGTCCGGTCGGCGAGGCGCACGGCCTCGATCCGGATCAGCGGCGCGCCGATCTTCAGGCCGAGCTCGCGCGCGATTTCGCGATTGGCGGTGTCTTCGCCGGCATCGATCAGCTGGCCGCGCGGCTCGTGGCCGCCAGCGCCGACGATCTCGGAAAACCTGGTGCGTGAGCGCAAGGGATAGGCCAGGCGCTGGGCCTCGACATAGGTGCCGCTGCCGCGCTCAGCGCGCACCAGGCCGCGCTCCGCCAATGCGGCGAGCGCGCGCCGCACGGTGTGGCGGTTGACCCGGTAAGTCTCGGCGATCTCCATCTCGCCCGGCAGCTTTTCGCCGGCGGCGAAGCGGCCGTCGGCAATGCCGCGCTCGATGCCGTCAGCGACCTGTCGCCACAAGGCGACGCCGGAACTTTCCTGCATGCTCATGGCGCGGTGATACCAGAAATCGTCGATTTGTCACGAAACAGTCATGGCGCTCGGCTATCAAGTTGTCTATTATCATAGACAACTTGATGCGAGCAAGGTTGCCCAAGGGTTGCACATGAGTTCGACCGGACCAGACAGCAAACAGACCCAGCGCAAGGCGGCGATGACGGTGCTGGCGCACGCCGCCGCGGCCGACATCGCCGGCCGACTGGCCGCGATCGCGGTGCCCGCGCATGAGAACCTGCGCGAGCCGGAGAACGGCCTCGTGATGGTGCGCGGGCGGATCGGCGGCGACGGCGCGCCGTTCAATCTCGGCGAAGCGACGGTGTCGCGCGCGGCGGTGCGAATCGCGACCGGCGAGGTCGGCTTCGGCTACACGCTCGGCCGCGATGCCGAGAAGGCACGGATGATCGCGCTGTGCGACGCCATGGTGCAGTCGGCGGAATTGTCCGGCGAGGTGGAGGCCAAGGTGATCGCGCCGCTGCGCGCGGCCATGAATGCCGAGCGGTGCCGCAAGGCCGCCGAGACCGCGGCGACGCGGGTGGATTTCTACACGATGGTGCGCGGTGAGGGATGATGCAATGACGACGATTGCCGAAATGCCCGCAGGCTTTGCCGACAAGGTGCTGTCGGCGCAATCCACCTTCCGTTCCGTGATGGACGCGATGGCGCGTCCGGGCAGCGTGCAACGTGTCGCCGCCAGCGTCGGAACGCCGGCCGGCCTGATGCGCGGCGCGGCCGCGATCGCGCTGACGCTGTTCGATCACGACACGCCGATCTGGCTCGACGCCGCGATGGCCGCGACGCCCGATGTGGCCCGCTGGCTGAAATTTCATGCCAGCGCGCCGGTGATCGCGGATTCCCAGATCGCAAGCTTCGCGCTGATCGGCGATGCGGCGAACCTGCCCGCGCTGGAACGCTTCGCGTTCGGCAGCGGCGAATATCCCGACCGTTCGACCACGCTGATCCTGCAGGTCGACAGCCTGACACAGGGCCCGGCCTTCGAGCTGAAGGGTCCCGGCATCGACGGCAGCGCGGTGCTGCAGGCGATGATCAAGCCGCGGGATCTGTTCGGCCGGCTTGCGATCAACGAAGCTCTGTTCCCGCGCGGCATCGATGTCGTGCTGGTCCATGACGATGCCATTGTGGCGATCCCGCGCACCACGCGGCTGATCGCAAGCGGAGTGTGAGCGATGTATGTAGCCGTCAAGGGAGGCGAGCGCGCCATCGAGAACGCCCATCGCCTGCTCGCGCATGAGCGGCGTGGCGATCGCGATGTGCCCGAGGTGACATTGGCGCAGATCTCCGAGCAGCTCGCGCTCGGTGTCGACCGGGTCATGACCGAAGGCTCGCTCTATGACCGCGAGCTTGCGGCGCTCGCGATCAAGCAGGCGCGCGGCGACATGATCGAGGCGATCTTCCTGGCGCGCGCCTTCCGTGCCACGCTGCCGCGCTTCGGCGCCACCGAGCCGGTCAACACCGGCGATATGCGGGTGCAGCGACGGATTTCCTCGACCTTCAAGGACGTTCCGGGCGGCCAGATCCTGGGGCCGACCTTCGACTACACCCATCGCCTGCTCGATCCGCAACTCGCGGAAGGCTTTGTGCCGGAGCAGCCGGAGACCGCCGAGGCTCCGCAGGCGGCGACGCCGCGCGTGACCGACATCCTCGGCCGCGACGGCCTGATCGAATCGTCGCCGCAGGCCGACGCCGACGCGCCGGTCGGCGACCTCACGCGCGAGCCGCTGAGCTTCCCGGCCGATCGCGATCTGCGCATGCAGAACCTGGCGCGCGGCGACGAGGGCTTCCTGCTCGCGCTCGGCTACTCGACGCAGCGCGGCTACGGCCGCAATCATCCCTTCGCCGGCGAGATCCGTTTCGGCGAGGTCGAGGTCGAGTTCTTCGCCGAGGACGCCGGCTTTGCCGTGCCGCTCGGCTCGATCGAACTGACCGAGTGCCAGATGGTCAACCAGTTCAAGGGCTCGACGACAGAGGCGCCGTGCTTCACCCGCGGCTATGGCCTGGCCTTCGGGCAGAGCGAGCGCAAGACCATGTCGATGGCGCTGGTCGATCGCGCGTTGCGGGCACGCGAGCTCGGTGAGGATGCGGTAGCGCCGGCGCAGGACGAGGAGTTCGTGATGTCGCACTCCGACAATGTGCAGTCGACCGGCTTCGTCGAGCATCTCAAGCTGCCGCATTACGTCGACTTCCAGTCCGAGCTCGGCCTGTTGCGCAAGCTGCGGCAGGAATTCGCCGAGGCCAATCAGGCGGTCGAACTCCGGGAGGCCGCGGAATGAACGCGCCGACATACAATTTCGCCTATCTCGACGAACAGACCAAGCGGATGATCCGCCGCGCGATCCTGAAGGCGATCGCGATTCCCGGCTACCAGGTGCCGTTCGCGAGCCGCGAGATGCCGATGCCCTATGGCTGGGGCACCGGCGGCGTGCAGGTGACGGCTGCGATCCTCGGTCCTAACGACGTGCTGAAGGTGATCGACCAGGGCTCGGACGACACCACCAACGCGATCTCGATCCGGAAATTCTTCGGCAAGACCGCGGGAGTGGCGACCACGACCTCGACTGCGGATGCGACCGTGATCCAGACCCGGCACCGGATTCCCGAGGCGACGCTGCATGCCGGGCAGGTGATGGTCTATCAGGTGCCGATCCCCGAGCCGTTGCGCTTCCTCGAGCCGCGCGAGACCGAGACGCGGCGCATGCACGCGCTCGCCGAATACGGCCTGATGCACGTCAAGTTGTATGAGGACATCGCGCGTTTCGGCCACATCGCGACCGCCTACGCCTACCCGGTGAAGGTGAATGCGCGCTACGTGATGGACCCGTCGCCGACGCCGAAATTCGACAATCCGAAGATGGACAATTGCGCGGCGTTGCAGCTGTTCGGCGCCGGCCGCGAGAAGCGCATCTACGCGATCCCGCCTTACACCACCGTGGTCTCGCTGGATTTCGAGGATCACCCGTTCACGCGCTACCGCTTCAATGCGCCCTGCGCGCTGTGCGGCGCCGACAACTCCTATCTCGACGAGATCGTCACCGACGATAGGGGCGGCCGGATGTTCGTCTGCTCCGATACCGACTTCTGCGAGCAGCGCCAGGCCGCCGGCCATCACGGCACCGAGAGCGCAGCACCGCACAAGGAGAAGGCGCATGTCTGAGCTCTCGAGCCTCGACAACGACCGGCCGCTGCTGGTGGCGGAGGGGCTTGCCAAGAACTACGGCCGGCTGCCGGCCTGCCGCGACGTCTCGTTCGCGCTCTATCCCGGCGAGGTGCTGGCGATCGTCGGCGAATCCGGTTCGGGCAAGTCGACCTTGCTGCAACTGCTCTCGGCGCAGCTCGCGCCGAGCGCGGGACGGGTGTCCTACCGGATGCGCGACGGCGTGTTGCGCGATCTCGCCGAGCTCGGCGAGGCGGAGCGGCGCTTCCTGTTCCGCACCGATTGGGGCTTCGTGCATCAGGACCCGGCGCAGGGACTGCGCATGGGCGTCTCGGCCGGCGCCAATGTCGGCGAGCGATTGATGGCGGTCGGCTGGAACCATTACGGTCGTATCCGCGACACCGCGTCGACCTGGCTGGAGCGGGTCGAGATCGATGTCGGTCGCATCGACGATGCACCGAAGACCTATTCCGGCGGCATGCGGCAGCGGTTGCAGATCGCCCGCAATCTCGTCACCGAGCCGCGGCTCGTGTTCATGGATGAGCCGACCGGCGGCCTCGATGTCTCGGTGCAGGCGCGCCTGCTCGATCTGATGCGCAACCTGGTCAGCGAGCTTGGCCTCGCCGCCATCGTCGTGACCCACGATCTCGCAGTCGCGCGCCTGCTGTCGCATCGGGTGATGGTGATGAAGGGCGGCCGCGTCATCGAGACCGGCCTCACCGACCAGGTGCTCGACGATCCCCGCGAGCCTTACACCCAGCTGCTCGTTTCCTCGATTCTCCCGCCATGAGCGTGCCAATGACCGCGATGATCGAACTTGCCAACGCCGAGAAGACCTTCACCATGCATCTGCAGGGCGGCGTCGAGCTGCCCGTGGTCCGCGGCGTGTCGTTCCACGTCGTCGCTGGCGAATGCGTGGTGCTGTCGGGCCCGTCGGGTGCCGGCAAATCCTCCATTCTGAAGATGATCTTCGGCAATTACCGCTGCGACAGCGGCCGGATCGGCATCCGTCACCATGGCAAGGTGATCGATCTTGCGACCGCCGAGCCGCGCCAGGTGCTGAGCATCCGCCGCTCCACGATCGGCTACGTCAGCCAGTTCCTGCGCGCCGTGCCGCGGGTGGCGACGATCGACGTCGTCGCCGAGCCGTTGATCGTCAACGGCGTGGCGCGCGAGGAAGCCCGCGAGCGCGCCGGCAAATTGCTGCGCCGGCTCAACATTCCGGAGCGGCTGTGGACCCTGCCGCCCTCGACCTTCTCCGGCGGCGAGCAGCAGCGCGTCAACATCGCGCGCGGCTTCATCTCGGATCTGCCGATCCTGCTGCTGGACGAACCCACCGCATCGCTCGATGCGACGAATCGCGCCGTGGTGGTCGAACTGGTCGCGGAGAAGAAAACCAAGGGCGTCGCGATGGTCGCGATTGTCCATGACGACGAAATCCGTCATCTGATTGCCGATCGCATCGTCGATGTGACCTCGTTCGCTGCTGCTGCCTGAAGGACCGTTGGAAATGACCGCCAAGCAAGACACCATCATCGGCAACGCCCGGCTGGTCCTCGCCGATCGCGTGATCGAGCAGGGCTGGGTCGCGATTGCTGACGGCAAGATCGCCGAGTTCGGCGAGGGCAGGGCGCCCGAGGCTGCCGAGGACGCCGTCGGCGATCTCGTGATGCCCGGGCTGATCGAGTTGCACACGGACCACCTCGAGATGCACTACGTGCCGCGGCCCAAGGTATTCTGGAATCCGGTCGCCGCCGTGATCTCCTATGACGGACAACTCGCGACCTCGGGCATCACCACCGTGCTGGATTCGCTGCGGGTCTGGCGCGAGGACGGCGCCGAGGATGTTGACGGCCGCGCCGGCGTGCTGGCGGTGGCGATCTCCGCTGCCCGCGAAGAGAACCTGCTGCGCGCCGATCACTTCCTGCATCTGCGCTGCGAGGTGCCGATGCCTGACGTCGTTGCCGAGGCGAAAGAGCTGATCGACCGGCCCGACGTGCGGCTGATGTCGTTGATGGATCATACGCCGGGCCAGCGCCAGTTCCGCGACGAGGTCAAGCTGCGCGACTACTACCGCGGCAAGGGCGGCGGCATGACCGACGCCCAGCTCGACGTGCTGTTCGCGCGCCGCTTCGCCTATCAGAAGCAATACGCCGCGCCGAACATGCGCGCCATCGTCGCGCTGGCGCATGAACACGGTATTCCGCTGGCGAGCCACGACGACACCACCGAGGAAAATGTGGTCGACGCCATCAACGACAAGGTCGCGGTCGCGGAATTCCCGACCACGATGGAGGCCGCGCGCGGATTGCACGCCGCCGGCATCGACATCCTGATGGGTGCGCCGAACGTGGTGCGCGGCGGTTCGCACTCCGGCAATATCGCGGCCGTCGATCTAGCCAACGAGGGCATGCTGGATATCCTGTCGTCGGATTACATCCCGTCGAGCCTGTTGATGGCGGCGCTGCAACTGCCGCGGCACGTGCCGGCGATCGATCTTGCCTCCGCGGTCCGCACCGTGACCAAGACGCCGGCCGAGGCGGTCGGTCTGTCGGATCGCGGCGAGATCGCGGTCGGCCGGCGCGCCGATCTGATCCGCGTGCATGTGGCGCGCGACCTGCCGGTGGTGCGCAGCGTCTGGCGCGAGGGAGCAAGGGTTGCATGACCGAGCTCCCTGCCGTCGCCGCACAGAATTCGACCATGATCGGCCCCGGCCGGTTGATCCTGGTGGTCGGTCCGAGCGGTGCGGGCAAGGACACGCTGCTCGGCCTCGCCAAGGTCGCTTGCGCCGATGACCGCAGCATCATCTTTGCGCGTCGGCTGATCACCCGCGAAGCCTCGGCATCGGAAGACAATGAGCAGGTCAGCCCCGAGGAGTTCCAGCGCGCGGCCTCGTCCGGCGGCTACGCCATGCACTGGGACGCTCACGGGCACCGTTATGCGCTGTCCGACGCCATCAACGGCGCGATCCGCGCCGGGCACACCGTGATTGCCAATGTCTCACGCACGGTGATCGCGTCGGCACGGCGCAACTATGCCAATCCCGTCGTGGTATCGATCACGGCGCCGCCGGACGTGCTCGCGGCGCGGCTG
>CALRXG020000235.1:0-10411 GCA_943372075.1 Bordetella parapertussis | reverse complement strand
CCATCCGGCTGCGCGACGCACTGATGGCTGGGTTCTTCCGCTCTGAGCCGGTCGAAGGCCATGCTGCCGACATGGTCACGCTGTTCATCGAAGCCTTGCCGCAGGCCGCGGCCGGCATCGACGACGGTACGCTCTGGCGCCTGCTGCAGGCCCGCGCCGCCGGCGCTCGCATGCTCGGAGCAAAGCTGCTGGAGAGTCGAGCCCCGTCGCACTTCTCGATCCGGCAACTGGCACGCCTCGGCAACCATCCGTTCGCCGCCGTGCGCCGCTTCGCGCTTCATGCCTTTGAAGCCGACGAGCCCCGCTTCCGCGCCGACCCGCAGAACGCCGTGCTGCTGGTCGAGAGCGAGTGGGACGACGTACGAACGACCGCGGTGAACCGCCTCACCGCATGGCCCAGCGACGCGCTGCCCGCGGCCGCGTTGGCCGTCATGGCGGACTCGACCGTGCCGGCGGTGCAGGATGGCGCTCGCCTGCTGCTGCGGCGCAGCCTGGCCGACGGCGATATCGCCGAGGTGCTGGGGCGCGTGCTGGAGCACCCCTCCGGCAGCTTCCACCTCTTCGTCACCGAGCTGATCACCGGCGACTCGCTGGCGGACGCTGCGATCTTCGCCAAATTCCTCACCCAGGCCCGCATCATCCTGATGCAGATCAACCGCGGGCGCATCGCCAAGGACCGGATCTTCACGGCACTGCGCAACGAGGCGCTGGCGCACCGCGACCGCGCAGCGGCGATCGCACAGCTCCTGCACGACTTCACGCTCAGCGTGACCCTGCGCGACAAGGCGCCCGCGCTGATCATCCTGCGCGACATCGGGCATGCCTGGCCGGATCTGCCGCTGCCCGTCACCGTGGCGCGCGCCGGCCGCACGCCGCCGGGCGTCGGCTCGCAAACCAGCGGAACCGCCGCATGAATTTCGCATATCGATTTCTCGGCAGCACCAGCGCGTCGTCCGATGCTGCTTCGTCGTCGTTCGCCTTCGCGCCGGACACGCTGCGCCAGCCGACATTCTTCACCGGCAAGGTCGCGCGTCACCTCGCATTCCGCGAGGCGGTCTCCGCGCTGCATCATGTCGTCGTCTCGGACCTGCGCTTCAAGCCGCGCGACCGCACCGCCTATTTCGAGTGGCTGAAGCAGAACGAGGCCAATTTCCTCGCCGATGCGACCGCGCAGTCCGCGGCGCTCAAGCCGCGCATCGCGGACTTGCAGGACCGCATCCGCGGCTTCGACCGCGATCGCGATCGGTTGATGAAGCCGTTCTGGGCGGCGCGGCAATCCTATTTCAACTATCTCTACAAGCAGAACCGCGATGCCTGGATCGTGCTCGATCCGGTCATCACCGTGCATCCGGACGAGATCTTCTTCGAGTGCTTCGGCCTCGACGAATCGAGCTACGGGCGGCTGTCGTGCGACCACGACGTGTTCGAGAACCTTGGCGAGATGGCGTTCGGCACCACCAATATCGACTACAGCCACACCCTCTACGACGAATTCCAGAAGATCCGTTCCTATCGCGACACCACGCTCACCATCGACCCGTCCGGCTTCGAGGTGCAGACCGCCGACGACCTCGACTTCCGCGAGGAGAAGATCGACCTGCCGGATAGCTGGGTGCGCGGCTTCCTGCAGGTTTCGAGCGCCATGACTCTGCCGGCGCATGTATTCGACCTGCATCCCGTGGACATGGCCAACATCCTCACCCGCCTCGCGCAGAAGAAGGAGAAGGCCGGCCCCCGTTCGCTGCGGTTCGTGCTGAAGCCGGACGCGCCTGTGGAGGTGGTCATCGAGCCATGGGGCGAGCGGCTTACCTTCCGTCGCTCGATCTATCGCGGCACCGCCCCCGCCGAGATCCGCATCTGGGGCCGGCGGCGGCTGGCGATTCTCGGGCGGGCGCTGCCGCTGGCGCGCTCGGTGCGGGTGCACCTGACCGGGAGCGGCCTGCCGTCTTTCTTCGTCGTCGACTTCGGCGGCCTGCGCTTCACGCTCGGCCTGTCCGGCTGGACCGCGAACGACTGGTCATCCGCCGGACAGTTCGATTTGCTCGCGCCGCGCCACAAGGTCGACAACGACACCGCGCAACGCGTCTTTGCGGCGCTCGGCAAGTCCCACGCCGCGAGCGCCGCCGAGCTCGTGCGGCAGACCGGCGTCGACCAGACGCTCGTGCATGCGGCGCTGACGGCGTACACCCAGGCCGGACGCGCCATGTTCGATCTCGACAAGTCGCTCTACCGCCTGCGCGAGCTGACGCGCGAGCCGTTGTCGCCGGCCCAGCTGCGCTTCTCGAGCGCGCAGGAGGAGAAGGCCGATCGCCTGATCGACGCCAACCTGGTGACGATCGGCAGCATCGATCGCAACCAGGGTGCTCGCGCCATCAGCGGCAGTGTGCTCGACAACGCCCGCACCGAGCAAGTGAACCTCGTCATCGACGAGGACGACCGTCTCATCGAGGCGCGATGCAGCTGTCACTTCTACGGCCACAACAAGATGATGCGCGGTCCTTGCGAGCACATGCTCGCGCTGCGCCGGATCTTCCATTCGCAAGTTGAGGGCGTCGCCCAGGACGGACCCGCCATCGCATGAGTGACATGAAAGCTCCGAGCGCCAGAGCCGGCTTGAATCTCCGGCGACAATTCGCGTATCACTGCATTCGGAAGGGCGCAGGCCGGTCAGGACCTTGCAACCCGGGCGGCGTATCGCCGTCCTTGCAACATGACCACGCATGCGTCACTGGCCCGATCTTCACTGGGCCGGGGCAGTCCACCCGTACGCAATCGCAGAATGGGTTCTTTGAACCCAATTGCGTACGGGTGGACGCCCCGGCGTCGAGTGGATCGATCCAGTTCTTAGAAGAGACGAAGGCAATCCGGCCTGCGCCCTTTCCGATCCCCCTCCGCGACTCCGCCGCACTCCTGACCGGAGGGCCGGCCGCGTGAACGAGACCGTTGCTCCGGGCACGCTGACGCGTCAGGAACTCTACGACCGCATCCGCCAGTCGTCGAAGGACGAGGTCATCCTCGAGGAGATGATCCGTCTCGGTTTCTGGCCCGACGGCGAAGACGCGCCGGCGCCCGCCGCGGACGTGATCCGCGCCCGCGCCGATGCGATGCGCGAGCTTACCGAGTTGCAGCGCCAGAACGCCACGCTCGGCGATCCCGCGCGGGCGCTGAAGGAAATGCACAAGCGCCGCAAGGCCGAGGCGATGGCGCGGCGGCAGGAGACCAAGCGTCGCAACGCCGAGGCACGACAGAGCCGGGCCTTTGCCTGGTACGATCGGCGCAAGCGCGATGTGCTCTATCTCGGCGAGGACGTCTCGCACGGCCTTCACACCCGCACTACTGCCACACCCCTGCGCGACGGCCTGCCTCCGCTCGCCGATGCTAAGGCGCTGGCCGACGCGATGGGCGTGCCGCTGGGTGAGTTGCGCTTCCTTGCCTTCAACAGGAAGGTCGCGTCAGTCAATCACTACCAGCGCTTCACGATCCCCAAGAAGAGCGGCGGCGAGCGATTGATCTCGGCGCCGATGCCGCGCCTCAAGCGCGCGCAGTACTGGGTGCTCGACAACATTCTCGCGCAGGTGCCGCTGCATGATGCCGCGCATGGATTTACGCCTGGGCGCTCCATCCTGACCAATGCGCGCAACCATGTCGGCCGCGACGTGGTGATCAATCTCGATCTCAAGGACTTCTTCCCGACCCTGACCTACGCCCGCGTCAAGGGCCTGTTCGAGGCGCTGGGCTATGCCGAAGCGGTCGCGATCCCGCTTGCGCTGCTGAGCACCGAGCCGATGGTCGACGAAGTCGCGCTCGACGGCGAGCGCCATTTCATCGCCGACGGTCCGCGGCTGCTGCCGCAGGGCGCGCCGACCAGCCCCGCGATCACCAACCTGATCTGCCGCAAGCTCGATCGACGCCTCGTCGGCCTCGCGCGCACACTTGGTTTCGTCTACAGCCGCTACGCTGACGACCTGACCTTCTCCGGCTCGGGCGAAGCGGTGAGAAAGATCGGCACATTGCTCAAGGCCGTGCACGGCATCGTCGGGGCCGAAGGGTTCAATATCCATCCGGACAAGACGCGCGTGATGCGCCGCTCGTCGCGCCAGGAGGTTACCGGCCTCACCGTGAACGAGGCGGTGGCGGTGCCGCGCGACCTGTTGCGCCGTTACCGCGCCGTGCTGCAGCAGGTCGAGCGCCACGGGCCGGAGGGCAAGCATTTCGGCCCCGGCAAGGACGCGATCCGGTCGCTGCTCGGCTTCGGCCATTTCGCCGTGATGGTGGATCCTGTGATCGGCACGCCGCTGCTTCAGCGTGCGCAACGCCTCGCCGCGCAATACGCGCCAACGCGCTCCGCGCGGCGCCCGACCCGCGCCGCATTCCGCAAGGCCGCGGCCGCCGGCCAGATGCCGCCCGGCCGGCAATGGACTCCCGCGGAGCGCCCACCGCCAGCGCCGGACCCGGTGTTGGTCGCGCTAGCGCGGCAGGACGAAAAGAAGCGGGCTGCGCAAGCGCGCGCAGCAGCGCCGAGCCCGTCCCGCATGCCCAATGTTCCGCCTCCACCAGCGGGTGCGACGCACGCAGCCGGCCCGCAGCCTGCCCCCGCGGCGGGCCCGGCGACGGCACCAGGCAGGAAAAGGCCGCCGTGGTTCGTCACCGCATTGGTGATCCTGGCCGCGCTCGCCCTGCTGCCGGTCCCCGGCGGCCCCGCAATCGCCGGCGCGATATTGTTTTTCTACTTCAGGCGATGGTGGAGGCGCTGAGCCAACGCTGTGTCCGATCAGGCCCGAGCGAGCCGAAGTCGAACAGACGATGGAGAGTTCGAGCGGGAGAATCGCTGCGGCTGCTTCAACGCAGGCCGCGTCATGGTGGTGAGCTTCTGCGCAGGCCAGAGCCGGACGCCCAACCCCACCAGGCCCACATCGAGCCGCGCTGGAGCCAAAACCGCAACGATTTCAATGCAAATTTTAGGGTGGTGCGCTCGGAGGGACTCGAACCCCCACGGTGTTACCCACTGCCACCTCAAGGCAGCGCGTCTACCAATTCCGCCACGAGCGCTAAGGATGTCGGATGGAACCCTAAGGCGCCGCCGCATCGACGGGGCCATGTAACAAATCGCGGATGCAGGGACAAGGCGATTAATGCGCGAATTAGCTGCGAACCCCGGGAGATTTCGGCAGCATTTGCTTGACCTCGACCGCGATCCGGTTGCGGTCGACCAGAACCACGCCGCTCGCGACCGGCAGGTTGTTGGCGAGGATCTTGACCTCGTCGGCCTCGGTGGCATCCAGTTCGATGATGGCGCCACGAGACAGCCGCATGACCTGGTGAATCGGCATGGTGGTGGTACCGAGGACCACCATGAGATCTACGCTGACTTTATCGAGGGTGGGCACTTCTGAACCGCCGAACGGGAACTAAATTGTGGGTTCACCTGACCACGTTAGGGTTAGCTAATGGTTAACGATCGCCAAAGCCTCGATCTGACGACGTTTGCACGCCCTGCGGGCGGCGGCGCGGTCGAATGGCGGATTTCGGACCAGGCGGTGCCCTACCCCGATTCTCTTGCCGCGATGGATGCACGGGTCGCCGCGATCGCCGCGGGCGAGGCGCCGGAACTGGTGTGGCTGCTCGAGCACCCGCCGCTCTACACCTCCGGCACCAGCGGCAAGGCCGACGACCTGCTCGACCCCCGCTTTCCGACCTTCCAGAGCGGTCGCGGCGGCCAGGTCACCTATCACGGTCCGGGCCAGCGCGTGGCTTACGTCATGCTCGACCTCAAGCGGCGCCGGCCGGACGTGCGCGCCTATGTCGCCTCGCTGGAGGAATGGATCATCCGCACCCTGGCCGCCTTCAACGTCCGCGGCGAGCGCCGCGAGGACCGCGTCGGGGTCTGGGTGAAACGGCCGGACAAGGGGCCGGGCTTTGAGGACAAGATCGCCGCGATCGGCGTGCGGCTGCGCCGCTGGGTCTCATTCCACGGCATCGCGATCAATGTCGAGCCTGAGCTGTCGCACTTCCAGGCGATCGTGCCCTGCGGCGTGGTCGATCCGCGCTATGGCGTCACCTCGCTGATCGATCTCGGGCTGCCAGTCACGATGGCCGATGTCGACATCGCGCTCCGGCATGCGTTTTCCGAGGTGTTCGGCGATACGGCGGCACGTCTGCCGGAGACGATATCGTAGGGTTTCACGCGGTCTCCTCCTCTACAGGATCGCCTCGAACGCGCTGCGCAGCGTCTCGTGCCGAAATACGAACCCGTTGCTCAGCGCCTTGTTCGGCAGCACACGCTGGCCGCCGAGCAGAAGCTCCTCAGCGAAGTCGCCGCCGACGGTGCGCAGCAGCGCGGCAGGCACGCGGAAGATCGCGGGCCGGCGCAAACGACGTCCGAGTTCCTCGGTGAATTTCGTGTTGGTCACCGGGATCGGCGCGGTCGCGTTGATCGGACCGGACAGCTCGGGTTTCGCGATCACGTGGGCGATCAGGCGCACCAGATCGTCGCGCTCGATCCACGACATCCACTGCCTGCCCGAGCCGAGCGGGCCGCCGAGACCGAATTCGAACGGCGTCAGCATCCGCGTGATGAAGCCGCCCTCGGTGCCGACCACGAGACCGATCCGCAAATAAGCCACGCGCACACCGTGATCGGTGGCGGGCCGCGCCGCATTCTCCCAGGCCTCGCATAGCTCGTGACTGAAGCAGGCGTGGGATTTCGCCGACTCGGTCAGCACCTGGTCCTGCCAGAGCCCGTACCAGCCGATCGCCGAACCGCTGACCAAGACCTGCGGCTTGCATGCGAGGCGCGCGATCAGCTTGACGACATCAGCGGTCATGTCGACACGCGAGGCGATGATCTTGCGACGCTTGGCCTCGGTCCACAGGCCGTTGCCGATCGGCTCGCCAGCGAGATTGACGATGGCGTCGATCGTCGAGCTGGCGGGTAACTGGTCGAGGCTGGTGATCAGCGTCACCGGCGGCGCCAGCATCTCGGCCTTGGCCGGGTCGCGGATCAGCGCGATCACCTGATGGCCCGATGCGGTGAGACTCGCGACCAGGCGGCTGCCGATGAAGCCGGTCGCGCCGGTGACCAGCACGGTCTGCCGCACCGGCAATTTCTCGACCAGCATCGCGGCCGGCCGGCTTGCCATCCGCCCAAGGCGTCGCGACGCGGCAACGTCGCGCGCACCGAACAGTGCCGCACCGAAAGCCGCGGCGGTCGCAAACAGACTCAGGGCACCAGCATAGGCCGGCACGGCGGCGGTGGGCTGCATGGCCCAGCCGATCAGCACCGGCACCAGCAGCACGAGGATCGCGCCGTAATTGATCGCCAGCAGCGTGTGATTGATCCGCTCGCTCGGCGGCAGCTTGCGGCTAAGATCCTCCTCGACGAAATCCATCAACGTGATGACGATCTCGACGACCAACACGACCAGGACGGCAATCGCGAGAACGCCATGCACCTCCAGCCAGCCGAGCACCAGGAACAGCAGCGCATAGAGCATGTTGCGAGCGCTGTGCAGTTGCAGCTCATGACGCTGCGACGGACGCCACGCCAGCCGCTCGGTGAACTCGTGGTGATAGAAGGTATCGAATGCGCCCATCGCGATCTGGATCGCGACCAGGGTCCATAGCAGCGGTGTCATGACGAGGCCTCCCTGAACACGGCGGACTGCCGCAGCAGCCGGCCCAAACGCGGGTGGAGGATCTCCAGCGTGAAGCGGAAGTCGCCGCAGCCGAGATCGGAATGAGTCACCGTGAGGCCGCCGGGAGTGAGCCATTCGGGCAGCGGCAGCCGGAACGGGCCGAGCTGCAACGAATAGCCGACGCTGCGAAACACCAGCGCCTCGTGCTCGACCGCGATCTCAAGCGCCATGCTGATGCCGTAGCCGACATACTCCTCGAGCCCGGTCGGACCGGCGAAGCGCTTGGCCGAATGAATCACCTGCGGGAAGCCGTCGCGGCGGGCGCAGATGCGGGTCCAGATCTGGCCGCCGCTCGCGGCGTCCTCGGTGACCGTGACGATCATCGGCACACGCGTCTCGCCGCCTGTCGGAAGCGGGCCGCCGATCAGGCGTGCAGCCTGTGCCAGCCACCAGCCGGCGCGGCTACACGAGGCCTCCTCGACCTCGCCGACATAGACGACGGTGTTGCCGTCCTCGAAGCGCTTCGAGAAGCGCCGCCAGATCGCGACCGGCAGCCGGCCCCAATCCTCGTCCGACAGCAACGCGCGGAAGCGATGATCATCGAGCAGTTTGGTATCGGAAGCCGACGCTGTCTTTAAGGTGGGTATCCTTGCTGACGCCATCGCACACTCCCGTTACGCCGCTGCCCCTATTTGGCTCTGCCTGTGGGCAGGAAACTCACGATCTTCTCGCCGAGCTTGATCAGCGCGACCAAGCGCGGTCGCGGCACGTTCAGCATCTGCGAGTACCAGCGGTCGACCAACTCGGTGAATGTCAGCATCTCCTTCAGCCGCTTGCTGGCGAGCGGACTGATGGCCGGATCGTCGGCCGCGTCGGAGACGCAGGCGCGCAGCGCGGCAAGCGCCGGATCGATCTCGCGCTCCTTGCGCCCGGCCGCGATCTTCGCCGCGACTTCCCAGATGTCGGCCTCGGCCTCGAAGTGGTCGCGGCGATCGCCGAGGATCGGTACCCGCCGGATCAAGCCCCAGGACAACAGCTCCTTGATCGAATTGGAGACGTTGGAGCGCGCCATGCCGAGCGTGTCGGCAATGTCTTCCGCCGTCATCGGCGCCTCGGCGAGATAGAGCAGCCCGTGGATCTGGCTGACCGAGCGATTGACCCCCCATTCGTCGCCCATGTCACCCCAATGCAGGATGAAGCGTTCGACGACGGCTGGGAGCTTCTTCTTGGCGGTTATTTCTGTCATGACAGAAATATCAGATCATTCGGACTAGAAGTCAAGAGCCGCCCAAGGCCGTTCGGCCGCAGACGTCGTCCGTCGATGGTGAGATGGATGGCGTTGTGGCCGGTCAGACCGTCGGCAGGAAAGCGAACCGCTCGCCTGCCCGGCGCAGATTCAGCAGATCGGACGTGCCGACATCTTCCCGCACACGGTCGACGCACGCCGAGATCGGGCCGCGGCCGCACGCCGTGATCATGTCGGAGACGACGTCGCCGGGACCAGCGAACACCGCCTCGACGCTGCCATCGCGGCGGTTGCGGACCCAGCCTTCGAGGCTGCGCGCGTTCGCATGTTCGTGAACCCAGGCGCGATAGCCGACGCCCTGGACGCGTCCGGTGATGGCGACGTGGCGGATCACACCGCTCATTTCTTCAGGCCAAGGAACTCGCCGCTGCGCGCCTTGGTCTCGGCCTCGCGCATCACGCGGCCGGTCAGTTCGGACGATGCGATGCCCTTGAGGTTCTTCGGCGAGGTGCCTTCGCGCAGCGCCTTCAACGTCTCGTAGACGGCCTGGGTCGCGGCAGCGAATGGCGCATGGCCCTGCAGCGCGATCCTGACGCGCTGGCTCGCCAGATAGTCCGGCGCGGTCATCTCCTCCGGCGCGCCGCCGAGCACGATCGGCAGCGTCGTCGCGGCCGATAGCGCCTCCAATTCGCCACGGGATTTGATGCCGGTGAAGAACAAGCCGTCGACGCCGACCGCCTCATAGGCCTTCGCGCGCGCGATCGCGTCGTCGAGATTGGTAATCGAGACGGCCCCGGTCCGGCCGAGGATGACGAGCGACGGATCGCTGCGGCCGTCGAGCGCGGCCTTCATCTTGCCGACGCCCTCCTCGCGCGAGATCAGCTGCGTCTTGGCCTCGCCGAACGCCTGCGGCAGCAGCGTGTCCTCAATGGTGAGGCCGGCGGCACCGGCGGCCTCCACCTCCTGGACCGTACGGCGAACGTTGAGCGCATTGCCGTAGCCATGGTCGGCATCGACCAGCACCGGCAGCGTCGATGCGCGGGACATCCGGCGGATCTGCTCGGCAAACTCGGTCAGTGTGATCAGCGCAATGTCGGGATCGCCGAGCACGGCGAGCGAGGCCACCGAGCCGCCGAACATGCCGAGCTCGAAGCCGAGATCTTCCGCGATCCGGATCGAGGTCGCGTCATAGACCGAGCCCGGGCGAATGCAGCTTGACCCGTTGAGGATCGATCGCAGGGCTTCGCGGCGTTTGCGAAAGGCCATGGTGCTGTCTCCCTCCACGTCATTGCGAGGAGCGAAGCGACGAAGCAATCCATCTCTCACATGCGCTTGCGCGGTCAGATCGATTGCTTCGCTGCGTTCGCAAATGACGAGCTTATGCGAACTCCAGGATCAACGCATCGACCGCGAGCGTGGCGCCCGCGGCGGCGTGGATCTTCTTGACCGTGCCGTCGCGCTCGGCGCGCAGCACGTTCTGCATCTTCATGGCCTCGACCACCGCGAGCGTCTCGCCGGCCTTGACCTCCTG
>CALRXG020000234.1:0-10430 GCA_943372075.1 Bordetella parapertussis | reverse complement strand
AGAACACCGTGAAGAGAACTTCGCCGCCCACGTTGGCGTCGCGCGCCTGGTGGTCGGCCATGATTCCCTTCGGCGTCGACAACACCGAAATGCCGAGACCGTTGTTCACGCGCGGCAGGTTCTTCACCGAGGCGTAAACGCGGCGGCCCGGCTTCGACACCCGCTCGATCTCGCGGATGACAGGCTCGCCGTCGAAATACTTCAGCTCGATCTCGAGCTCGCTGCGGCCCGAGGCATGCTCGACGCTGGCATAGCCGCGGATGTACCCCTCGGACTTCAGCACTTCGAGCACGTTGGCGCGCATCTTGGAGCCCGGGGTCGAGACCTTGGACTTCGAACGCATCTGCGCGTTGCGGATGCGGGTGATCAGATCGGAAATCGGATCGTGCGTAGACATGGTTCCGACCCTCCTTACCAGCTCGACTTCACGAGCCCGGGAACCAGGCCCTTGGAGCCGAGTTCACGCAGCGCGATGCGCGACAGCTTGTTCTTGCGATAGTTCGAGCGCGGACGCCCGGTCAGCTCGCAGCGGTTGCGAATGCGCGTCGCCGACGAGTTGCGCGGCATCTCGGCAAGCTTCAACGTCGCCGCGAAGCGCTCTTCCATCGGCTTGGTCTTGTCGGCGATGATCGCCTTCAACTTGGCGCGCTGCGGAGCGGCGTTCTTCGTCATCCGCTTGCGCCGGTTGTTCTTCTCGACTGAACTCTTCTTTGCCATGCTTGGCTCCTGGGTATCCGCGTTTGAGTGGCTTTGGCTCAGCTACTCACTGCCGGAACGGGAAATTGAATGCGGTCAACAAGGCACGCGCCTCGTCGTCGGTCTTGGCGGTGGTGCAGACCGTGATGTCCATGCCACGCGCTTCCGAGACCTTGTCGAAGTCGATCTCGGGGAAAATGATGTGCTCCTTGATGCCGAGCGAATAGTTGCCGCGGCCGTCGAAGCTCTTCGGGTTCAGGCCGCGGAAGTCACGGACGCGGGGCAGCGCCACGTTCACCAGGCGGTCGATGAACTCGTACATATGGGTCTTGCGCAGCGTGACCTTGCAGCCGATCGGCTGGTTCTCACGCAGCTTGAAGGTCGCGATCGCGATCCGCGAATAGGTCACGATCGCCTTCTGGCCGGCGATCTGGGTCAGCTCGGCAGCGGCGGTCTCGGCCTTCTTGCGGTCGTTGACGGAATCGCCCACGCCCATGTTGAGCACGACCTTGTCGAGGCGCGGCACCTGCATCACGTTGGCATAACCGAACTTCTCGGTCATCATGCCGCGGATCTTCTTGTCATACTCCGTGCGCAGGCGCGGAATGTAAGCGGTATCAGCCATCGATCTCTGCTCCCGAGCTCTTGGCAACACGAACCTTCTTGCCATCGGCCTGAATCTTGAACCCGATGCGGGTCGGCTTGCCGTCCTTGCCGACATACGCGATGTTGGAAAGGTCGATCGGCATCTCCTTGGAGATGATGCCGCCTTCCTGGGTCTGGGTCTGCTTCTGGTGACGCTTCACCATGTTGACGCCGCGGACGAGAGCCTTGTTCTCGTCCGGACGCACCTCGAACACCTCGCCGGTGCGACCCTTGTCGCGGCCGGTGAGCACGATCACCTTGTCGCCCTTGCGGATCTTGGCAGCCATCACAGCACCTCCGGCGCGAGCGAAATGATCTTCATGTGGTTCTTGGCGCGCAGCTCGCGCGGCACCGGCCCGAAGATACGGGTGCCGACCGGCTCGGACTGATTGTTGATCAGCACGGCGGCGTTGCGGTCGAAACGGATGACCGAACCGTCGGCGCGGCGGATGTCCTTGCGGACTCGCACCACGACGGCCTTCATCACGTCGCCCTTCTTCACCTTGCCACGCGGGATGGCTTCCTTGATCGACACAACGATAACGTCGCCCACGGTGGCATAGCGGCGCTTGGAACCTCCAAGAACCTTGATGCACATGACACGGCGTGCGCCAGAATTATCGGCCACGTCGAGGTTGGTCTGCATCTGAATCATTGATGCACCTCGTCCTCTTTCTGCGCTTTAGCGCGCTCAAAATTTCCCTGAATGTCTTCGGCCAGGCCGAAGTAATCAGGCCGTTTTCTTGTGTTCGCCCCGGACCACGGTCCAGCGCTTCAGCTTCGAGATCGGCTTCGATTCCTCGATCCAGACCATGTCACCCGGCTTGAACTGGTTGTTCTCGTCGTGCGCGTGGTAGTTCTTGGAACGGCGGATCGTCTTCTTGTAGATCGGGTGGGTGAAGCGGCGATCGACGCGCACCACGATGGTCTTGGCTTGCTTGTCGCTGACGACCACGCCCTGCAGAGTACGTTTCGGCATGAGCTAGCCCCTTACTTCTTCTTCGCGCGCTGCTGCGCGGCGATGGTCTTGATACGAGCGATATCGCGGCGGGCTTCCCGCATCCGCGAGGTGTTCTCCAGCTGCCCGGTGGCGCGCTGGAAACGCAGGTTGAAGCGTTCCTTCTTCAGGTTCAGGACCGCGTCTTCCCGCTGGTCGTCGCTCATCGCGCGAATGTCTTCAACTTTCATCTCGGCCATGGCGATTACTCCGCAATGCGCGCGACGAAGCGCGTCTTGATCGGCAGCTTGGCGGCGGCGAGCGACAGCGCCTCCTTGGCGGTCTGCACCGGCACGCCGTCGATTTCGAACATCACGCGGCCCGGCTTGATCCGGACCACCCACAATTCCGGCGCGCCCTTGCCGGAGCCCATGCGGACTTCGGCGGGCTTCTTCGACACCGGCACGTCCGGGAACACCCGGATCCAGACGCGGCCGGCACGCTTCATGTGACGGGTCAGCGCGCGGCGGGCGGCTTCGATCTGACGGGCGGTGACGCGCTCAGGCTCCATCGCCTTCAGGCCGAACTGGCCGAACGCCAACGTCGCGCCAGAGGTCGCAACGCCGTGGATACGGCCCTTATGCGCCTTCCGGAACTTCGTTTTCTTAGGTTGCATCATGGCTTTAAGCCCTCAAATTCCTGCTTTGCCTCAAGCGGCGTCGCGGCGCGAACGCGGCGTGTTGTCGCCTTCGGCCATCTTCTTGTCCTGGGCCATCGGATCGTGCTCGAGGATCTCGCCCTTGAAGATCCAGACCTTGACGCCGCAGGTGCCGAAGGTCGTGAACGCGGTGGCAACGCCGTAGTCGACGTCGGCGCGCAACGTGTGCAGCGGCACGCGACCTTCGCGATACCACTCCATGCGCGCGATTTCGGCGCCGCCGAGACGGCCCGAGCAGTTGATGCGGATGCCGCCAGCACCGAGACGCATCGCCGACTGCACGGCGCGCTTCATGGCGCGACGGAACGCGACGCGGCGCTCGAGCTGCTGGGCGATCGATTCAGCGACCAGGGTCGCGTCGAGCTCCGGCTTGCGGATTTCGACGATGTTGATCACGACGTCCGACGAGGTGATGTCGGCGACCTTCTTGCGCAGCTTGTCGATGTCGGCGCCCTTCTTGCCGATCACGACGCCCGGACGGGCCGAGTGGATCGTCACGCGGCACTTCTTGTGCGGACGTTCGATCACGATGCGGGCGACAGCCGCCTGCTTGAGCTCCTTGTGCAGGATCTCGCGGATCTTGACGTCCTCGTGCAGGAGCTTGCCGTATTCCTGCTTGCCGGCGAACCAACGGGAGTCCCAGGTCCGGTTGATGCCGAGACGCAGCCCGATTGGATTGATCTTTTGACCCATCGTCTTCTCCTGCGCCCTTCTTAGGCGCTTGCCTCGGCCTCGACCTGACGAACCACGATGGTCAGGTGCGAGAACGGTTTGAACACACGGCCCGAACGACCACGGCCGCGCGGAGCAAAACGCTTCATCACGATGCCGTTGCCGACATGCGCCTCGGCGACGACGAGATCGTCGACTTCGAGGTCATGGTTGTTTTCGGCGTTCGCGATCGCCGATTCCAGGCACTTCTTGACGTCGACCGCGATCCGCTTGCGCGAGAACTGCAGGTCGGCGAGCGCAGCCGACGCCTTGCGGCCGCGGATCAGCTGCGCCACCAGGTTCAGCTTCTGCGGGCTGACGCGCAGCATGCGGGCGACCGCCTTGGCCTCATTGTCCGCGAGGCTACGTTCGCGCTTTGGTTTGCTCATCGGTTAATCCTCAAGCCTTCTTGGCTTTCTTGTCGCCCGAATGGCCGTGGAAGGTACGGGTCGGCGAGAACTCGCCGAACTTGTGACCCACCATTTCTTCGTTGATGGCCACCGGCACGTGCTTGTGGCCGTTATAGACGCCGAACGTCAGGCCGACGAACTGCGGCAGGATGGTCGAGCGGCGGCTCCAGATCTTGATGACGTCGTGACGGCCGGACGCGCGCGCGGCATCTGCCTTCTTGAGCAGAGAGCCTTCGACGAACGGGCCTTTCCAGACTGAACGAACCATGTCCGGCGTTCCTTACTTCTTCCGCTTGTGGCGGCTGAGGAGAATGAATTTGTTGGTCGACTTGTTGGTGCGGGTCTTCTTGCCCTTGGTCGGCTTGCCCCACGGAGTAACCGGGTGGCGACCGCCCGAGGTACGACCTTCACCACCGCCGTGCGGGTGATCGATCGGGTTCATGACGACGCCGCGGTTATGCGGACGCCAGCCGAGCCAGCGGGTACGACCGGCCTTGCCGATCGAGATGTTCATGTGATCGGGGTTCGAGACCGCGCCGATCGTGCCGCGGCAACGGCCGTGCACGAGACGCTGCTCGCCCGAGTTCAGACGGACGATCACGTAATCCTGGTCGCGGCCGACGATCTGGGCATAGGTGCCGGCCGAGCGCGCCAGCTGGCCGCCCTTGCCGATCTTCAGCTCGATGTTGTGCACGATCGTGCCGACCGGCATGTTGCCGAGCGGCATGACGTTGCCCGGCTTGACGTCGACATAGTTGCCGGCGACGACGGTGTCACCCGCCGCCAGACGCTGCGGCGCCAGGATGTAGGCCAGCTCGCCGTCCTGATACTTGATCAGCGCGATGAAGGCGGTGCGGTTCGGATCGTACTCCAGCCGCTCCACCACCGCCGGCATGTCCACCTTGTCGCGGCGGAAGTCGACGGTGCGATAGGCCTTCTTGTGGCCACCGCCGCGGAAACGCACGGTGATGCGACCGGTGTTGTTGCGACCGCCATTGCCGAGCTTGCCCTCGGTCAGGGTCTTCACCGGCTTGCCCTTGTAGAGCGCCGAACGATCGACCATGACCAGCTGGCGCTGGCCCGGCGTCGTGGGATTAAAGGTTTTCAATGCCATCGTCGTTGCGCCTTATAGTCCGGTAGTCACGTCGATGCGGTGGCCCTCTTCCAGGGTCACGATCGCGCGCTTGGTGTCCGACTGCGAGCCGAGATTGCCGCGGAACACCTTGGTCTTGCCCTTACGGACGAGGGTGTTGACGCTCTTCACCTTGACGTCGAACAGCTTCTCGACCGCTTCCTTGATCTGCGGCTTGGTCGCCTTGCCGGCGACCTTGAACAGCACCTTGTTGTGCTCGGAGGCGAGCGTCGCCTTTTCCGTCACGACAGGCGAGATGATGACGTCGTAGTGGCGCGGGTCGATATTCTTCATTTGAAGCGCGCCTCCAGCGCATCAACCGCAGCCTTGGTCAGCACCAGCTTGTGGCGGCGGAGAATGTCATAGACGTTGATGCCCTGGATCGGCAGCACGTCGATGTTGGGGATGTTGCGAGCCGCGGTCGCGAAACCGTTGTTCAGCTCGGCACCGTCGATGATCAGCGCGTTGGTCAGGCCGAGGCCCGAGAAATGCCCGATCAGAGCCTTGGTCTTGGCTTCCTTGACCGCGGCGCTGTCGATCACGATCAGCCCGCCGTCCTTGGCCTTGGCCGACAGCGCATGCTTCAGCGCCAGCGCGCGCACCTTCTTCGGCAGATCGGTCGCATGGGAGCGAACGACCGGACCGAACGCACGGCCACCGCCGCGGAACTGCGGCACGCGAGCCGAGCCGTGACGGGCGCCGCCGGTGCCCTTCTGCTTGTACATCTTCTTGCCGGTGCGCCAGACGTCGGCGCGGCCCTGGGCCTTGTGCGTGCCGGCCTGACGCTTGTTCAGCTGCCACTGCACGCAACGCTGGATGATGTCCTTGCGCGGCTCGAGACCGAAGATCTCGTCCGAGAGCTGGACCGATCCGGCTTCCTTGCCTTCAAGGGTGGTGACTTTCAGTTCCATCTCACACACCCTCCTTCTCGGCCGAAGCCTCGGCAGCTTCGCCGCCGGCAACCTTGAACTTGCCGGGCTTCGGAGCTTCCTTCGGCAGCGGCTTCTTGACCGCGTCGCGCACCGAGATCCAGCCGCCCTTGGAGCCGGGAACGGCGCCTTCGACGAGGATCAGGCCGCGCTCAACGTCGGTCTGCACCACGCGCAGATTGAGCGTGGTGATGCGGTCGACGCCCATGTGACCGGGCATCTTCTTGTTCTTGAAGGTCTTGCCGGGATCCTGACGGCCACCGGTCGAACCGATCGAGCGGTGCGAGATCGACACACCGTGAGTGGCGCGCAGACCGCCGAAATTCCAGCGCTTCATGCCGCCGGCGAAGCCCTTACCGATCGAGGTGCCGGTGACGTCGACAAACTGGCCGACCACGAAATGGTCCGCCTGGATTTCCGCGCCGACCGGGATCAGCGCGTCCTCGGACACGCGGAACTCGGCGAGCTTGCGCTTCGGCTCGACCTTGGCGACTGCGAACTGGCCGCGTTCGGCCTTGGGCATGTACACGGTCTTGCGGGCGCCCGAGCCGAGCTGAAGAGCGACATAGCCGTTCTTCTCGGTCGTGCGGTGGCCCAGCACCTGGCAGTTGCCCAACTTCAGCACGGTCACAGGGATATGCTCACCGGTCTCCGTAAAGACCCGCGTCATCCCGACCTTCTGTGCGATCACTCCGGAGCGCATCGGCGTGCTTCCTGTCTTTCTGTCCGCAAGCGGCGGACGTAAAAATCCAAAACCTTAGAGCTTGATCTCGACGTCGACACCGGCGGCCAGGTCGAGCTTCATCAGCGCATCGACGGTCTGCGGGGTCGGGTCGACAATGTCGAGGAGGCGCTTGTGGGTGCGCATCTCGAATTGCTCGCGGCTCTTCTTGTCAACGTGCGGCGAACGGTTGACGGTGAACTTCTCGATGCGGGTCGGCAGCGGAATCGGTCCGCGAACCTGCGCACCGGTGCGCTTCGCCGTGTTCACGATCTCACGGGTCGACGTATCGAGGATACGATGGTCGAACGCCTTGAGACGGATGCGAATATTTTGGCCGTTCATTGCCGTATTCTTTCTTTAGTGAGTGGCGAGTAGCGAATAGCGACTGGTGACCCACCCGCTACTCGCCATTCCCTATTCGCGTAATTACTCGATGATGGCGGCGACGACGCCGGCACCGACGGTGCGGCCACCTTCGCGGATCGCGAAGCGCAGCTTTTCTTCCATCGCGATCGGCACGATCAGGTGCACTTCCATCGCGATGTTGTCGCCCGGCATCACCATCTCGGTGCCTTCCGGCAGGTGCACGACACCGGTCACGTCGGTGGTGCGGAAGTAGAACTGCGGACGGTAGTTGGTGAAGAACGGGGTGTGGCGACCGCCCTCTTCCTTGGTGAGGATGTAGGCCTCGGCCTTGAACTTGGTGTGCGGCTTGACCGAACCGGGCTTGCACAGCACCTGGCCACGCTCGACTTCCTCGCGCTTGGTGCCGCGGAGCAGCGCACCGATGTTGTCGCCGGCCTGACCCTGATCGAGCAGCTTGCGGAACATTTCGACGCCGGTGACGATGGTCTTCTGGGTGTCGCGGATACCGACGATTTCGATTTCCTCGCCGACCTTGATCACGCCGCGCTCGACACGGCCGGTGACGACGGTGCCGCGGCCCGAGATCGAGAACACGTCTTCAACCGGCATCAGGAACGGCTGGTCGATCGGACGCTCCGGCTGCGGGATGTACTCGTCGACATTGCGCATCAGCTCGAGGATGGCGTCGTGGCCGAGCTTCTTGTCCTTGTCTTCGAGGGCGGCGAGCGCCGAGCCCTTGATGATCGGAATGTCGTCGCCCGGGAACTCGTACTTCGAGAGCAGTTCGCGAACTTCCATCTCGACGAGCTCGAGCAGCTCCGGATCGTCGACCATGTCGCACTTGTTGAGGAACACGACGAGCGCCGGCACGCCGACCTGGCGGGCGAGCAGGATGTGCTCGCGGGTCTGCGGCATCGGGCCGTCGGCAGCCGACACGACCAGGATCGCGCCGTCCATCTGGGCAGCGCCGGTGATCATGTTCTTGACGTAGTCGGCGTGGCCGGGGCAGTCGACGTGGGCGTAGTGGCGGTTCTGCGTCTCGTACTCGACGTGAGCGGTCGAGATGGTGATGCCGCGGGCCTTCTCTTCCGGCGCCTTGTCGATCTGGTCGTAGGCGGTGAACGTCGCGCCGCCGGTTTCTGCGAGCACCTTGGTGATCGCTGCGGTCAGCGAGGTCTTGCCATGGTCGACGTGACCGATGGTGCCGATGTTGCAGTGGGGCTTGTTACGTTCGAATTTAGCTTTGGCCATTTGACTCTCCGTTCAATCGTTGACTGCCGTCAACGACAATCAGGCAAACTTCTTCTGGACTTCAGCCGACACGTTCGCCGGAGCTTCGGCGTAGTGATCGAACTGCATGGTGAAGGTCGCGCGACCCTGGCTCATCGAGCGCAGGTTGTTCACGTAACCGAACATGTTCATGAGCGGCACCATCGCGTTGATGACGTTGGCGTTGCCGCGCATGTCTTGGCCCTGGATCTGACCGCGCCGGGAATTCAGGTCGCCGATGACCGAACCGGTGTAGTCTTCCGGGGTCACCACCTCGACCTTCATGATCGGCTCGAGCAGAACGGACTTGCCCTTCGTCAGCGCCTCGCGGAACGCGGCCCGCGATGCGATTTCGAACGCCAGCGCCGACGAGTCGACGTCGTGGTACTTGCCGTCGACCAGCTGCACCTTGACGTCCACCACCGGGAAGCCGGCCACGACACCGGAGCCCATCACGCTGTTGAGGCCCTTTTCGACGCCGGGGATGTATTCCTTCGGCACCGCGCCGCCGACGATCTTCGATTCGAACTCATAGCCCTTGCCGGGCTCGTTCGGCTCGACGACGATCGACACTTCGGCGAACTGACCGGTACCACCGGTCTGCTTCTTGTGCGTGTACTTGACTTCGGCCTTCTTGGTCACGCGCTCGCGGAATGTCACCTGCGGCGCGCCGATGTTGGCGTCGACCTTGTAGGTCCGCTTCAGGATGTCGACCTTGATGTCGAGATGGAGTTCGCCCATGCCCTTGAGGATGGTCTGGCCGGACTCCTGGTCGGTCGACACGCGGAACGACGGATCTTCCGCCGCGAGCTTGGCCAGTGCGACGCCGAGCTTTTCCTGGTCGGCCTTCGACTTCGGCTCGATCGCGATCTCGATCACCGGCTCCGGGAATTCCATCTTTTCGAGGATCACCGGCTTGTCGGGATCGCACAGCGTGTCACCGGTGCGCGCTTCCTTCAGACCCGCCAGCGCGACGATGTCGCCGGCATAGGCTTCCTTGATGTCTTCGCGGTTGTTCGCATGCATCAGCAGCATGCGGCCGATGCGCTCTTTCTTCTCGCGGGTCGAGTTCACGACGCCGGTGCCCGACTGCAGCACGCCGGAATAGATGCGGCAGAAGGTGATGGTGCCGACGAACGGGTCGTCCATGATCTTGAACGCCAGCAGCGCGAGCGGCTCCTTGTCGTCCGCCTTGCGCACGACCTCGTTGCCGTCCTCATCGGTGCCCTTGATCGCGGGCACGTCGATCGGCGACGGCAGGTAGTCGACGACGGCGTCGAGCAGCGGCTGCACGCCCTTGTTCTTGAACGCGGAGCCGCACAGCACCGGATAGAACGCGCCGGTCAGCACGGCCTTGCGGATCAGGCGCTTCAGGGTCGCCTCGTCCGGCTCCTTGCCGTCGAGATAGGCGGCCATGGCGTCGTCGTCGAGCTCGACGGCGGCTTCCACCATCTTCTCGCGATATTCCTTGGCCTGCTCGACCAGGTCTTCCGGGATGTCGACATAGTCGAACTTGGCGCCGAGCGATTCATCGTTCCAGATCACGCCCTTCATCTTCACGAGGTCGACGAGACCCTTGAAGTTGTTTTCGGCACCGATCGGCAGCTGGATCGCGATCGGCTTGGCGCCGAGGCGGTCCACGATGTCGGACAGGCACTTGAAGAAGTCGGCACCGGTCTTGTCCATCTTGTTGGCAAAGACGATGCGCGGAACCTTGTACTTGTCGCCCTGGCGCCAGACGGTCTCGGTCTGCGGCTCGACGCCCTGGTTGGAGTCGAGCACGCAAACGGCGCCGTCGAGCACGCGCAGCGAACGCTCGACTTCGATGGTGAAGTCGACGTGGCCGGGGGTGTCGATGATGTTCAGGCGCTTGCCGTTCCAGAACGCGGTGGT
>CALRXG020000233.1:0-10433 GCA_943372075.1 Bordetella parapertussis | reverse complement strand
CATCGCCACCACATTGTTGTAGGGGTGGCCGGCCGGGAAATCGCGCGTCTCCCACAGGGTCAGTTCGTGCAGCCGCTCGAGGAAGTCGTCGCCCTCGCGGCGATCGAGCCGGCTGCGCAGCGCATGGGCGGTGGCGCCATCGGTGCCGGGTGCGCGGCCGAGGCCGAGGTCGATGCGGCCCGGAAACAGCGCCTCCAGCATCTTGAAGCGCTCGGCTACCACCAGCGGCGCATGGTTGGGCAGCATCACGCCGCCGGAGCCGACCCGGATATGCTGCGTCACCGCCGCGATCTGCCCGATCATCAGATCGGGCGCCGGGCTCGCGACCGAGGCGAGGTTGTGGTGTTCGGCGAGCCAATACCGGACATAGCCGAGGCCATCGACATGGCGTGCCAGATCGATGCTGTTGCGCAGCGCAGCGGCTGGCTTGGTGTCGGTGGTGACGACGGACAGGTCGAGGACGGAAAGCGGGATCATGGCCGATAGCCTAGTGTGGCGTCACGGGTCGACAAAGACCCCCGGCGTGCAGACCAGTCCCGCGAGGGACCGGCGAGGGCATTGGGACAAGATCCATCACTTCGCCTACAAGCCATTCTGCCCACACATGATCGCAACCCATGTCGCGCGGAAATCTTGAGTTTAAATATTAAATATCAATATGTTATGCCTAAGTTTGCTCAAGCGCCCTTCCTACCCACTGACAATCCCAGATAGCTAGTTTTTCGACCTTCTCTTTGTGAAATGGGCAATTTCCCATATCCGATGGGCTGTTTGATCTGGCCCATTTCGCCTATCTTGGGACCTCCATATCCAGGCCAGCCAGCTGCCTCCGCGGAGCCGTTGCGTATCATGACCGAGACCCTTTCTTCTGTGCCCAATGGGCTCTTTGCGCCAAAGGTTCCGAAAATCTCCTTCGAGTTCTTCCCGCCGAAGACCGAGGAGATGGAACGCACGCTCTGGGACACGATCAACCGCCTGGCGCCGCTGACGCCGAATTTCGTCTCCGTCACCTATGGCGCCGGCGGCTCGACCCGCGAGCGCACGCATACCACCATCGCCCGCATCCTGCGCGAGACCGATCTGCTGCCGGCCGCGCATCTGACCTGCGTCAGCAGTTCGCGCAGCGAGATCGACGAGATCGTCGACCGCTACCATGAGGTCGGCGTCCGCCACATCGTTGCCCTGCGCGGCGATCCGCCCGGCGGCATCGGCACGCCCTACTTCACCCATCCGGACGGCTACCAGAGTTCGGCCGACCTCGTCGCGGGAATCAAGAAGCGTCACGCCGACATCGAGATCTCCGTCTCCGCCTATCCGGAGAAGCATCCGGAAGCCACCGACTTCGATGCCGACATCGACACGCTGAAGGCCAAGGTCGATGCCGGCGCGACCCGCGCGATCACCCAGGTGTTCTTCGACAACGATCTCTATTACCGCTACGTCGACAAGGTGCAGGCACGCGGCATCGAGATCCCGATCGTGCCGGGCATCATGCCGATGCACAATTTCAAGCAGGCCCGCAATTTCGTCACCCGCGCCGGCACCAGCGTGCCGGACTGGCTTGCCGAGAAGTTCGACGGCCTCGACCACGATGCCGAGACCCGCAAGCTGGTCGCGGCCACCGTCGCCGCCGGCCAGGTGCAGAAGCTGTTCAAGCACGGCGTCGACACCTTCCACTTCTACACCATGAACCGCGCGGACCTCGTGTTCGCGATCAGCCATCTGCTCGGCATCCGGCCGAATGGCGCACAGAAAGCTGCCTGATCCATGACCATTGCTGTCTCTGCCAAGCGTAACGCTTTGCTCGCGGCTGCCCGCGAGCGCATCCTGGTGCTCGACGGCGCCATGGGCACGATGATCCAGGGTTTGCAGTTCGACGAAGCCGCCTTTCGTGGCGCGCGCTTTGCGGACTTCCACCGCGACATCAAGGGCAACAACGATCTGCTGATCCTGACCCAGCCTGAGGCGATCACGGACATCCATGCCGCATATTTGCGCGCCGGCGCCGACATCGTCGCGACCAACACCTTCTCCTCGACCTCGATCGCGCAGGCCGACTACGACATGTCGGACCTCGCCTACGAGATGAACCTGCAAGGCGCCCGGCTTGCGCGCATTGCCGCCGAGCGGGTGAGCGCCGAGGACGGCAAGCCGCGTTTCGTCGCCGGCGCGCTCGGCCCGACCAACCGCACCGCCTCGATCTCGCCCGACGTCTCCAATCCCGGCTATCGCGCGGTGACATTCGACGATCTGCGCAAGGCCTATGGCGAACAGGCAAAGGGCCTGCTCGATGGCGGCGCCGACATGCTGCTGGTCGAGACCATCTTCGACACGCTGAATGCCAAGGCGGCGCTCTGCGCGATCGCCGAGCTGATGGAAGAGCGCGGCATCGACGTGCCGGTGATGATCTCCGGCACCATCACCGACAAATCCGGCCGCCTGCTCTCCGGGCAGTTGCCGGAGGCGTTCTGGCATTCGGTGAAGCACGCCAGGCCGATCACGATCGGCTTCAACTGCGCGCTCGGCGCCGAGGATCTGCGCGCCCACATCGCCGACATCGGCCGCGTCGCCGACACTCTGGTTTGTGCGTATCCGAATGCCGGCCTGCCCAACGAGTTTGGCCAGTATGACGAGACGCCGGACTACATGGCCCGGCTGATCGGCGAATTCGCCGCCGCCGGCCTCGTCAACATCGTCGGCGGCTGCTGCGGCACCACGCCTGACCATATCGCGGCGATCGCCAAGGCCGTCGCTCCGCACAAGCCGCGCGTGGTGCCCGAGATCGAGCCGCGGCTCCGGCTCTCCGGCCTCGAGCCGTTCACGTTGACCGATGCGATTCCCTTTGTGAACGTCGGTGAGCGCACCAACGTCACCGGCTCGGCACGTTTCCGCAAGCTGATCACCGCGGGTGACTACACCGCGGCGCTTCAGGTGGCGCGCGACCAGGTCGAGAACGGCGCCCAGGTGATCGACGTCAACATGGACGAGGGACTGCTCGATTCCGAGAAGGCGATGGTCGAGTTCCTCAACCTTGTCGCCTCCGAGCCGGACATCGCGCGCGTGCCGGTGATGGTCGACTCCTCGAAATTCCACGTCATCGAGGCCGGTCTGAAGTGCATCCAGGGCAAGCCGATCGTGAACTCGATCTCGCTCAAGGAGGGCGAGGAGAAGTTCCTGCATGAGGCGACGGTCGCCAAACGCCACGGCGCGGCCGTGGTGGTGATGGCGTTCGATGAGACCGGACAGGCCGACACCTACGCGCGCAAGACCGAGATCTGCAAGCGCGCCTATGACATCCTGGTCGAGCGGCTCGACTTCCCGCCCGAGGACATCATCTTCGATCCGAACATCTTCGCGATCGCGACCGGCCTCGAGGAGCACAACAATTACGGCGTCGACTTCATCGAGGCGACGCGCTGGATCCGGCAGAACCTGCCGCACGCCCACATCTCGGGCGGCGTCTCCAACCTGTCGTTCTCGTTCCGCGGCAACGAACCGGTGCGCGAGGCGATGCACTCGGTTTTCCTGTACTATGCGATCAAGGCCGGCATGGACATGGGCATCGTCAATGCCGGGCAGATGATCGTCTATGACGACATCGACCCCGAGCTGCGCCAGGTCTGCGAGGACGTCATCCTCAACCGCGATCCCGCTGCCTCCGAGCGGCTGCTGGCGCTGGCGGAAAAATTCCGCGGCAAGGAGAAGCAGACCAAGGAGCAGGATCTCGCCTGGCGCGAATGGCCGGTCGAGAAGCGGCTGTCGCACGCGCTGGTCCACGGCATCACCGAGTTCATCGAGGCCGATACCGAGGCCGCGCGGCAGAACGCGACGCGCCCGCTCGACGTCATCGAGGGGCCGCTGATGGACGGCATGAACGTGGTCGGCGACCTGTTCGGCGACGGCAAGATGTTCCTGCCGCAGGTCGTGAAGTCGGCCCGCGTGATGAAGCAGGCGGTCGCCTATCTGATGCCGTTCATGGAGGAGGAGAAGGCGCGCAACCAGGCCAATGGCGTCACCGGCGGCCGGCACGCCGCGGGCAAGATCGTGCTCGCGACGGTAAAAGGCGACGTCCACGATATCGGCAAGAACATCGTCGGCATCGTGCTCCAGTGCAACAATTTCGAGGTCATCGACCTCGGCGTGATGGTGCCGGCCAACAAGATCATCGAAACCGCCAAGGCCGAGGACGCCGACATCATCGGCCTGTCCGGCCTGATCACGCCTTCGCTCGACGAGATGAGCTTCCTCGCCGGCGAGCTTGAACGGCAGGGCATGAACGTGCCGCTGCTGATCGGCGGCGCTACCACCAGCCGTGTACACACCGCCGTCAAGATCGACCCGAACTATCCGGCCGGGCCGGTCGTGCACGTCAACGACGCCAGCCGCGCCGTTGGCGTCGCGTCCTCGCTGCTGTCGGCCGACAAGAAGCAGGCCTATGCCGCCGAGGTTCGTGCCGAATACGCCAAGATCTCCGCCGCGCATTTCCGCGCCCAGGCCGACAAGAAGCGGCTGAAGCTCCCCGACGCCCGCGCCAACAAGGTCACGATCGACTTTGCCGCGACGCCGCCGAAGCAGCCGGCATTCCTCGGGCTGAAGAGCTTCGACGCCTACGATCTCGCCGAGCTCGCCGAATACATCGACTGGACGCCGTTCTTCCAGACCTGGGAGCTGGCGGGCCGCTTCCCGGCGATCCTCGACGATGCCGTGGTCGGTGAAGTTGCGCGCTCGCTGTATGCCGACGCCCGCAAGATGCTGGACCAGATCATCCAGGAGAAGTGGTTCACCGCCCGCGCCACGATCGGCTTCTGGCCGGCCAACGCGGTCGGCGACGACATCGCTCTCTATGCCGACGAGACCCGTACCAGGACGATCGCGACCTTGCACACGCTGCGTCAGCAACTCGAGAAGCGCGAGGGCCGGTTCAACGCCGCGCTGTCCGATTTCATCGCGCCTGCCAGCGCGGGCGTACCGGATTATATCGGCGGCTTCGTGGTCACGGCGGGGATCGGCGAGGACGCAGTCGCCGACCGCTTCAAGAACGCCAATGACGACTACTCCTCGATCCTGTGCAAGGCACTGGCCGATCGCCTGGCGGAGGCCTTTGCCGAGCGCATGCACCAGCGCGTGCGCAAGGAGTTCTGGGGCTACGCGTCCGGCGAGGCCCTGTCGGCGGACGAACTGATCCTGGAGAAGTACGACGGCATCCGTCCGGCGCCGGGGTATCCGGCGCAGCCCGACCACACCGAGAAGCAGACCTTGTTCAAGCTGCTCGATGCCGAGAACACCGCCGGCGTGACGCTGACCGAGAGCTTTGCGATGTGGCCGGGCTCGTCGGTCTCCGGGCTCTATTTCAGCCATCCCGAAAGCTTCTATTTCGGCGTCGGCAAGATCGAGCGCGACCAGGTCGAGGACTATGCCGCGCGCAAGGCCATGACGGTCGCCGAGGTCGAACGCTGGCTCGCGCCGATCTTGAACTACATCCCGTCGCGAGAGGGCGCCAAGGAGACCGTGATCGCGCCGGCCGCGACGCCCGCCAATGACGAGGCCTCCAAGGAGCTGGCCTCCCACCCGCCCGGCTGCACCTGCGGCGTGCATCTGGCCTGGCGCAAGAAGGCCGTGGGGGCGGGCTAGCTCTTCACCCTCCCCTGGAGAGGGAGGCTCGGAGTGCGTGGAGCGCAGCGAGATGCGCTCCGGGGTGGGGTGATCTCTCCACTCGGACAGCGCCCGATACGACAGACCTTCACCCCACCTCGGTTCGCGGTTCTTGCGAACCGATCCTCCCCTCCAGGGGAGGATGCGATTGCGTCTCCGGCAGTGTCATAGCCAACGAACGTTGCAGCCCGGATGCAGCGAAGCGCAATCGGGAGTAAGCTGCGACCGCACGCTGGCCGGTCGCGGATTTCGCTTGCACTTCATCCGGGCTAAGGGCCTCGTCGCTTTGCGCAGAGAGACTTCCCCATGCAGCTCTTCTCCTTCTGGCGATCGCTGGCGAGCTTTCGGGTGCGGATCGCGCTCGACCTCAAGCAGGTGCCGGCCGAAATCGTGTACGTCGACATCGATGCCGACGCGCATCGCGCCGACGCCTATCGCAAGATCAATCCGCAGATGGCACTGCCGGCGCTGGTGACCGACGACGGCACGGTGCTGTTCCAGTCGCTGGCGATCATCGACTATCTCGATGAGACCTATCCCGATCCGCCGCTGCTGCCGGCCGATGCGCTCGGCCGCGCCCGGGTGCGCGGGCTGGCGCTGATCGTTGCCTGCGAGGGCCATCCGCTGCTGACGCCGCGGGTGCGCCGCTATCTCGACCGCGAGCTCGATCTGCGCGACAGCCAGCAGAATGCCTGGCGGCGGCACTGGACGGTGGAGACGCTGGCGGCGCTCGAGGGCCACCTCGCCGGCCACAAGGCGACCGGCCGGTTCTGCCACGGCGAAACGCCGACCGTGGCCGACATCTGCCTGGTCGGCCACGTCACGGCGGCGATCAACCAGCAGGTCAGCCTGTCGCCGTGGCCGACCGTGAAGCGCATCCATGAGACCGCCATGGCGCTGTCGGCCTTCGCCAGGGCCCATCCGTCCGCCCAGCCAGATGCGCCCGAGGCGATCCGGGCCAAATAATGGCGCTGGTGGGAACCGGAGGTTCCGTCGGGCGTTGGCGTTCAAGTTATCGTCCGGCCGCTGGCCATCATTGCGCTCATACCTGAAGGATTCCGGATGCCGGAAATCGCACTTCCGACGCCGCCTCTCGTCGCCTCCAACCATTTCGCCGGTCGATCTCCCACCTCTCTTCGCAGCGTCCTGAAAGCCGCCACAGCCGCGGATCACGCCAAGCTTGACGCCACGCTCGGCGCCATCGACCTCTCCACCCTCGCCGGCTACCGCCGTTTCCTCGAGATCAACGCTGCGGCACTGCTGCCGTTGGAACGTGCGCTGATCGCGGGCGGAGTTCGCAAGCTCACAGCCGACTGGGACCGCCGCGCGCGCAGCCGCGCCATCCTGGCCGATCTCGCTGCGATCGGCGGCTCGGTGCAGCCACTCGATCCGCCGGTCATCGCCGATCGCCCAGCATTGCTCGGCACCCTGTATGTGCTGGAAGGCTCCCGCCTCGGCGCGGCGTACCTGCTGCGGCACGTCGACCGCACCGCCGATGCCCGTATCCTTGCCGCTACCGCCTTTCTTCGACATGGCACCGGCGAGCAGCTCTGGCCGAGCTTTCTCGCCCTGCTGGAGCACCACGCTGCCGAGCTGACCGACGAGGATGACGTCGTCGTACCCGCCCGCCATGCCTTCGCCCTGTTCGCCACAGCCGCGAGCCAGCCATGAAGCTGCAAGTCGATCTCACCAATTGCGACCGCGAGCCGATTCACATCCCCGGCAGCATCCAGCCGTTCGGCTTCCTGATCGCGCTGCAATCGGATTTCACGGTCTGCATGGCCTCGGACAATGTGGCGAGCTATCTCGGCCGCGAGCCTGGCCAGATCTTCCAGCGGCCGCTCGAAACTATTTTCTCCGGCGCCGCGATCGAGGCGATCCGAACCCGCGTCGACTATCTCACCGGCCCTGACGCCACCGAGCGTCTGTTCGGCGTGACGTTGCAGGACGGCGGCAAGCCGTTCGATCTGGCCATCCACTTTTCCGGCGCCTATCTCGTGATCGAGGCCGAGCCTTCAGTGATCGAACCTGACGTGAATTCGGGCGAGCTGGTCCGCCTGATGCTCGGCCGGGTGCGCAAAACCCGTGGCATCACCGAACTGGCGCAGGAGGCCGCGCGCCAGGTCAAGACCCTGACCGGCATCGACCGCGTGATGGTGTATCGCTTCGGCGCGGACGGCTCCGGTGAGGTGATCGCCGAGGTCGCCAGGGCCGGCCTCGAATCCTTCCTCGGCCTGCACTACCCGGCCTCCGACATTCCGCAGCAGGCGCGCGCACTCTACACCCGCAACTGGCTGCGCATCATCGCCGACGTCAATGCAACCCCGGTGTCGCTGCTGTCGACGGCGACCCACAGCGCAGGCCTGCTCGATCTCTCCATGAGCACGCTGCGCTCGGTGTCGCCGATCCATATCGAATATCTGCAGAACATGGGCGTCGGGGCCTCGATGTCGGTCTCGATCCTGCGCGACGGCAAGCTGTGGGGGCTGTTCGCCTGCCACCACTACTCCGCGCACCATATCTCGTTCGAGCGCCGCACCGCGGCCGAGCTGTTCGGCCAGATGTTCTCCTGGATCCTGGAGACCCGCGAGCGCGAGGCGACCGTTGCCTACGAGACGCGTGCCCAGCAGATTCAGGAGCGGCTGATCGAGGCCGCCGCGTCCCACGAGCACAGCCAGCGCGCAATCTTCGATTTCGTCGACGACTATCGCAAGATGATCGAATGCGACGGCATCGCGATCTGGTCCAATGGCGAGATCAAGCTGTCCGGCCAGACACCGACGGAAGCCGAGGTGAAAGACCTGGTCGGCTTCATCAACCGGACCTCGCCGGGCCGCATCACCGCGAGTGCGGAGATCGCCAAGGTCTATGCCGCCGGCGGCGCCTTCCGCGACCGCGCAGCGGGTTTTCTCGCGGTGCCGATCTCGCGGGTGCCGCGCGACTGCCTGATCTTCTTCCGCCGCGAGGTAACCCAATCGGTCAATTGGGGCGGCGCGCCCGAGAAGGTCTACACCACAGGTCCGCACGGTCCGCGGCTCACGCCGCGCAAGAGCTTCGAATTGTGGCAGGAGGTGGTTCATGGCCAATCCAAGCCTTGGACCCAGGCCGACCTGCATATCGCCGAGAGCCTCCGGATCACCCTTCTGGAAGTGATCCTGCAACTCGCCGACCTCGCCGCGCGCGAGCGCAAGGGCGCGCAGGAGCGACAGGAGCTGATGATTGCCGAGCTCAATCATCGCGTTCGCAATATCCTTGGACTGGTGCGCGGCCTCGTCGCCCAGAGCAAGGACACCGCGACCAGCATCGAGGAGTTTTCCAGCGTTCTCGGCGGCCGGATCCAGGCGCTGGCCCGCGCCCACGACCAGATCACCAGCCTGAACTGGGCACCGGTCGCGCTGAAGACGCTGGTGGAGTCGGAGGCCGGCGCGTATTTGGGCTCCCGGGCCGGACGCATCCAGATGGGCGGCCCGGACGTCGCGCTCGATCCCAAGGCGTTCGCGACGCTCGCGCTCGTCGTCCACGAGATGATGACGAACTCGGCGAAATACGGCGCGCTGGCCGACTCCACTGGGCAGGTCGAGATCGTCTGGAAGCTCGACCGCAATTCGAGCCTCATCATCGACTGGAAGGAGAGCGGCGGACCGCCGGTACAGCCGCCCTCGCGGCGCGGCTTCGGCACCACGATCATCGAGCGCTCGATCCCGTTCGACCTCAAGGGCGACGCCGAGCTGCGTTTCGACCTGCTCGGCGTGCAGGCGAAATTCACCATTCCCGCCAATTTTGTGGAGCTGATGTCGATGTCCGGTATCGCAACCAAGCTCGAATCCGACGCCGATGCCGCGCCGCGCATTTCCGGAACGGCGCTGATCGTCGAGGACAATCTGATCATCGCCATGGGCGCCGAGGTGATCCTGCTCGAACTCGGCGCGCGCCATGTCGAGACGGCCGCCTCGGTGTCGCAGGCGCTCGCCGCAATCGAGCGCAGTACGCCGGGCTTCGCGCTGCTCGACCTCAACCTCGGCTCCGAAAATTCGATCCCCGTCGCGACCAGGCTGTCGGAGCTGAAGGTGCCTTTCGTGTTCGCCACCGGCTACGGCGAACGCGCGCCGATCCCGGCCGAGTTGGAATCGGCGCCGGTGGTGCAGAAGCCGTACACACGCGATGTGGTGGAGGCGGCGCTGGCCAAGCTGCGGAATGCAGCGGGAGCCGCGCCAGCGTAGCAATTTGCAATTGAGATCATCGGTCTTGGCTTTCGCCGGGGCGACGGCGGTGGATGGTTCGCGATTCAAGACGCCAAACACGCGATGTCGTCGCCCGGCTTGACCGGGCGATCCCAGCATTTTTCCGAAAGAATCCAAACAACGGGATCGACTATGCCACGATCCCGTGCAGCCCCAACCAGCCGGTGTAGAGACCGACCAGCACGATCAGCGCGACCGACAGGTAGGGCGCGCGCTGGGCGAAGCGGCTGAAGCCGCTCCAATGACGTTCGACATGGCGAAGACTCAGCGCGGCCACCACGCCGGCGGAGACCATGGTGATCGCAAGGCCGATGCCGAAGCAGAGCACCAGCACAAAGCCAAGGCTGAACTGCTTGAGCTGGAGGCAGAGCAGCAGCACGGTGATCGCAGCCGGGCACGGAATCAGCCCGCCGGTCAGGCCGAACAGGATGATCTGCCACGTCGTGACGGTGCGCCCGGCAAACCGCTTACGGATGTCGGCTGCGTGCGCGCGCGCATGCGCGTCGTCGGCATCGCCGAGATCCATATGCGCGTGGTCAT
>CALRXG020000232.1:0-10507 GCA_943372075.1 Bordetella parapertussis | reverse complement strand
GCAGCGCAGCCGCAAGGCTGGCGATCACAAGACTGCTGATCGCAAGCCCGCTGATCGCAAGGCCGGGGACCGCAAGTCCGGTGACCGCCCATTCTCACAGCGCGCCGCCGCCAAGCCGTCGCGCTTCGCCGAGCCGCGCCGCGACCGGGAGCCGCGACCGGAGCCCGCCGCGGCAAAGCCTGCGGCGGAACTGCCGTTGCCGACCAAGGTGCAGACCGTCGTCGTCACCGCTGACGAGGACAACATGCGCGTCGACCGCTTCCTCGAGGCGCGGTTTCCCGGCCTGTCGTTTTCCCATATCCAGCGCATCGTCCGGAAGGGTGAACTCCGGGTCAACGGCAAGCGCGCCGATTCCAAGGATCGGCTCGAGGAGGGGCAGAGCGTGCGGATTCCGCCGCTGCGGCTCGATACGCCGAAGGCGGCGACCGCGCTGTCCGAGGCCGAGGCGAAGACGCTGCAGGCGCTAAAGGACATGACGCTGTACGAGGACGACGACGTGCTGGTGCTCAACAAGCCGGTCGGTCTCGCTGTGCAGGGCGGTTCCGGTATGACGCGGCATGTCGACCAGATGCTGGAGGTGATGCGCGACGCCAAGGGGCAGAAGCCGAGGCTGGTGCATCGCATCGACCGCGAGACCTCCGGCTGCCTGCTGATCGCCAAGACGCGTTTCGCGGCATCGTTCCTCACCGGTGCGTTCCGCCATCGCTCCGCCCGCAAGATCTACTGGGCGTTGGTCGCCGGCGTGCCGAAGCCAAAGCAGGGCCGCATCTCGACCTATCTCGCCAAGGAGGAGAGCGAGGAGGACAGCATCATGCGGATCGCTGCGCATGGCGACGAGGGCGCCAGCCACGCCGTGACCTATTACGCCGTGGTCGAGGCGTCGGCGACCAAGCTCGCTTGGGTGTCGCTCAAGCCGGTCACCGGCCGCACCCATCAATTGCGCGCCCACATGGCGCATATCGATCACGCGATCGTCGGCGACCCCAAATACTTCAACAAGGAGAACTGGCAGCTGCCGGGCGGCTTGCAGAACCGGCTGCATCTGCTCGCCCGCCGGATCGTGATCCCGCACCCGCGCGGCGGCATGATCGATGTCAGTGCGCCGCTGCCGCCGCACATGCTGCAATCCTGGAACCTGCTCGGGCTCGAGGCCGACCGGTTCGATCCGATCGAGAACGCGCCCGAGGAGTGACTCGAGGGCGTCGCCTGAATATCGGCCGCAGACAGCAAGAATGATCAAAGCGGCCCGGGGCGTGACGGCTATGTTGCCGCACGCCGGGCATTGCCGGCATGCCTTCATCAAAGAGGTTGTCCATGACCGGACTCTCGCTGCGCGTGATGCTCGTCCTCATCGGCTCGGCTCTTGCCTCAATGGCCGCACGTGCCGAAACCGTGGTGCTGCGCGGCGGCACGCTGTACGCCACCGCCGATGCGCCAGCGCTGCCGGATGCGGTGATCGTGATGACAGACGGCGTCATCAGCGCGGTCGGCAAGTCCGGCGATGTCGCGGTGCCCTCGGATGCGCGCGTCATCGATTGCAGCGGCAAGACCGTGGTCGCCGGGTTCTGGAACAGCCACGTGCATTTCACGGAACGTGTCTGGCACAACGCCGGCGAAGCGCCAGCCGCGCCGTTGACGCAGCACATGCAGGACATGCTGACGCGCTGGGGCTTCACCACGGTCTGGGATCTCGGGTCCGATCCGAGAGATATTTTTCCGCTGCGCAAACGCATCGCGACAGGCTACGTCGCCGGTCCCAACATTCTGCTGGCCGGCAGCGTCTTTCCCAAGGGTGGGCATCCGGTGTACCTGCCGCCCGAGATGCAGCTTCCCGAGGCCGCGACGCCCGAGGAGGCGGCGAAATGGGCGCGCGACTGGCTTGCGATGGGCGAGGACGGCGTCAAGCTGTTCACCGGCGTGTTCATGGGCGACAAGCCCGTCATCAACATGGACCCCGCCATCGCCAAGGCGGCCGTCGATGTCGCGCATGCGCAGGGCCGCCCGGTGTTTGCTCACCCGCAGAACAAGACCGGCGTCGAGACCGTGATCACCTCCGGTGTCGATGTGCTCGCGCACACCACACCGGGCGAGCGCGGCTACACCGACGACCAGCTGGCGCGGTTCAAGGCGCAGGGCACCGCGCTAATCCCGACGCTTTCGTTGTTCACGACCGTGGTGCTCGATCCGAACGTCACCAGCCGGATGGTGGCGGCGACCGTCAACCAGCTCAAGCAATTCTCGGACAATGGCGGCACCGTGCTGTTCGGCACCGATGTCGGATTCACCACGCTGTACGACACCACGCAGGAGGTGCAGCTGATGCACCGCGCGCTGTCGGAGCGCCAGGTGCTGGCCTCGTTGACGACCAATCCGGCGCGGTTCTTCAAGGCCGCGAAGAAGGGCCGGGTGGAGCAGGGCTTCGATGCCGATCTCGTGGTGCTCGACGGCGATCCGCTCGGCGATGTCGGCAATCTCGCGAAAGTGAGCACCACCATCCGCGCCGGTCATGTGATCTATCAGAAGCCGTGAGGCCGAGGGATTCGCGTATCCCAGGCAGCGTTGCCGCGCGCGGCGGTCACTTGAACGGCAGCTGCTGCGTCACGAAATATGGCTCATGACACGAACCTCGATTCTGGCCTGCGCCTTGCTGTGGAACATGAGTGCGACGAGCGCCTTCGCGCAAATCATTGCGCCAGGTGGCTCGATCAATAGTCCGCCGGTGCCCCAGCCTCCGCCGCCGCCCCGGATCGAGGTGCCGCCGATCCCTAAAATGGATGCGCCGCCGCAGCCGAACCTCCGCGCTCCGCCGCGCAACTCGTTCGGCGATCGGGTCAGCCGATGCCTCGACGCCGCCGCAGCCGCCGGCCTGAACCAGGCCGACCGCGCCGCCTATTCGCGATCCTGCGCCAACCGGGATTGAGGCCTCGATTGATCGCCCGGAAAATAGCCACCATTGGCTTCGAAAAATAGGGCGAGGCACGTTAACGCGACATCCTGCTGCAGCGGAGCATCGAGGCCATGCGTACCATCACGCTCGAAGAGCATTTCGCCACGCCGGGCTTTCTCGACGGTCCAGGCCGCGAACTCAGGGACCAGGCGCGCCAGGTCGGCGGCCGTGCCGAGCAATTGATGCGCGATCTGTGCGACCTCGACCAGGGACGGATCGCTCAGATGGATGCCGCCGGCATCGACATGCAGGTGATCTCGCTGACCGCGCCAGGCGAGCAATTGGAGCCTGCCGACGCGGTGGCGCTGGCGCGCGACACCAACGACGTGCTGGCCGAGGCGATCGCGCGGCATCCGACGCGGCTCTCCGGCTTTGCAGCGCTGGCGATCGCCCAACCGGACCAAGCGGCCAAGGAGCTCGAGCGCCGCGTCAGCGGTCAGCGCTTCGCCGGCGCGGTCATCAACGGCCATCAGCGCGGCCGCTACCTCGACGACAAGTTCTTTTGGCCGGTGCTGGAGGCTGCCGAAGCGCTCGGTGCGCCGATCTATCTGCACCCGACCAGGCCGCCCAGGGCGGTGATCGAAGCGTCGTTCGGCGGCTTTTCGCCTCTTGTCACCGAGATGCTGGCCGGCCCGGGGTTCGGCTGGCACATCGAAACCGCAGTCCACGTGCTGCGCATGGTGCTCGGCGGCGTGTTCGATCGCTTCCCCAGGCTTCAGATCGTAATCGGCCACATGGGCGAGGGGCTGCCGTTTTTCATGCAGCGGGTCGACGTGATGCCAGTCGAACTGACCAAGCTGCAGCGTCCGGTCAGCGCCTACCTGCGCGACAATCTGCACTACACGTTCGCGGGCTTCAATTTTCCGGCGACGTTTCTCGATCTGCTGCTCGAGATCGGGGTCGGCCGCATCATGTTCTCGGCCGATTATCCCTATGCCTCGATGGTCAAGGCACGCGCGTTCCTGGAGCAGATTCCAGTGACCGCGACCGACCGCGCGCTGATCGCGCATGGCAACGCGGAGAAGCTGTTCAGGCTTTGAGCGTGTTTGCTCCGGACCGCACGGTGTCCAGGCCGCTCAATGGCCCCGAGTCGGGCAGCGATCACGTCAGAGCGTCAGCTTGTAGCCGATATGGCTGCCGACGAAGCCCAGCCGTTCATAGAACCGGTGCGCGTCGGGACGGGCCTTGTCAGTGGTGAGCTGCACGAGATCGCAACCTCTCGCTTTGCATTGCGCGATCGCCCATTCGAACATCTGCTGCCCGACGCCCGAGCTCCGGTGCGCCTCGGCAATGCGGACCGCCTCGATCTGCCCGCGCCAGGCGCCGATGCGTGCCAGTCCGGGGATGAAGGTCAGTTGCAGCGCGCCGATCACCTCGTCGCCCAGCACAGCAACGGCCTGCAGCTGGTTGGGATCGGCGAGGATGGCTTCGAATGCATCGGCATATCGGGGGTTCGGTGGAGAGCGCGAATCCTCCCGCTGTCGCCCCAGGATATCGTTGGCGAGGAGCGCGATGATCGCTGGAAGATCGGCCGGGACAGCCTGGCGGAAGGCGATGGTTGTCATTGAAGCAGGTTCCGCGGACAGAGGTCGGCATTGCCGGTCAAGTGTCCCGGTCCGCGCGGGCAAGATCAAGGCATGCCGGGCGCAAAAAGAAACCGCCGGCCCTTTCGGACCGGCGGCAATGTGTCGTGAGGCGCAGTGGTCAGTGATCCCAGCCGCCGCCGTCCTGATCCCAGCCGCCACCGTGGTGATGGCCGCCATCGTCGAAGTCGAAGAAGTCGAACAGGTCGCTGAGCGCCGGGCTGTTGACCGGAACGTAGGGATTGCTGGGCGCGGCAACCGGGTTCGGGTAGTTGTCACGGCTGCGATGGGTGATCGGCTCCAGGCGCCAGTTCCGCTCGATGAATTTGATGATCGAGACGTGATCGGCATATTCATGCGAGATGTGGCCCTTGCGCAGGAACGGTGCGACCACGATCAGCGGAATACGCGTGCCGTCGCCGAAGTAATCGAGCGGTTGCACATAGCCGGAGTCGTAGTAGCCGCCGCCTTCGTCGAAGGTGATGAAGATCGCGGTGTCCTTGGCGTAATCGGAGGCCTGGACCTGGTCGACGATCTTCTTGGCGAAGCCTTCGAACAGATTGAGCTTGGACGACGACGGGTGTCCGTCGGTGAACCCACTCGGCTTGACGATCGAGACCGCCGGCAACGTGTGCTTGGAGAGATCGGAGTACAGATCAACCGAGTCCTTGATATGGGCCGCGACCTGGTCCGGGTGCGACATGATCGAGGTGTCGTACTGGAACGGATTGCAGATGTTGCAGTACTCGTCCGCGGTCGGGCCGGCGACGCCCCAGTTGAGCTGGTAGGGGTCGTTGACGTAGTTGTTCCACTGGTCGCCGTAATACTTCCAGGAGATGCTCCGCTCGTTCAGGCTGTCGCCGATGCTCTTGCGGGTCGACGGCGGGATCGTGAACGGGGTGTTGGACGGGTTGGTGTCGGTGTAGGCGTTCTTGCCGTTGCCGAAGTAACCCGGGTTGTAATTGTTCAACAGATAATAGTGGCCCGGCTCGCAATTCGGGTTGATCCGGATGTTCTTCAGATAGTCCAGGATCGGCTTGACGCCGGGCTGGGTTGAATCCGAGCAGTCGCTGTAGGAGCCGCCGCCGGATACCGGGCTCGTGGAGTAGGGCGGAGGATAGCCGCCATTGCCGCCCGAGCCGTAGCCATCCTCGGTGTACCAGTTGTTGGTGCCGGGCGCAGGGTTCGGATTCTCGATTTCATGCACGATGCCGGCGTCGGGCGTACCGCCAAACACCTGCACACCGTTCGGCGGAACGGCTGCGTTGCCGTAGGTGTCGCTGAAGTAGATCATGTCGGCATGGCCGAACATGATGTGGTTGGCACCGGTGCCGCCATTGACGGACTGGTGAAAGTTGTCGCTCATCGCATATTTCTGCGCGAGCGAGCTGAAATACGGCACGTCGCCCTTCTGCACATTGTAGAAGCCAAGCGCCGTCGAGCCTTCGCCCGTGGTCGTTGCCGTCGGCGAGTATTCCGTCGAGAAGTTGGAGGGCTGCGTCGCGCCATCGCCACCAGCGCCGACGGTGACCTCGACCCACGCGAACAGATTATGACCGCAGCCCGACGGGTTGTCGCGGCTGGCTGCCGAGTGGTTGCAGTTCATCTGCTGCCACATCTGGTAGAAGCGATGTACCGGGCTTGCCGCATAGGCGTCGTATGGCATCGTCCCGCCGTTGGTGAGCTGGAACGGACCGGCCGGTAGCGTGTTGACATCGTTGATGCGCTGATCGGGCGTGTGCGAGCTCTGACCGGTGCCGCCGGTCAGCAGGTATTGATAGTACTCGGAGGGCAGGCCGGATTCCGACTGCTGCGCAAGCACGAGCGATGCCTCGCAGGTGGTGATCGGCGAACTGCCGCATTTGTTGGGAATGTAGGAGACCTTGGGACCGCCGACCAGTGGAGACGGCAGCTGGTCCTTGGGGAAGTTCTGCTTCGGCGGGCTCAGCAGGAACGCGTCGCTCGGGCCGTTATCCATCGCAGCCTGCTGATGCGCCTTCTCGAAATTGGGCCCGGGAATCGCGTTCTTGCTGGGATCGAGCTTGACGATGCCCTGCGACAGCAGGTTCATCACGCTCTCGCCGGAGCGCTCGGGCACGTAGGTCGCGAACACGTGGTCGAAGCTGCGGTTCTCGCCGATGATGACGATGACGTGCTTGATCGGCGTCCGGGTCTCGTGCCCACCGTGGTGGTGTTCCCATTCCTGTGCGAGGACGGGGCTCGCGGTGAACTGGCCCAGCGCCAGTGCGCTGAGGGTCAGACGACAACCCTGCAGCCAACGTGACTTCCGCTTGTCGCGCATCAAAGCTCTCCTTTTTGCTGGTTGATAGGCTTGGTCGAACTCGCAGTGTCGCGCGGCACCACCCGGATCGTTCCCATCATGCCGCCGTCCTCGTGCTCGAGGACGTGACAGTGGTAGACGAAGGTGCCGACGATGTTGGGATCGCGAAAATCCATGCGCAGGCGCACGCTCGGATATTTCAGCATGCGGCTGTTGTAATAGGGCACGTTGACGGTATCGCGCAGGAACGGCTCGTTGACCGCGATGCCGGACCAGTCGCGCAGCTGGAAGTGAAGCTGGTGGATGTGGAAATCATGCAGCTCCGTCGAGCGGTTCTCGATGATCCAGTCCTCGACGTCGCCCTGTCGCGCGACGATGTCTGGCACGTCGGAGTTTGGATCGAACGGCTTCGGGGTCTCGCCGTCGATGGTCATGAAGAACCTGGTCGGGCTGTTCGGGTCGTTGGGATTCTCCGGCTGCTCGGAGAAGAACAGCTTGCGGACGCGCACCGGAGCGACGTCGCCGACCCACGGCCGCTCCGGCCGTGGCAGTGGTTCGGCGTGCGCGGGCAGGGCGGCCTGCGGCTCGGCAGCACCGACGGAGGCTGTGATGGTCAGCAGCGCGCGGTTGGGATCGTTTTCGCCGGCGGGACCGGTGTCGACCGCGCGGGTCACCAGCAACGCCGACGCGCCGGCCGGCGGTCCTCCGACGATGAACTCCGCGCGGGATCCGGGCGGCAGGCCGATATGGTTGACCCATTGCACCGGCGGCGACGGGCTACCCTGGAATTGCAGCGGCACGCCGTCGAGGCCGAGGATGCCGATCCGCTGCGGCGTGCGGCCGACCAGCAAAGCGAGGTTGAGATAGGTGATCGCCGACGCATTCAGCACGCGCCACAGCTGCCGCTCGCCCGGCTTCATCGTCAGCGTGGCCGGCGGATAGTTCGGATAGGGCACCGGCACGAAATTGACGGACAGATCCTTCGACGGTTTGCCGAATCCGGTGCCGGAATTGGCGACGTCGCCGTCACTGTCGAGCTGGCTCTTGGTCATGACCGGCTCGAATTTCGACGGCGGCGCGTCGGGATTGACGAGATCCTGGTCGCGGATCACGACCACGCGCTCGGGCAGGCCGGCGAGCTGTGGATCGGCGCGCTCGATGCCTTCGATGATGATGGCGCCGGAAGCTCCGCCGAGCACCTGCGTCTTGCTGAAGCCGTGCAGATGCGGGTGATACCAATAGAGGCCGGGCGGCGCGTCCTCGGGAATCCGCAGGCGATAGTCGAACGGCGCGTCGTCGGGCTGGATCGAGGTTTTCAGCACGTCGTCCTGGTGACAGACCGGCGGCACGGTCAGTCCGTGGAAGTGCAGATTGGTGGAGATCGGCGTCATCGCGCCGCTCGTGCAGGCGTCGACCTGCTTTCGCGTCGTGCAGATCGGCGCACCGGCGAGTGCGCGGTCGATCGCCGGCGTCGTGTCGAGGTCGACCAGGTCGTTCTTGAAGTGGATGACGAGCTGGTCGCCCGGCTTCAGTCGCAGCGTCGGCGACGCCTTGCCGTCCGCTGTCAGGTAGCAGTAGCGGGCCGTTCCATCGGGCCGCCTCTCGTCGTGGATGGTGAGGTCGGTTTCCAGCACGCCGTCGCGGCTGCGCAATTCCACGGGTTCCGCGATCGCGCTTCCGATCTCGGGTCGGGCACAAACGTCCTGTCGCGTCTGCGCCGCATCCTGCAAGCCCGCTGCGCGGAGCCAGGACGTCACGCCGCTCGCTGCGAGCCCGAGGCATGCCGCAGCAATGACACAACTAACGGTCGAAAGTCGTCGTGCCACGCCGCCCCGCCAATACGTCGCCACGGGCGCGCAAGCGCGGGACCGACGTCAGGCATGACATCGTTCCACGTCTTGCGACCACGATGGTCGACAAAGCTTGTGTTTGGTGATGGGAGGCTAGCCGCGCGTTGTTGCGGTAATCTGGCAGCTATTTAACGCGCAGATGACAGAAACTTGCGGCACTTCGACGCAGAAATGCGCGCGGCGTTCAAACCTGCTGAGCGATCAATCGGATGACGTATTCACGGACTGAATTGCGGAGAAGCGAAGACGCGCAGGCAATCGGCGGAAATATTTTCAATGTTGCGGATCGTGTCATGTGTGGCGCCGCCGATGATCGCGATCAACGCCTGAACTGCGCCAGAAACATTCGCAGGGAATCGTGCGAGCTCTCGACATCCGCGATCACCCAGCCGTCGGGGCCGTTGACGACGATGAAATTGAGCGAGACCGCGCGGCCCTCATTGTCGAAGGTCACAGTGACGTCAGTCTTGTCGAACTGCCGCCGCGGCGTTGCGATCGAGATCGGGCCGATCCGCCAGCTCGGGCTCTGCACCAGGAAATCGTAGGGCGCGTCGTGCAGGGCGGTCCAGGCGCCGCGCAGGCTGGGATCGAAGAATTGCCGGGCGGTGTCCTCGTCGCGCGGCAGGCCATTCGAGAACGCGGCGCTGCCCTTGCCATAATGGGCGTAGACGTTGCGGACTAGCGATTCCGGCGTGCGGAACCCGGCGCAGGCCGTCGGGGCGGCCAAACTCGCCGCAACGAGCGCAAAAACCGCGAGGAATTTGCTGCGTCCCATCAGCTTTATTTGCCCCTGCCGCTGGCATATCTTGCAGGGAAATCCTTTGAAACGAAAGCCGGCCGGCGCGATGCGCGAACTCTTCGACGATATCCCTGAACAAGCCCCGCTCGATCCGCAGGAGGCGGTGCGGCGCCACATCCGCACGCCGCAGCGCAAGCGGTTCTACACCAGCGCCGGCGTAGCAGAGACCGACGGTGGATTTTCGATCACACTTGATGGCAAGCCGATCCGCTCGCCATCCGGCAAGCCGATCGTGGTGCCGACCCGCCCCATCGCGGATGCGGTCGCGGCGGAATGGAATGCGCAGGGCGAGACCATCGATCCCACCACCATGCCAGTGACCCGGCTTGCCAACAGCGTGATCGAGGGGGTGATCGATCGGGTCGACGAGGTGGCCGACGACGCCGCAAAATTCCTCGGCAGCGACCTGCTGTTCTATCGCGCTGGCCATCCCGACGCGCTGGTGGCGCGCGAGGCCCAGCATTGGGACCCGATCCTGTTCTGGGCGGCCGATGCGCTCGGCGCCCATTTCGTGATGGCCGAGGGGGTGATGCACGTCGGCCAGCCGGAGCCCGCGATCAAGGCGGCGCGCGCCGCGTTCCCGACCGATCCCTGGTCGATCGCCGCGCTCGACGTGGTGACGACGCTGACCGGCTCGGCGCTGCTGGCGCTGGCGCTGACCCATCGTGTCCGCGACGAGGACCAGATCTGGGCTGCCGCCCATGTCGACGAGGACTGGAACATCGAGAAATGGGGCGTCGACGAGGAGGTCGCGGCACGCCGCGCCGCTCGCCTGGTCGACTTCAAGGCCGCCGCCGGTGTCCTCAGGGAGCTCAATCCGGGCGCCGGTTAACGAGACCTTTACGGCGCCGGACTAGCTTGGTGGCCCGATCCTGCCGCCTGGCCGAGACCTCCGACATGGCTGTCGCCATCAATCCCGTGCTGCCGGTGCGTGCCTCGAACGAGGCGGGCAGCGTCGCGCCGGAGCTCAACCTCGAAGCCGGCAGCGTCGTCAACGCCCAGGTGCTCAAGGTGCTGTCCGCCGATCTGGTGCGGATCGCGATCGCG
>CALRXG020000231.1:0-10516 GCA_943372075.1 Bordetella parapertussis | reverse complement strand
GATCTCGAGGCAATCGCCGGGACGCAGCTCGATGCCGACCTCTTTGGTCCTGAGCACCCGCGGCTCGCGGCCTTCGGAGAGCAAGCGATAGTGATGCGGCTCGCCGTCGCTGCCGCCGAGCATGCCGCAAGGGCCGTGCCGCGCGCCGTCGCCGGCGGTGTTGCCGCGGGCCGGCTTCTCGATCTCCAGCACCATGTCGAGCGCCACGCCGAGTCCACCGCGATGCTGGCCGTCGCCGCCGGAGTCGGGGCGGAACTCGTGCTGCCGGAAATGCAGGGGGAAGCGCACTTCGGCGACCTCGATGCTGCCGAATTTGAGTCCGCCGACCGAATGCCACTCGCCGATCGAGGAATAGCCGTCGCCGCCAGGCGATGCGCCGCCGCCGGGCCGCGCCTGGAACATGTGCCAGATGAAATTGCGTCCGTTGCGCGGATCCTCGCCCTGGATCGCGATGCGGAAACGACGCCCCCAGCCGCCCATCACGCGATCCGGACAGGATGCGGACATCGCCTTGATGATCGCTTCGACGATTTCGTTCGAGGGATGGCTGGTGCACAAGGTCACCGGCCGGCCGGGATCGGCCCACACGATGGTGCCCTGCTTCGCCACCACCCTGAGCGGCCGCAGCGCGCCGGTGTTCTTCGGAATGTCGGCGTCGATCAGATAGGCGAAGGCCATCGCGACCGCCGCCTGCATGTTGGCATGCGAGGAGTTGACGAAGCTGGTCGACTGCGGGTCGGAGCCGGTGAGATCGACCTCGATGTCGCTGCCTGCCTTGGTCACCTTGGCGGCGATCCTGATGTCGGTACGGCCGTGGCCATCGTCGTCCAGCAAGGCTTCGCCGTAGAACACGCCGTCCTTCCAGCTCGACACCACGGCGCGGGTCTGCTGCTCGGTGGCATCGAGGATCGCCTCGATCGCGGCCTCGACCGTCTCCGCGCCGAACTCGCTGAACAATTTTGAGACGCGGCGCTCGCCGAGATGCGCGGCGCCGAGCATCGCCGCGAGGTCGCCGCGGAATTCGCGGGGATTGCGGATGTTCAAAGCCAAGAGGTCGAGCAGGTCCTCGCGCGGCTTGCCGGCCTCGTAGAGCTTGATCGGCGGAATCCGGATGCCTTCCTGATAAATCTCCGTCGCCGCCGGATTGTTGGCGCCATGGGTGGCGCCGCCGATGTCGCTCTGATGCGCGCGCACGATGGTCCAGAGCAGCCTTTTTCCGCCGTCGAACACCGGCACGAAGGCGGTCAGATCAGGCAGATGACTGCCGCCCTGATAGGGATCATTGAGCAGGATGACGTCGCCGGGCGCGATCTCCTTGAAACGCTCCTCGACCGCCAGCGTCGCCCACGGCAGCGCCCCGACATGCACCGGGATATGATCGGCCTGCGCAATCAGCCGCCCGCTGGTGTCGCAGATCGCCAGCGAGAAATCGCGGCTGGAATTGAGGATCTGCGAATAGGAGGTGCGAAGCATGGCTTCGCCCATCTCCTTCACGATCGACGACAGGCGGTGCTGGACAACGGAGCGGGTGATCGGGTCGATCTTGGCGGGCGTGGGCACGTGACTTCCGGAAGCGATGGAACCGGCCGCTATCTTACCGTCACCGCCGTCGAGGTATAGACCCAAAACAGCGCAGTCCCGATCAGCAGCGCGGCTGCGATGAACAGCAGCACCGCGGGCAGCCCGAACAGCGCCGCGACGCCGGCGGTGCTCGATTGCAGCAGCGCTGCGCCCAGGAAGAACGCGAGATTGACCGAGGACAGCGCCTTGCCGGTGTTCTGGGCATCGACCAGCTGCCGCGTCATGCCGTAGATCAAGGGCTGCGCAGAGGTCACCAGCCCGATCAGGATCAGCAGCACCAGGTCATACCGCGTCGGCATCACGGCAACGCCGAACAGGTTGGAGACCGGGAAATGCGGCGCGCCCCCTGCCATCACCACCAGCAACAAAGCGGCGACCGCATGGGTTGCCGCCACCACGGTGCGGCGATGCCCGAACTTGCGATCGAAGGCACCGATGCAGGCTGGGCCCACGATCATCGCCAAGGTGAACAGGCCAAGCACATTGCCGGCCTCGATGCGGCTCAGGCCCTTCACATCCATCAGCCACGGGCCCGCCCACAAGCCGCGCAGCACCAGCGAGGCGCCGAGCGACACCAGCGACAGTGCGATCAAGCCGCGCAGGCCGCGCGACAGCCCAAGCCGCAGCACCTCCGCCATCTGTCGCAGCGGCGAGGATTCATCGGCATGCGCCGCCGGCTGGCGCGGCACCAGCGCGAACACCGCGATCAGCACGACGATGCCAAAGCCGGCCGAGAGCCAGAAGCCGGCGCGCCAGCCCAACTGATCGACCACGAAGGCCAGCGGGCTCGCCGACAACAGCATGCCGATATTGCCGATCGAAAGGATCAGGCCGGACCACAGGCCGAACTTCGCCGCCGACATCTGCTTGGCGGCAAGCGTCATCGGGCACATCAGCATGCCCGAGGTTGCGACGCCGAGCATCAGCTGGCCGAGCACGAAGCTCGCTGGCCCGGTGGCCAGCGCCGAAACCAGCGTTCCGACCACCGTGCCCGTGAGCAGGCCCAGCGACACCGGCCGCACGCCAAAGCGGTCCATGGCGGCGCCGACCGGGATTTGCGAGGCGGCAAAGGAAAAATGATAGATCGAGGTCAGGCTCGCCAACGCCTGCGGCGAGGTGCCGAAGTCCCGCGCCATCAAATCGAGGCTGATCGCCGGGATGGTTCGCAGCAATGTCGACAGCATGTGGCCGGAGGCCAATGCCAGAAGCGCAAGAACCAGGGCGCGGAAACCGATCCCCGCCTCTTCCTTCGTCACCACGCCGTCCATGAATCGCTTATTCCCCGGGCATCTCGGGGACGGGCGTAACATTATTGGGCTGGCGGTGCCAACTTTGAAGGCAACGCTCCGTCGTAGGCCATTATGCGGTCATGGCCGCGCTTGTCCTGGCCATCCGCGTCTTAGAGATGGAGACTTGGACGTGAATGCCCGGGACAAGCCCGGGCATGACGAATTCGTCGAAGCGTTGTCGTGATGACTATTGCTTATGGAACACCAGGGTGCGCAGCTCGATGCTCTCGCGCGGCGCGGCGTCGGCCGGCGTGGTCGGATCGACGAAGGCGGTGTGCGGCCCAAACCGGGTCCTGCCGTCGGTCGCCGAGTCGTAGCATTTCAGCAGGATCGCCTCGTCCGGCGTCATCTCGGGGATGTAGAACCAGCGGTGGTTCGGATTGTATTTCACCGAATAGGTCTCGCCGCTGCGGTTCGGATAGATCAGGTCGGATGCAATGAGATCCTCGGGAGCGATCGTGGTGCCGTCGGCCATCGCGAGCGGTGAATCGCGCAACGGACCGCGGATCGGACGCCACAGATTGATCACCTGGACGCGCCCCTTGACCAGTTGCTCGGCCTCGTCGGGCAGGTGCTCGAAGACGCGGTTGTGACCGGAGATCGCGGTCTGGTCGACATGGACCCGGGTCGCGGGCTGGCGCGGTCCGCCGCCGCGGATGTCTGCCGCGCCGTCGACGCGCTTGCGCACGGTATGGTCGAAGATGAAGACGCGATCCGCCTTCAGCGTCGCCTTCAGGAAGGCCTCGACCGCGGGGTAGTAGACGTTGCGGACTTCATTGTCGTCGTAATAGTCCTTCACGCTGGTCGGATGCTTGACCAGCGCAAAGCCCTCGCGGTCGAGCGAGAAGCTGTCGGCGATCAGGCGCCCATCGAAGATCGGGACATTGTGGGCTTCGGGCAACGCGGTGGATTTGGGTTCGCCGGGCGGCGGGTCGAAAGCGTAGGTCCGGGGCTTGCCCGGCGTCGGCGCGAGATAGTTCAGTTCAGCGGTCACAAACGGCAGCGACTCGATGCGAGTTTCTTGAAGGCCCATGGTGATCTCCCGGACTCGATTGTTCGTGCTTTTGATTTTGGCGGCGCGGGAAGGCGCGGCAAGGCCGCGGCGAAAATAGCAACGTTGTCGTTTTGAAGGGTGCTGACCGGGAAAAATCCTTGCCGCGCCGCAGCCTGCGGCCGAATGGATATTCTGGCGATCACGGGTTCGTTATTGGGGTAATGGGTCCTGGCTTTCGCCAGAACGACGCTGATGTGTGGTGCATTTGCAGCGCCTGCCGCCTATGCCATCGCGCTTACAGCCCCGCGCCCTTCTCGACAGCGGCGGCAAACGAGCGGTCGACGATATCGGCGGCGTTGATCTTCTGCCGGATCAGGCCCCAGCGATCGTAGAGGTCGATGGTCTTCTGCTCGTCGGCCACCACGCTGTCGTCGATCGGCGCGATGCGGATCCTGGCCCGGGTCAGCCAGTTCAGCGGCACCGCGAGTGGGATGTTCATCAACCTGCCCCAGGTCGCGGCATAACCCTCGACATTGTTCTGCGACCATGCGCGCGCAGCGGCGAGGCGTCGCACGAAATCCTCGAGCTCGGCGCGCTTGCCCTTGATCGCATCCGGCGTCGCGACCTGGAAGCCGAGGCCGGGTGTGATGCCGTCGGCGGTGATGACGCGGCGCGACTTGAACAGCACCTCTTCCTGGCTGACATAAGGCTCCCAGGTCGACCAGGCATCGACCGAGCCTTGCGTGTAGGCGACCTTGGCATCCGACGGCGCGAGGAACACGATCTGCACGTCGGCTGCCTGCCAGCCCTTCGATTCCAGCGCCGCCAGGATCAGCTGATGGCCGATCGAGCCGCGGCCGGTTGCGATCTTCTTGCCGCGCAGGTCGTCGAAACTCTTGATTGGGGAGTTTTCCGGCACCAACACCGCAAGCCCGTCGCGCGATTGCCGCACAGCCGCGATCGCCTTGACCGGGATTTTGGCGGCGGCGGCGAAGGTGAACGGCGCGTCGCCGACCAGGCCGGTGTCGATCGCGCCCGCGCCCAAGGCTTCCAGCAACGGCGCCGCTGCGGCGAACTCCTTCCATTCGATCTTGTAGGGAACGTCCTTGAGCACGCCAGCCGCTTCCATCACGGCCTGCGAATTCCCCTTCTGGTCGCCGACGCGCAGCGTGGTCTGCGCGAAGGCAACGTCGATGGCGGCGAGCGTGAGCGCCGCCGCGACGATGAGACGGATCATTCGGCAGCGATCCCTCGCTGCTCATCGCGCGCGGCGATCAGCTTGCGGGTCAGCGGGATCAGCTCGCGGCCATAGTCGATGGCATCGACCAGCGGATCGAAGCCGCGGATCAGGAAGTGGCTGACGCCGAGATCGTAGTAATCGGCAAATACCTCGGCGACCTGCTCGGGGGTACCGACCAGCGCCGTGGTGTTGCTGTTGGCGCCGGTGAGCTTTGCGATCTCGGTCCACAGCCGCTTGTCGATCCGGGTGCCTTGATCTGCCAGCGCCAGCAGCCGCTTGGCGCCGTCGGTCGCGTGGTTGGGACGGCGGTAACCGGTCTGGTCCTGCAACGCGGTGGCGCGCTCCAGGATGTGCTCGGCCTTCGCCCACGCCTTCTCCTCGGTGTCGGCGAGGATCGGCCGCACCGACAGGCTGAAGCGCGGCGTCGGCCGGCCATTTTTGGCCGCGGCCGCGCGCACCCGCGCGGTGACGTCGCGCACCTGGGCGTAGGATTCACCCCACAACGCGAAGGTGTCGGCATGCTTGCCGGCGACCTCGACCGCGGCGTCGGAGCCGCCGCCGACGAAGGTGTAGATGCCGCCCTTCTGCAACGGCTTCACCTGCGAGAAGCCGTTCTCGACGTTGTAATACTTGCCGCTGTAGTTGAACGGCTTCTCGCTGGTCCATTCCAGCCGCACCACGTCGAGGAATTCGCTGGTGCGCGCGTAACGCTCGTCCTTGTCATCGAGCGTGTTGCCGTCCTGGCGCAGCTCGATGGCGTTGCCGCCGGTGATGACGTGCAGCGAAACCCGGCCGCCATAGAACTGATCCAGCGTCGCGAGCTGACGCGCCAGGAGCGTCGGCGCGGTGAAGCCCGGCCGCTGCGCGATCATCACCTTCAGCTGCTTGGTGATCGTGAGCACATGCTGCGCGACCTGCAATGCGTCCGGCGTGGTCGAGTGGAATGCCAATAGCGCGCGGTCGAAACCGGCGAGCTCATGGGCCTTGGCGACGGTCTCGATATAGGGCGGATCGAGCACCGGGCCCGTGCGGACGATGGTCTCGGAGGCATTGTTGTTGGTGATGAAGCCGATGAACTCGACCGACATGGCTGATAACTCCGTTGTTGTTGACTGTTGTTTCAGACGCCCAGCGCGAAGCGTCCGGCGGAGACACGGGTGGAATCATCCTGTGGAGTATGGACGCGGCCGCACAACACGTCGCGATAGTGCCGCTCCAGCGGATTGGTTCGCGACAGGCCGTGATTGCTGGTCAGCGACAAGGCATCCTCCACCACTGCCGCGGCGTTATTGGTCACCGTCAGCTTGACGATGTTAGACTCGATCGCGGTGAGCTGGAAGCCGCTATCGAAATCGGCGGCGAAACTGTCGATCAGCCGGGCATTGACCGCCAGGTGGGCCTCGATCCCGCCGACCACCTCCTGCATCCGGGGCAGCGTCGCCAGCGGCGCGCCGAGATTGGCGGGCACCCGCTCCTTGAGGAATTTGACCAGCCAGTCGCGGGCGGCGCGGGCGATGCCGTCATAGATCGCGGCCACAAACACGGCATGCACGGTCGCCTGGGTAACATCAGGAACCCTCCAGTCGTCGGGCTTGCGGACGTCGATCTCGTGGTCCAGCGGAAATACCACGTCGTCGAAGACCACGGTGTGGCTTCCGCTGGCACGCAGGCCGAGATGATCCCAGCTCTCCTCGATCCGCGTTCCCGGCAGTCCGGCCGGAACCAGGAACTGCCCGACACGGGCGTCCTGCTCGTCGGTCTTCGCCCAGACCGCGTACCATTTCAGGATCGGCGCGCCGGTCGAATAGATCTTGCGGCCGGTCAGCCGCCAGCCGGTCTCGGTGCGGCGCGCAATCGTCGCCGGCAGGCCGCCGCGCGCGGGCGAGCCGAGCTCGGGTTCGACCCGCAGCGCGTTGATCAGCGCCACGCCCTCGACCGTCTCCTTGGCGAGCTTGCGCGATAGCCGGCCGGGCCAGCGCGTGCTGCGCGCCATCACCAGATGCTGGATGTAGTGCATCGACAGCACCAGCGCGGTCGACGGATCGGCCTTGCCGATGATGCCGAGCACGCGCGTGGCATCGCGCGCGCCCGCCCCGCCCCCACCGAGCGCCGCCGGCACGGTCAGCGCGAGCAGGCCTTCGCGCGAAAGGTCGGCGAAATTCTCGAACGGAAAGCTGGCGTCGCGATCATGCGCCGCGGCACGGCCCGCAAATACATCGGCGAGCCGCAACGCACGCGCAATGTGTTCCGGCTCGTTCGCGGCCGGCAGTACCCTCGCCGCCGTCGTCACCATGTCGCCTCCAGCCCGAGCAGGCCGAGGATCTGCTTGCGCAGGTCAGCCAGATAGGGATCGCCGCGATGCCGCGGATACGGCCGGTCGACCGCGATGTCGGCCTTGATCCGCGCCGGCCGGTCGGACAGCACGATGACGCGGTTGGCGAGCACCAGCGCCTCTTCGACGTCATGGGTGACCAGCAAGGTGGTAAAACCCTTGCGCTGCCACAGCGCCACCAGCTCGGACTGCATCGCGATCCGGGTCAGCGAGTCGAGCTTGCCGAGCGGCTCGTCGAGCACCAGGATTTTGGGATCATTGACCAGCGCGCGTGCCAGCGCGACGCGCTGCGCCATACCGCCGGAGAGCTGGTGCGGGTAGGCATTGCGGAACGAAGACAGGCCGACCAGCTCGATCACGGCATCGACCCGATGCCGCTGCGTCTTCAGGATGCCCTGCGCTTCGAGCCCGAGCGCGACATTGTCCCAGACCGTGCGCCAGGGAAGCAGCGTCGGATCCTGGAACACGACGACGCGCGACGGATGCGGACCGGTGATGCGCGCATCGTCTTCCCGCAACGAGCCGGCGCGCGGCTTCTCCAGCCCCGCGACCAGCCGCAGCAAGGTCGACTTGCCGCAGCCGGACGGACCGAGCAGCGCGACGAACTCGCCGGGCGCGATCGAAAGATTCACATTGTCGAGCACCGGCAGCGTTGCGCCGTCAATATCGAAGGCGTGGCTGACGCCCTCGATGTCGAGCTCGGCGCCGACCGCGGGATAAATGATCGCCTCGGCGGCGGATTGCACTACCATTTGACGACACCTTTTTGCCAGACCAGCAGGCGGTCACGCGTCCGGAACAACATCGTGATCGCCCCCGAGCAGAGCAGCGACATCACGATCAGCGCCGCATACATGTTGGCATACGCCGCCCAGCCCTGCGCCCATTGCAGGTACCAGCCGAGGCCCGCCTTGACGCCGATCATCTCGGCGACCACGAGCACGGCAAAGGACGAGCCGAGCCCCATGAACAGGCCGACGAACACATGCGGCAGCGCGGCGGGGATCGCGACCTTCAGCACCAGGAATGACGGCTTGGCGCCAAGCGTGCGCGCGACGTCGTAATAGGCGCTGCTCACGCTGGCCACGCCGGACCAGGTCAGCACCGTCACCGGAAAGCCGGTGGCGAGCGCAATCAGGAAGGTCGAGGCGCTCCAGCTCGACGGAAAGGTGAAGAAGGCGATCGGCAGCCAGGCGGTGGCCGGCAGCGGGCCGATGAAGCGCAGCACCGGATGCACCCAGTAGCCGATCTTCTGCGACCAGCCGATCGAGACGCCGGTGATGAAGCCGACGGTCGCGCCGATGATGTAGCCGCCGAGTTGCAGCTTGATCGAGGCGAAAACGCTGTCGAGCAGCTTTGGCAGGTCGTCGGTGTAGACCTCGAGGATCGCCTGCGGCGGCGGGAAGAACGGCAGCGGCAGCCAAGCGAATTTCGCGGTGGCGACTTCCCACAACGTGACGAAGGCGCCGAACGCCACCAGCCACGGCGCGCGCTTGCGCAGCGCCTGGCCGGCGCCGCCAAGATAATCCGCACCGAACGTGCCGAACAGGATGAAGGCCGCGATGACGATGGCGCCGATGCCGAGCGATCCGGTTCGCGACCAGTCGCCGACATCGGGCCAATACAGGCATGACAGCCCGAAGGCGAGCCAGGCGAGGCTCGCCGCGAGCCCGACGCCGTAGCTGCCGGAGAGATTCACGAACGTAGCCGCGGCAGGCGGCGCGGCCGTCGCGTCAGACACTGAATACGTCGACATAGATCCGCTCCGCGAATTTGGCCGTGTCGGTGCTCTGCTTGAACACCTGCACCGATTTCAGATCGTCGGCGTAGCCCTTGAGCTCGCGCTTGAGCACCTCGCCGGTCGGATGATGGTGATGGGTGTGGTAGCGCGCCATCGCCTCGAGATCGGCGAGGCTCGCGGCCTTGGGCGCATAGGGCTGGAACGACTTCGCGGCCTTGTCCGGGTTCTGCGAGGTGAACATCGCGGCATCGAGCAACGCCTGCGTGATGGCACGCGCGACGTGAGGCTCTTCGCGCACCAGGCTGCCGCGGAGGCCGACGATGCAGCAGCTCTTGTCGCGGTATTCGCCGTCGAGATTGGAGGCGACCTCCTTGTACTGCGCGTCCTTGAGCCAGAGATAGGCCAGCGGGTCCGACGACAGGAAGGCCTGCACCTCGCCCTTCTCGACCGCGACATTGAGCAGATTGCCGGGATAGGCACGCCAGTCGACATCCTTCACCGGATCAATGCCGAGCTTGAAGAGCTGGATCGAGAAGAAGTTCTTGTCAGGGCCCGCGAGATCGCCGACCGCGACGATCTTGCCCTTGAGATCGGCGAGCTTGTCGACGCCGGAACTGGTGCGGGTCAACACCCGCATGCAGCCGCCATGGGTGCCGGCGGCGATCTTGACGTCAAAACCCTGTTCGAGCGGCTTCAGCCAGCGCAGCGCCATGCCGAGCCCGGCATCACTCTTGCCGGTGGCGATCGCCTCCAGCAGCTGGTCGGTCGAGCCGGAATAATTGACGAGCTCGACGTCTAGGTTCTGCTTCTGGAAGAAGCCGTGGTCGATCGCGACCGGCAACGGCGCAAGGCAAACCGCGCCGGCGTTCCACGACAGTTTCAGCTTGCGCGGGCTACCTGCCAGCGGCGGTGCATCGGAGGCCGCCTTGCAGATCGGAAACTCCGAGAAGTCGATCGCCGGCGTGATCGCCCGCGGCGCGAAGGCTTGCGCATGATAGGCGCCGATCGGCGCGGCAAAGGCCGCGGCGGCGCCCGCACGCAGCAATGTGCGGCGGTCCAACACCGTCTTCTTGTTCTTCGTCGACATCATTACTCCTGCATTTCGGCAAGGCTCCGCCGCGCGCGCAGACGACTCCGCCAGCGCACCCCGTCGTCGAAGCTCATGGTTAGAAAAAGCCGATTTCTCCGGCGCTATTGCACTCAAAGCAACGCGCAAATGATGCGGCGCGACAAGTTCACCGTCAATGAAATGGAATTTCGAATGTTGTCGGCGCGGCAGCTGATCTCTCCACGATCGCAGCGCGCGACGATGAAAGGATTTTCACTGTTATCGCGGCGC
>CALRXG020000230.1:0-10542 GCA_943372075.1 Bordetella parapertussis | reverse complement strand
GCACCAGCGGCACGCCGTTCGATGCGGCCCATTTGGCGATCGCTTCCGGCCCCCTGGCGTTGACCAGAAACGCCAGCTCGCGCTCGTCCTCGGCACGGTCGACGGCGGTATACGCCGCCGGATTGATGATCAGATCGGGCTTCAGACTGTCGAGCTGCGCCGTCAACCGCTCCGGCTTCGACAGATCGAACTCCGCGGTCGGCGGCGCGATGATCGTGGCGTGACCTTCCAGCAGCGGCTTGAGCGCGCTGCCGACCTGGCCACGTGTTCCCGTCAACAAGATCCGCATCAGATTTGTCCATAGGTCGGAAGATTGCTGGCGTCGGCCAACAGCGGCGCATCCGCATCCTTGGCCGACAACTGTGGCTTGTCGACGCCCCACGCGATCCCGATCGCGGGGTCATTCCAGCGGATCGAGAGCTCATCCTTGGGGCTGTAGAAATCATCGCATTTGTAGAAGAAGTCTGCGGTCTCCGAGAGCACCACGAAGCCGTGGGCGAAGCCGCGCGGCACCCACAATTGCCGGCGATTGTCCTCGTTCAGCTCGACCGCGACATGCCGGCCGAAATTCGGGCTGCCGACGCGCACATCGACGGCGACGTCCAGCACCTTGCCGCGCAGCACGGTGACGAGCTTGCCCTGGGTGAACGGGTTTTGCAGATGCAGTCCGCGCAGCACGCCATAAGCCGAGCGGGACATGTTGTCCTGCACGAACGGACGCGCGATGCCGTGCTCGACGTAGCGGGGGAACTGGTAGGTCTCGAGAAAGAAGCCGCGTTGGTCGCCGAACAGCTTCGGCTCGACGATCAGGACTTCGGGTAGCGCGGTCTTGATGACATTCATTTAACACTGGTTCCGATCTGAGCAGCCAGAAATGTTAATTTCTTCTCATAACAAACTTGTGCAGCGCACGCCATATGTTATGTTTTGATAGTCAAAATGTGAGGGACCATGAAAGGCATTATCCTTGCCGGTGGCACCGGCTCGCGCCTCTATCCAGTGACCACCGTCGTCTCCAAACAGCTGCTGCCTGTCTTCGACAAGCCGATGATCTACTATCCGCTGTCGACGCTGATGCTGGGCGGAATTCGAGACATTTTGATCATTTCCACGCCACAGGACAAGCCGCTATTCCAGCGCCTGCTCGGCGATGGCAGCGAGATCGGTGTCCGGTTCGCCTATGCCACGCAGGAGACCCCGCGGGGTCTTGCCGACGCCTTCATCGTCGGGCGCGAGTTCATCGGCGATGACTCCGTCGCGCTTGTGTTAGGAGATAACATTTTCTACGGCCACGGCCTGCCGAGCATGCTGTCGGCGGCGTCGGTTCGCAAGAAGGGCGCCACCGTATTCGGCTACGTCGTCAACGCGCCGGAGCAGTACGGCGTGATCGAGCTCGACGGGACCGGCCGGGCGCTGTCGATCGAGGAGAAGCCGAAGCGGCCGAAATCCAACGTCGCCGTCACCGGACTGTATTTCTACGACAACGACGTGGTCGACATCGCGGCCGGCATCAAGCCGTCGCCGCGTGGTGAGATCGAGATCACCGACGTGAACAAGGCGTATCTCGAACGCGGCGACCTGTTCGTCGAGGTGCTCGGCCGCGGCTTCGCCTGGCTCGACACCGGCACGCATTCCTCGCTGGTCGAGGCCAGCCATTTCGTCCAGATCCTGGAGCAGCGCCAGGGCCTGCGGATCGCCTGCCCGGAGGAGATCGCGCTGCGTCAGGGCTACATCTCGCTCGAAGCCTTCGCCAGGGTGGCGCAGAAGACCGCCAAGAGCAGCTACGGCGAGTATCTGCTGTCGGTCTACCGCTCGTTCCACGGCCAGCCACGCAACGCAGAGGTGCTCAAACATGCGGTTTAAGGGATCGACGATCTTCGTCACCGGCGGCGCCGGCTTCATCGGCTCCGCCGTGGTCCGCCATCTTCTGCGTGACACCCATGCCCGTGTCGTCAACATCGACAAGTTGACCTATGCGGCAAACCTCGCCTCCCTGCCCCGCGCCGCCGAGAGCCTGAACTACTCGTTCGAGACGGCCTGTATCTGCGAAGCGCAGACCCTGCGCCGGCTGTTCGAGAAATATCAACCCGATGCGGTGATGAACCTTGCGGCGGAAAGCCATGTCGACCGCTCGATCGACGGTCCCGGCGAATTCATCCAGACCAATATCGTCGGTACCTTCACGATCCTGCAGGAAGCGCTGCGCCACTGGCGCACGCTCTCGCCGGAGAAGCGCGACCAGTTCCGCTTCCTGCACATCTCGACCGACGAGGTGTTCGGCACGCTCGGCGATGAGGGGCTGTTCACCGAGACCACGGCCTACGCGCCGAACTCGCCCTACTCCGCCAGCAAGGCATCGTCGGACCATCTGGTGCGCGCCTGGCACGAGACCTACGGGCTGCCGACGCTGGTGACCAACTGCTCCAACAATTACGGCCCCTATCACTTCCCGGAAAAGTTGATCCCGCACATGATCATCAAGGGGCTCGCCGGCGCGCCGCTGCCGGTCTATGGCGACGGCCAGAACGTCCGCGACTGGTTGTTCGTCGAGGATCATGCCAAGGCGCTGACCTTGGTGCTGGAGCGCGGCGAGGTCGGCGAGACCTACAATGTCGGCGGCCGCAACGAGCGCACCAACCTCCACGTGGTGGAAAGCATCTGCGACCTGCTCGACCGGATCGCCCCCAGCTCGTCCGGCCCCCGTCGCGAGCTGATCAACTTCGTTGCCGACCGTCCCGGTCACGACCGTCGCTACGCCATCGACGCCACCAAGCTCGAAACCGAGCTCGGTTGGCGCGCCGAGGAGAATTTCGAGACCGGCATCGCCAAGACCGTGCGCTGGTATGTCGACGAGCAACCCTGGTGGCGCGCGATCCTGGAGCGGGGCTACAAGGTGGAGCGTGTCGGGTTGAACCAGTAGCCGGCCGATCTCCTCAACATCACCGGCGTGGACAGCCAACAGGGAACCGAGCAGCACGATGACGATTCAACCGGATCTCATCTCGGCTTGACGAGCCGCGACCGCCTTCCCGCGGTGGATTGGCAGCCACCCGCCAGACAGCAAATCGAGAAACCACGGGGTCCCGCCATGAAGATCGCAATGGACGGTCAGGAACTGACACTGTTCAAGAGTTTCGTGGATCTCTCCAAGCGCTATCTGGAATTCGGCTCGGGAGGAAGCACCTGGCTGGCCTGCCAGACCAGGAAAGAGTGGGTGATCTCGATCGATTCCTCCTCGGAATGGCTCGCCAATGTGGGCGACGCCACGCGCGACGCACACACCAGGCCGCAGCTGCTGCATGTCGATATCGGCAAGCTGCGCGAGTGGGGCTATCCGATCGAGAAGGAGAAAGAGAGCTCCTGGCCCAACTATCACGAGGGTGTCTGGCAGCGTCCGGAGAGCAAAACTGCCGACCTGTACTTCGTCGACGGCCGGTTTCGCGTGGCGTGCTTCGTGCAGTGCCTGTTGCACGGCTCGCCCGGCGCTTTCATCGCAATCCACGACTTCGAGAACCGTCCCCACTACCATTCGGTGCGCACGGTCGCCCGGGAAATCGCGCGTGCCAACAATATGTCGGTCTTTCAAAGACCGGTGGAGATCGACCTCGACGCCGCGCAACGGCTGCTTGCGAAGTACCGGATGGAACCGCTGTAACCGCGAGCCGGTCGCCTGGCCGCTGCGATAACAATCACTTCTCAAATAAACTGGATCGGGGCGTGCACCGGCACGCCCTCCATCGGGGAGGCCATCACTGCCGCCCGGTTCAGCCCTGGACCAGCTTCTTCAGCTCCGGAACAAACCTTTGAATGGTAGCGTCTTCGATATCGTTGCGATCCCGCAACGTGAAGAACTCCATCGCGCGGATCTTCTCAGGATCGCCATCGGCGAGCGGCCGGCCGCGCTCGCGCTTCTTCAGCAATTGCTGCCGTGATTTCGTATAGTAGTGATTGATCACCAGCTTGTCGCGCTTCGGAGCGGTGCAGCGCCCGCCGATCGGGAAGACCGGCGTGCCGTCCTCCTGGACGTAGCAGCCCAGGACAAGCGACTGATGCGGATGCAGGTAGGACACGATGGTGTCAGGCCGCACGATCGACTTCATGATGAAATGATCCGGGAAGTCATCCGGAGCCCGACGCGTGAAGGATTCGATGCACAGGCCGGCCGGCCTGGCGTCGTGACCGTTCGAGCCGAAGTTCAACCAATGCACCGCCACAGCCGGCGCCGGCCCGACCTCCGCCAGGACGTCCTTGATACTGCCGGCCTTGGTCGGAAACAGATACTCGTCGGCGTCGATGAAGGCACACCATTCCGCGCAATTGCGATAGCTGTCGATCGCATGCGAGAAGGCGCGCATCTGACCAAATTCCCCCGCCACGAAATGATAGGTGATCATCTCGGGCCACGGGAACGACTCGATCACGGCACGCGTGTCGTCGGTGCTGCCGTTGTCGTAGAGATAGAAATGGTCGATGCCGACCAGCCTGTGGAAGTGCAGCCACTCCAGCAGATCGTCGCCCTCGTTCTTGATGGCGCAGACGGCGGCCAGCCCGTGTTTTTTCCGATCGACGCCGGCGTAGAGCTTCTTCGCCTCCATCACCCGAAGCAGACCGGCGAATTCTCGCCGCAGATTTTCACTCTTCGGGGCGGCAGCGAGCGCCGAAAGATAGACGTCCTGCGCTTCGTGGGCCGCCCCCATGTTGAGGTCCGCGATCGCCAGGCGATGCAAGACCCGCGAGTCCGACGGCAGTTGCTTGACGAGGTCGAGAAGGATTCCACGCGCTCCGGCGAAGTCGCATGCCTGCACGAGCATCGCCGCCTTCGCAAACTGGAATTCCTTGTAGTCGCCGAACTGCTGCTCCAACTGGTTGACCGATTGGATCAGATCGTCGGGTTTCGGATTTGCGATCCGCCCGGAAAAGAAATCTCTAAGCCTCGTCTCGATCTCACTTGCTGGAAGCGCATCGAGATTCACGCCTGAGCTGAAACTAGACAATGCTGGAATTTCCATGTCCAACCTGAGCCGCTCCCCGGAGATCGACGAATTAACATTGGCTCGCGCCACGAATTCCCTATAGCGCACTTATCCTGCAGGAATAAGGCTATAACACGCGGCGCTCACACTTAACTGTTGTAAGGTTATTTCGAGGGAAATCAATACAATAGAGTAGAGGGTCTGATGTCATTTGCATGAAACCGCGTCACAGGACGGGAACGACCCGATCGGGTCATACGCAAGTACAACGGCCACGACAGGAGCCGCTTCGCTGCCCTAGCGGGATACGCCGAACGGGGCTGGAACGCCCTGGCCGCCGGCCAGGTCCTTGCTATGCCCGCGGCGATGACAGAGTGGGACCGATGTCCTCGCATCGACATCCGAGAGCAGCGACCGGACCGCAACCTCAATCAAAAGCGCCTGTTCCGATCGCATCGGAACGGACGCTCCCGACTTGACGCGCATCGATCAACGCCAGCGGATCGGCCTGGTGCGATCGTTCGATTCCACGGTCCGATGTTCGAGATGATACGGCGCGTAGATCTGCTTGACCCAATAGTTGAAGTTCGGGTGCAGCTTCACGAAGTCGTAGAATGAATCGCCGAAGTTAGACGGGCTGAGGCAGGTCTTGTTCTGCGGCCTCGACGCGATCGCGTTCAGGCAATACGACACCATGCAGGCCTTGGTCTCGCTCTCCGCCACCTTGCTCAGACTTCGAAAGCTGTTGGTCGAATGCAGCCGATAGAGATAGCGGTCGGCGTCGAGATAGGTCGGTTCGACCTTGGTCACGGCACGCAGGGCAAAGTCCCAGTCGTGGCAGTATTTGAGATCGGCGAGCCAACCCACCTGGCGCAGCAGTTCACGGCTGAAGACAAAATTCCCGGTCGACGCGGCGATCTGGGAGTCCAGAAACGTCCACGACAATGGCGCGCCCGCGATCTGCGCCCGGTCGATGGCGTAGCGCAAGCGGGTTGGAAACTGGTAGTTGTTGATCGACTTTCCGTGCTCGTCGATCGGCTCGACGGCCGAGAAGCCGAAGAACAGCCGCTCGTCGCCATGCTTGTCCGCGAACAGCTGAACCCGGTCCTTTGAAAATGCGTCGTCCGAGTTCAGAAGGAAGATCATGTCGCCGCTGGCCAGCGACAACGCCCTGTTCCAAGTGTAGTGGGCGCCGAGGTTCTGCGGGTTCTTGAGCAGCTTGCACGAAACAAAGCGCTTGCCAAACGACCGCTTCTTGATGACCTTTTGCGCGACCTCAAAGCTCTTGTCCGGCGAATGGTCGTCCACGATGACGAGCTCGATGTCGGAAAACGTCTGTTGATAGACGGTCTCGAGGCATTCCTCGAGATACTGCTCGTGCTTGTAGCAGGCGATGACGACACTTGCGAGCATCGGCGGCGACCTCAACGTCTCACGATGATCGAGTGGCGGGACCTGACGAGCGCGCTGGCTCCGTCGCCGACCTCGAGCACCGCGAGTTGATACTCACCATCCGGCAAGTCCCGGATCGAGAACGACAGCTGAAAGCCGAAATAGCTGTCCTTGCTCTCGGCCTTCATATATTCCTTCACGTCCACCCGCTCGTGCCAATCGACGATCAGACAGTACCCGCTGTTCACCGCACCTTCCGGGCCAAGCTCCGACAGGATCAGGAATCCCGTTCGCTGTCGGCCTGCCTCGAAGGCATTGCCGGCGCAAATCCATCCCCGCACCAGGATTTCATAGCGCGGGTCGACGATGACGCGTTCTCCGGTCTGGGAATTGATATTCTCGATGACCAGCAACGAGCCCGCCGGATTGTCGAGCGCACCTGCAGCCTCCACGGGGGTACCGCCCCTGACCTGCTGCACCCCGGAATGCGTGAGGCCGGATCGGTGCAAGTTGGCGAGCACTTCGACATGGGTCGAGGCTTCCTTCACCGCCCATTCGAGCTCCTGCCTGCTCAGGCAATCGAGCAGATCCGGACTGTTTCGGATCTGGGCCGAGATCGGCTCGGCCGAAGCGACCCTTCGCACCACCTCGAGAAACGCCCGGCCATAGCGCGAATCCGGCTCGAGATGAGCGCCCTCCGCCCATTCATTCCAGGAATTGATGAACACCAACGACTGCGAGAAGCTGTTGCCCTTGGCGCGCAGGGTCGCGTCGCGAAGCCAAACCTCGAACGCTTCCGGACTGGACCGGGTGAAGATGTGACCGCGTGCGCCCTTGCGAGGCGTATTGTCCCAGCGCGGCATCACCGCGGGAAAGAACGGGAAGTCGTAGGTCTTGCCGAGAGACGATCGCATGGCGTCGACATAGTCGTAGACCTTGCCGGCGAACGTCTCCGGCGCGTCGACCTCGGTCGGCGACACTTCCCGCGTCGAGACGGTGTGCGGCGGAAACTCGATCGCTGCGTCGCAATCGACGTCGCGCGGATCGAACTCTCCGAAGGTCATCGCGTTGCAGATCAGGAGTTCGCCGATTCCAAGCTCCCTGGCGCGCTTGCGCCAGACCTCGAACAGCCGCTGCTTGTCCGGCAGCAGCGACGGCCGGTAGATGACAATGATCTTTCGGCCATCGACCGTGATGTAGCGCTCGTCGCGCAGCAGGTCGGCCATGTCGTCGATGAAGCGGACATCGTCGTCCAGCGAGTGATTCTGCCCCAACAGCAGCTCGGCGTCGGAACCGTCCCAGCGGCGTGACCAATTCTCGTTCGCCCAGCAGATGCAGAACGGCAGGTTCGGCTCGCCGTCCTCGAGCATCAGCTGGAGCGGCTTTTCCAACAGCCTTCGCCCCTGAAACCAATAGACATAGTAGCAGAAGCCATCGATGCCGTATTTGCGCGCGAGGTCACCCTGCTGACGGCGCGTTTCCGGCAAACGGACGTCGTAGAACCCGAGATCAGCCGGCAACCACGGCGATTCATGTGCCGGAAACTGGGCGCGCATCCGCGCGACGTTGGTCCACTCGGTGAAGCCTGGTCCCCACCACCTGTCGTTCTCCTCGAATGAATGAAATTGCGGCAAATAGAAACAGATGTAGCGCACCTCCTTGCTGGAAGCGTCCGCCGATCCCGCAACCACTCTGTTGTCGTTGTTCGGAAACAACAGGTCGTCGTAGTCCTCGGTCGAGAAGCCGAGCGCAACGACCACCTCGGCCGGCGCAAAGCTCTCGAACAGGGGTATCTCGTAGTACTCGCCGTCGTTCAGACTGATGCGGAGATAGATCTGCGCATGTTTGGGCTCGACGAGTGCGTTCCTGAGGGCGCGCGCCAGACGACGGCGCACGCCCGGCGTGGACAGGTCGATGCGAAATCCGGGACGCCCGATCACGCTGCGCGGACCGATGCTGGCCGGCATCGATCGTCCGGTGCGCCCCTCTTCGACACAGTGCGAGGCGATGAAGAGCGATATCGAAACGGTCGCGGCCGGCGACTGGGAATCGACGATCCATCCGGAAATCCCGCGCCCCGAATATTCGAGGATCGCACCGCGCAGCCTCGGTCCTGACTTGAGATCCGTTATGTCGGGATCCAGGAACAAGCTCTGCGGAAGATCCTCCTGTTGAACCGGACTGGCAACGGGCAGCATATCCTTGGTATCCCTGACGCTCCGTTCCACAATCTTGTTCATCGCTACCCAATCTCCTGCCAACGTTTAACGTCGGCTCCAGTTTCTTTCTCGGTGCCGCACAAGCTGGATCCCGAGATAACATTGCCCTTCCGACACGCCCCAAGGCCCGATCCCGGGAGCCTATCGCTCACTATCACACAATCTAAGATAGACATAACTTTTGTTCCGCGCCTATCACATTAACGCACTCTCTCTGTCCTCGATATGAAAGCCATCGTTGGTTCTGCCTAGATTATCATGCGGACGTGCCTGATTGCGTGCCTTCGCGCCTAGAAACAAAGCCGTCCGACATCTCCGCGCGCGTGCGACGAAACGTCCGCCTCCAACGATCTCAGCCGACGCTTTCGCCCATTGCCTGCAGACGACGTCGTGCTCCTTCGTTGTTCTGCTGTGCGGCTTGCCGATACCAGCGCAAGGCCTGGTCACGATCCTGCGCGACGCCGTTGCCGGCGCGCAGCGCATCACCAATCGCGAGCTGGGCTTCGACCATGCCCTGCTTCGCCGCAGCCTCGAACCACTCGGCCGCCTTCGCCGGATCGGCCTCGCGGCCCTGCCCCCGGCCCAGCATCACAGCAAGGTTGTATTGCGCCGTGGTGTGGCCCTGGCGCGCCGCCGCCTCGTACCAGGTCACGCCCTGGGCAAGGTCCTGCTCGACGCCCTGCCCGGTGCAGTACATCACCGCAAGCTTGAACTGCGCCGCGGCGTTGCCGCCGCCGGCGGCCTTGACGATCCAGCTGGCGGCAGCCTGCGGATCCCTGAGACCGCTCTTGGGATCGGAATACAGCAGCGCGAGCGTGTGCTGGGCCTCGACATGGCCGGCGCTCGCCGCGCGCTTGAACCACTGCGCCGCGGCCGGAAAATCCGCGGTGCCACCGGACCTCCCCATATGCAGTCCGCCCAGCTGGAATGCCGCGGCGGGATGGCCGACCTCGGCGGCGTCGGTCAGCAGGGAGCGTGCTTGCGCAAGGCGCTCTTCGGACGGCTCATCCTGGATCAGAAACACGGCATAGGCCGTCTTCGCATCTGCGTCGCCGCCCTTGGCGGCCTTGCTCAGCCACTCGGCTGCGCGCACCTGATCGCGCGGCACGCCGTTACCCGCCGAGTAGAGCCGGCCGAGTTGCACGCCCGCGGCGCTGATGCCGCCCTCGGAGGCGCGCTCGAACCACTTGATGGCCGTCGCGACATCGCGCGTCACGCCGTTGCCGTTGAGATAGAACACCGCGATGTTATGGGCCGCCGTGGCGTGGCCGCTCTCAGCCGCGCGCTCGAACCATTTCGCGGCCTGCCGGATGCTGGGCGGAACGCCGGTGCCGGTGGCGTAGAAGCGCCCGGTGAAGAACTGCGCCTGCGCATCGCCGCGTTCGGCCGCCTTCTCGTACCAATAGGCTGCCTCGCGTAGGTCCGGCTCTGCGGCGCTGCCGAGCGCATAGAACTCCGCCAGCGCATGGATCGCCGGCAGGTAGTCCTTGCGCGCGGCCTTGCGCAGCGCGGTCTCGGCCTTGTCGAGATCCTTGGCGACGCCCTTGCCGCTCAACCGCAACAACGCGATGTTGTAGAGCGCGATGGTGTCGTCATGGGCGGCCGCGCTCTGGAACAGCCGCGCCGCTTCCTCGACATTTTCGGGAAGGCCGGTGCCCTTGAGGCACATGAACGCAAGCGCAACCTGCGCACGCACATGGCCCTGCTCCGCGGCCTTGTGATACCAGATCGCGGCCTGCGCGAAATCGACCGGGACGCCGCGCCCCTGATAATAAACGTCGCCGAGCGCGAATTCGCCGGACGCCGCCTTCTGCTCGGCCGCGGCCTCGTACCAGCGCAGGGCGACGGCATGATCCTTGGTGCAGCCGAGACCGTTGGCATACATGTCGCCGAGGATCGCTTGCGCCTCCGCCTTGCCGGCCTCCGCGGCTACCGACATCCAGAGAAACGCTGCGTCG
>CALRXG020000229.1:0-10613 GCA_943372075.1 Bordetella parapertussis | reverse complement strand
AGAAGATAAAACCGTTTGCCGGTCAATGCTCGACCGGGCACGCACGCCTACTCCGGCAACTGCGTCTCGATGAACGCGGTCACGAACCGCGGCATGGCGGCAGTGAGATCGGCGCGGCTGCGCACCAGGTGGATACCGGCGAGTTCCGGATGTTCCTGGCGCGCGAGGCTGGCCTCGATCCGCGCGCGCAACGCATCGCCCGGCATGTCGACACGCAGGATCTGCATCATCGCCAATGCGACGCCGGTGTAGATGCAGTGCCAGTCGGCGTCGGCGCGGCAATCCGACGGCGCGAGGCCCGTTTCCTCCTCTAGCTCGCGCATCACGCTGCCGGCGATATCGACCGTCTCGCCCCTGATGTCGTCGAGGTCGGGCGTACCGGAGGGAAAATAGATGCGCCCGGCATTGGCGGTCTGCTCACCCATCACGCCGCATACGAAGGCGCCGTCGCTTGCGAGCAGCGCGCCCATGCCAAAGCCGTTGAAGACCTCCTTGTCGGGAAAGCCCCAGTCACGCCAGGCCAGGAAGCTCGCGAAATCGGTCTCGAAATAGCTGGCAATGAGCCGGTCGCCGGCAAACACCGGATCGCGCCCGAGCAGGACGCGGCCGTTCCACAGATGCGGCTTCAGCCGCTGCTGCTCGGCGAAATGCGCATCGATCTCGGCGCGCCGCTGGTCCGCGAACGCCCAGGGACGCCGCTGCAGTGCGAGGTCGAGCGCGGTGACGCGACAAATAAACGGAGACTGCATATCCGGACGTGCTTACTTCGCGCTTCCAGTCGTCTTCTTGACCTGATCGACAAACTTGTTGGTGTAGGTCTTGGTGACGTCGATGCCGGCCTTGGCGACCTCGGGCGAGCCTTCGCTGAACACCGCGAGCACAGCTTCGGCGCCCTTCGGGTCCATCTTGCCGGTTTCGGAGAACATCGGGATCGTATTCTTCAGGGCAGCGAGATAGAGATCCTTGTTCTTGCCGACGATCTCGTCCGGCATTTTGGCCATGATGTCTTCGGCAGAGTGCGAATGGATCCAGGCCAAGGTCGCCATGATCGCATTGGTCAGCGCCTGCACCTCCTTCTCGTGGCCATTGACCCAGGCAGCGGTCGAATACAGTGCGCCGCCCGGATACTCGCCACCGAACACCGCAAGCGTATCGTGCTGGGTGCGGGTGTCGCTGAGGATCTTGAGGTCCTTGTGGCTGCCCTGCAGCACGGTGACGGAGGGATCGAGCATCACGGCGGCATCGATCTGGCCCTGCTCCATCGCCGCCACCGCGGTAGCGCCGAGGCCGACGCCGATCACGGCGGTGCCCGACGGATCGAGGCCGTTCTTCTTCAGGAGGTACTTCAGGAAGAAATCGGTCGAGGAGCCCGGCGCGCTGACGCCGACCTTCTTGCCGGCAAGATCCTTGATCGAATTGATCTCACCGGTGTGCTTCGGCGAGACCACCAGCACGAGGCCGGGATAGCGGTCGTACACGACGAACGCCTGAAGCTCCTGCTTCTTGGCGGCGAGATTGACGCAATGGTCGAAATAGCCGGAGACGACGTCGGCGCTGCCGCCGAGCACGGCCTTGAGCGCGTCCGAACCGCCCTTGAGATCGACCAGCTCGACCGCGAGCCCGGCTTTGTCATACTCGCCGAGCTGCTTGGCCAGCACGGTGGGCAAATAGCACAGGCAGGCGCCGCCTCCGACCGCGATGGTGATCTTGCTTTGCGCCGCGGCAAGGCCCGTGGACAGGGTCAGCACCAGCAGCGCTCCGGCAAGCTTGCCAAGCAGTTTCTTCATGACGTCCTCCGTTCGACTGGCCGGCAAGATAGAGGAGCAGCCGCGCCTTGAGAAGGCGACTTTCCGATAGCTGGTCAAGCCCGCGGCGGCGGCATAGCATCGCCGAGTACAAGACGACACCAAGAATACTTCAAACAAAACACCAAGGGAGGCCTTCATGAATCGGACCGCTACCGCTCTGTCGATTGCCGCGGCGTTCGCCGCCGGCTGCGGCGTCACCCATCTGCTGCGACCGGCACTCGCCGCGGAAACCATCACCGCGCAGGTCATCCACACCGGCGAGATGGAGGGCGACAAGCTCGGCGACGCCAACAAGACGGGCTTCCGTTCCAAGACGTTCGTCTCCGCCGACGGAGCCACCGTCTCGATCCAGGACGGCAACGTGCCGAAGCACATGCATCCGAACACCAATGAGATGCAGTTCATCCTGGAGGGCACCGGCACGGTCTGGCTCGGCGACAAGGAAGTGCCGGTGAAACCGGGCGACCTGATCGTGATCCCGAAGGGCACGCCGCATGGCGGCACCAAGCCGAACGGCCGCCCGTTCAAGGCGATCGCGATCAAGACGCCGCCACAGGCGCCTGACGATACCAAGCTGCTGGATTGATCGAGCCGCCTCGCCGTCATTGCGAGGAGCGAAGCGACGAAGCAATCCATCGGTCCGGATATGCCGAGAGATGGATCGCTTCGCTCGCAATGACGGTGATGCGCGGTCCGCGCACGCTCGGTTCCATTACATGACGGTCGACAGATAATTTACTTGCCTTGCGTCTCGCCGCTTCATAATATGATGATTGTCATTTCATGGAGATCATGACCATGAGCCTGGACGATCACCCCACGGTCAGGGCCGTACGGGCTCGTAACAGCCAACCCGCCGCCCACGTCCCGGTCGCTTCGGACCTGATCAAGCGGATCGCGCTCGAGTGTGGCGCGGACGACGTCGGCATCATCGAGTTCGAACGCGCCGCCATCGCGCCGCAACGCGACTTCATCCGCAAGGTCTATGGCCGGACGCGGTCGCTGCTCGCGATCGTCTGCCACATGAATCGCGAGCCGGTGCGCTCGCCGTCGCGCTCAGTCGCCAACGAGGAATTCCACGGCACCTACGACCACGTCAACGAGACCGCACGCGCCATCGTTCGCATGCTCGACGAGCACGGCATCCCGGCCTGCAACTCAGTCGCCGCCTTCCCGATGGAGATGGACCTGCCCCGGATCATGATGGTGCAGCACAAGCCGATCGCAGTCGAAGCAGGCCTCGGCCGGATGGGCATCCATCGCAGCATCATCCATCCGAAGTTCGGCAGCTTCGTCCTGCTCGGCACTGTCCTGCTCGGATGCGAGGTGGACGCCCACGACCATCCGATCGACTACAATCCCTGCCTGGAGTGCAAGCTTTGTGTCGCCGCCTGCCCGGTCGGCGCCATCAAGCCGGACGGCGGCTTCGATTTCCTGTCGTGCCACACCCACAATTATCACGACTTCCTCGGCAACTTCACGCAGTGGGTGGAGAAGGTTGCGGATTCGAGGGACGCCAGGGATTATCGCGCCCGCGTGCCGCGCACCGAGACGCTGAACATCTGGCAGTCGCTCTCGTTCAAGCCGGGCTACAAGGCCGCGTATTGCATCTCGGCGTGCCCAGCCGGCGAGGACGTGATCGGCCCCTTCCTCAGCGATCGCGACGCGCATTTTGCCGACGTGGTGCAGCCGCTGATCGACAAGGACGAGTTCGTCTACGTGATCCCGGATACCGACGCGGAGGACACGGTGACGCGGCGCTTTCCGCACAAGAAGGTGCAGCATGTCACCTCCGGCCGTCACACCGGCAGCATCCAGGCCTACATCTTCTCGCTCTCGCTCGGCTTCCAGCGCGGCCGGGCGCGCGGTCTGGATTTCGTGACCCATCTGCGCTTTACCGGGGCGAGCGCGCTCGACATGACGGTCGCGATCAAGGGCAAGGAGTTGCAGGTGGTGCCGGGGCGTCATGTCGGAGATGCGGCCTTGAGCATCACCGCCGATACCCAGGCATGGCTGCGCATCCAGAACCGCGATCTCGAGCTTGCCGACGCGATCGCCGCGGAGCTGGTCAGCCATAGCGACGAGAAGCTCTTCGCCGCCTACATGCGGTGCTTCCCGCTCTGAGCGAGTTGCTCATACCAACAGACCACCACCGTCCACGGGCAGAACCTGCCCGGTCACGTAGCCGTTGAGCATCAGATAGACGTAAGCCATCGCAGCCTCGCTCGGCGAGGCTGCACGTGGCACCGGCAAGGCTGCCACGTAGCCACGGACCATATCTTCCGGCATCTGCTGGACCGGCTCGGTCAAGACAAGACCCGGACACACCGCGTTGACCCGCACCGGCGCAAGATCGACGGCAAGGCCGCGGGCCAGATGCTCGGTGGCGCCGCCGATCGCCGTCACAAGCGCGCGGCCCTTCCTTGGGCGGTTCACCAGCATGCCGCTGGTCAGCGTGATTGAGCCATCGGGCGCGATGGTCCGGCTGCCGTGCTTGATGGCTGCCAGCACACCTGAGAAGCGGAGCGCGAGCCGTTCGTTCAACGCGGCAAGATCGAGATCGCGTATCGCGACGGGCGCCGCGCCGCTCCAATCGCCCGCGGTGATCACGAGATGATCGAACACGCCGAGTTCGTCGAAGAACCGCGACACGCTGGCCTCGTCTCGCAGATCGACGGCACGCCCGGTCGAACCGGGCAGCCGCGCGACGGCCGCATCGACCCGGCTCGCGTTGCTGGATGCGATCACCGCCTCCGCACCACGCTCTCGCGCGATCGCGGCGACGGCAAAGCCGATCCCCGACGATCCCCCGATTACGACCACGCGCTTGCCAGCAAGCGACATCACGGCATCAGTCATGGCTCACTCCCGTTACTGCGCGAAATAAGCCGGATGATCGATGTCGGCGATCAAACCCGGCTGCTGCGGCTGCCAGTCGAGCCTCGCCCGCGTCCGCGCGCTCGAGGTCGGCACGTCGAAGGCGACGAACCGGCCGAACATGCCGAAATGCTCGGCCGCCTCCTCCGGAGACTTCGACACCAGCGGGACGTTGAGCCGGCGTGCGATGACCTCGGCGATCGCCTTGAACGGCACCCCCTCGTCGGCGACCGCATGGAACGGGCCTCCTTCGACGCCGCGCTCGAGCGCGAGCCGGTAGACCCTCGCCGCATCCAGCCGATGCACGCCGGGCCAGCGGTTCTGTCCCTCGCCGATATAGGCGGAGACACCCTTCTCGCGCGCAAAGGCCACGAGGCGCGGCACGAAGCCGTGGTCACCATGACCATGCACCGAGGGCGGCAGCCGCACGACGGCGGCCCGCACGCCGCGCGCCGCCACGGCCATCGTCGTCGCTTCGGACGCGCGCGGATAGGCTTCGGAAACGGGAATCGGCGGATCGTCCTCGGTCGCAACACGACCCTGCGCCACCCGCGCGACACCGGAGGTGGTGATCAGCGGGCGCTTCGAGCCTTCGAGCACGGCACCCAATGTCTCGATGGCGCGGCGATCATCCGCGCAGTTCTGCGCGAACCTCGAAAAGTCGTGGTTGAAGGCGCAGTGGATCACCGCGTCAGCCTGCGCGGCACCGCTGCGCAGGCTGTCGAGATCCTCCAGCGTTCCGTAGTGGACCTCGCCGCCGGCGGCGGCGAGCGCTTCCGCGCCCTTGTCTGAACGGGTCATGCCGAGCACCTTGTGGCCGGCGGCAATCAGATCATTGGTAACGGCTGAGCCGACCCAACCAGTCGCTCCAGTGACGAACACACGCATGAGCAAGTCTCCAGGTTTTGCTGGGGACAAATCTGGGCCGCCGCGCTATCGTGGTAAAGTAGTGACTCTATCATGGTATAATAGCTAACAGGATGAGCGAGCCGCTCACGCAAGAGAACCTGCTCGGCGCCTACCTCAAGGACCGCCGCAGCAAGCTCGATCCGGCGACGTTCGGCTTTCCGCCGGAGCGGCGGCGCACGCCGGGCCTGCGCCGCGAGGAAGTGGCGCAGCGCGCCAATATCAGCGCGACCTGGTACACCTGGCTCGAACAAGGCCGCGGCGGCGCACCGTCGGCCGATGTGCTCGACCGGATTGCGCGTGCGCTGATGCTGACCGATGTCGAGCGCGAGCACCTGTTCCTGCTCGGCCTCGGCCGCACGCCCGAGGTGCGCTACCAAAAGAGCGAAGGCGTCACGCCGCGGCTGCAACGCGTGCTCGATGCGCTGGAGCCGCAGCCGGCGATCATCCGGACCGCGACATGGGACGTCGTCGCCTGGAACCGGGCCGCGACCGTGATGCTGACCGACTACGGATCGCTGCCGCCGCACGAGCGCAACGCGTTGCGCTTCATGTTCCTCGACCCGCGCGTCCGCGCCGCGCAACCCGACTGGGCCAGCGTGGCGCGCTTCATCGTCGGCGCCTTCAGGGTCGACGCCGCGCGCGCCGGCGCGGCCACCGAGGTGCAGCCATTCGTCGACGAGCTCTGCCGGCTGAGCCCGGAATTCGCAGCGCTGTGGCGCGACAACGACGTGCGCGCCCATGGCGAGGCCGTCAAGCAGCTCCGGCATCCGATCCTAGGCCCGATCAAGTTCGAATACTCGGCGTTCGCGGTCGATGGTCGGCTCGACCTCAGCATGATCGTCTACAATCCGATCGACGCGGACGTGAAGGCGAAGATCCGCGCGTTGATGGACGCGGCGCCGGCAGCGACCTAAAGCGGGATGACTTCGCTTCGAAGCGTCACCCCGCCCCCCGCAGACTTTTCCGGATCATGCTCTAGTCCCGCGCCACCGCCGTCGGGCGCCACACCAGGAGCCGCTTCTCGACCGCGGTTACCGCCATGTCGATCAGGATCACGAACGCCGACAGCACGAACATCCCGGCGAACACGCCGGCGACGTCGAACACGCCTTCGGCCTGCTGGATCAGATAGCCGAGGCCGGCCGCGGAGCCGAGATATTCGCCGACCACGGCGCCGACCACCGCGAAGCCGACCGAGGTGTGCAGCGAGGAGAACATCCAGGACAGCGCCGAGGGCCAGTAGACGTGGCGCATCAGCTGCCGCTCGTTCATGCCGAGCATGCGGCCATTGTCGAGCACCGTGGCCGGCACCTCCTTGACGCCCTGGTAGACGTTGAAGAACACGATGAAGAACACCAGGGTCACGCCGAGCGCGACCTTGGACCAGACGCCGAGCCCGAACCACAGCGCGAAGATCGGCGCCAACACCACGCGCGGCAGCGCGTTGACCATCTTCACGTAGGGATCGAACACGGCGGCAACGCGCGGCTGCCGCGCGAACCAGAAGCCGACCAGGATGCCGCCGGCCGAGCCGATCACGAAAGCCAGGATGGATTCCCACAGCGTGATCGCGAGGTGCTTCCAGATCACCCCGGTCGAGAACCACTTCACGATCTGGCTGAAGACATCGACCGGGTTGGAGAAGAAGAACGGCGGCAGCAGCACCTTGCCGAACACCGGCACGGTGGAAAAGAACTGCCACAGCGCCAGCGTGACGACGGCGACCAGGATTTGCAGCGACAGCAGCGTCACGCGCGACATCAGGCGGCTCCCGCCTGCGTCGACTGGGCATAGCCCTTCATCACCTCGTCCTTCAGCACGCCCCAGATCTCGCGGTGCAGGGCATGGAAATCCTTCTCCATCCGGATCTCGGCGATATCACGCGGCCGCGGCAGCGTGATGCGCCAGTCGCCGATGATGCGCGCGCTCGGGCCGGCCGACATGATCACGACACGGTCGGCCAGCGCGATCGCCTCCTCGAGGTCGTGGGTGACGAACAGCACCGCCTTGCGGTCGGCGCTCCACAGTTCGAGCAGCAGGTTGCCCATGATCTGCCGGGTCTGGGCGTCGAGCGGGCCGAACGGCTCGTCCATCAGCAGGATCTTGGGATCGCGGATCAGCACCTGCGCCAGCGCCACGCGCTTGCGCTGGCCGCCCGACAGCATGTGCGGATAGCGGCCGGCGAAGGCGCCGAGCCCGACCGAGGTGAGCCATTGCTGCGCGCGTGCCAGCGCCTCGCTGCGCGGCGTGCCCGAAATCTCGAGCCCGATCGCGACATTGTCGATCGCGGTCTTCCACGGGAACAGCGCATCGGCCTGGAACAGATAGCCCGCGTCGCGGTTGAGGCCACCGAGCGGCTTGTCGAAGATTCGCGCCGCCCCGGCCGCAGGTTTCAACAGCCCCGCGGCGACGTTGAGCAGCGTCGACTTTCCGCATCCGGTCGGGCCGACAATGGCGACGAATTCGCCATGAGCCACCGACAGACTGGCCTGCTCGACCGCGGTATAGACCCGCCCATCCGCCAACCGAAACGCCACCGTCGCACGATCAAGCGCGATTGCCGTCGGCTCTGAGTTGCTCACCGCGTGCCTCCCCACATTGCGAGATGGCTTAGCGGGTTGAACGGGCAAGTCAACGCAGGAAGATGGCGCGTAAGGCCGCTGATACGGCGGTCACGTGGTTTTCAGCGCAGCCGGGTTGTGCGCCACGCAACCGGGGTTGCGAATTGGCGCGACATCGTCGAGGCTGCCGGTCGACGCGGTGGACAAGGAGAAAATCATGCGGATCGCAGTGGTCGGCGCCGGAGGCGTCGGGGGCGGCTTTGGCGCGGCGCTAGCGCATGCCGGAGCCGACGTCACCTTCATCGCGCGCGGCGCCCACCTCGCCGCCATGCAGAGCGAGGGGCTGAAGGTCCAGGGCGGCCGCGGCGAAAGCCACCTGGTCCCGACCAAGGCGACCGACGATCCCGCACGCGTCGGCCCGGTCGATATCGTGCTGTTCTGCGTCAAGCTGTGGGACGTCGAAAGCGCCGGCCAGCACATCACGCCGATGGTCGGTCCCGACACCGCGGTGATCCCGCTGCAGAACGGCATCGACGCGCCCGACCGGCTGATCCCGATCCTCGGGCGCAACGCCGTGATGGGCGGCGTGGCGCAGATCTCGGCCTCGATCATCAAACCCGGCGTGATCAACCAAGTCGGCAGCTTCATGCGCATGATCTTCGGCGAGCTCGACGGCCGGATCACGCCGCGCGGCAAAGCGCTGCTCGAGCTCTGCCTCAAGGCCGGCTTCGATGCGACGCTGAGCGAGACGATCAACACCGAGCTGTGGATGAAGTTCATCGGCCTCGCCACCAACGCCGGCATGACCGCGGTCACCAGGCAGCCGATCGGCCGATTGCGCGACGATCCCGATCTGCGCCCGCTGTTCGTGTCGGCGTGCGAGGAGACCATCGCCGTCGCCCACGCCAGCGGCATCGGACTGCCAAAGGATGCGCTGGCGAAGGTGCTCGACTTCATCGGACACGCGCCGCCGGCGATGAAGGCCTCGATGGCGCTCGATCTCGAACGCGGCAACCGGCTCGAACTGCCCTGGCTGAACGGCAAGGTGGTCGAGCTCGGTCGCAAGCTCGGCGTTTCGACGCCGACCCACGACATGCTTTATGCGGTGCTGAAGCCCTATGCGATGGGCGCGCCAACGTAATGAGCGTGCCAAGCCGCCGTTCGGGAGGCTGCGCCTCGCCAACCAAGACCGTTCGAGGAGACAAGCGTGTCGCGAGGCCGCCCACAGGCGATCTCGTTGGTAGGCCGCCGAGGCGTGCGTCCGCCTCAATGACCGCGATGACGTCCGCGATGCGCCCGCCGCTTTGGTGGCGGCGGCGGAGCGAAGAAGGGATTCTCCGAGCAAATCGCCGGAAGGCCGGACGCATTCGCCTGGCATTGCGGGATCGAGGTGAACCGGCAGTCGATATAGTTTCCGCCGAACCGGCCGCCATAGACATGGATGCACACCGGGTAGTTCGGGTCGTAGGCCTGCCCGGCGGCAGGCCCGGCCAGGGCGACCGCGAACGCGGCAATTGCGAACAGCTTCAAACGCATCGATCCCTCCTCGTCGTGCGGACGGTTTCGTCACAACTGCCGGAACCAGTCAACGGCACCGGCGACGCAACGGCCATGCGGCACGCGCAAGCGTTTCAAGCGAAGTGGCGTCGGTTCTGATTCAATCAGACCCGAATTTCGCTAGTCGGAGCGTTGGCGTTGCCGCTGCGCCTTGCCCTTCGACGGCTTTGCCGGCCCCTTGTAGAAGGGATTGACGGAGCAAGTCGCCGATCGACCCGATGCCGTCGCCTGACACTGCGGCAGCGACGTAAAGCTGCAATCGATGTATTCCGGCGTCAGGCGGCCGCCATAGACTTCCAGGCACACCGGATAGTTCGGATCATAGGCCTGCGCGGCCGCGGGCCCCGCGATGCAAACGCCAATGACAGCGATGAGGCAAGGGTTCAAGCGCATCGGGTTCTCCTCATGCCTGGGCCGCGGCGCCGGGCGTTATCGTTGCTCGTCATCGGCGGGCTTCGTGTCGCCTTCGCCGAGGCAGCGGATCATGAACGCCGTCGTATCCCGCGGCAGCACCTGGGCGGCGCGCGCCTTGAGACGACATTCGAGCTGCGCGATCTGGCGCGCCCGTTGCCGTTCGGACGGCAGCGCCGATTGCCGCAGGCGGCGCAATGTCATCGGCGAGCCGTCCGACTCGAAGCTCAGCTCGTATCTTTTGCCGCTCTGGTCGGTGGCGGCGCAGGTGATCGTGGACACCTGCCGGGTGACGAAGCTTCCGACCTGACGGCAGGAGCCCGTCGACATCTCGACCAGCGGCACCGGCAAACCGTCGACGCGCGGGCGATCGCTCGACTTCAGCAACATGCGGTCGACCGCAAGCTCGAACAGATTGTCCTGGGTGCGCTCGGTGCTCTCGCCCGAGAACGAGACGATGTGGCTTTTGTCGGCGGGATCGTCGAGCACC
>CALRXG020000228.1:0-10651 GCA_943372075.1 Bordetella parapertussis | reverse complement strand
CGGACAATAGTGCAGTCTGGGTGGCCGACTTAGGAACATAGCCGAGCGCTCCGCTTGCCAGAGCCTTGTGCACATCGGCAGGATCCTCTGAGAACGAGAGCACAATGACAGGAAGTTCGGCGCGCGCGCGACCGATTTTTGGGATCGTTGATAATCCGTCAGTCCCCGGCATCATCAGGTCGAGCACCACGATATCGAGGTCTTCGTTGCTCTCGACAGCAATGAGCGCTTCCGCTGCGCTGCTGGCTTGAACGATGACGGTCTGTGGTCCCTCCTGGCGCAGGAGCGCAGATAACCCCGCAAGCATGACCGGATGATCGTCGACAACCAGGATCTTCATACTGCGACTATGACGCAGGCGTTACCCTTTGGACAAGGGATGGCGGCCCGTGAAGCGTCGAGGTCTTGGGACGTCTTAAGCCTGAGACATTACTCACCAGGCAACCGCGTGAGGAGTGCATCAAAAGATTGTTATGACGTACCGCGACGGTCATAGGCTATTCGCCAGGAGGCACTAGCCAAGTGTAACAGCTCAGCGGTCTCTTCATGCTGATCTATGTGGCCGGCATCGGAGGACTTTCCTTCAGCGTCAACCGCGCCTTCAACGTTGCGTGTCAGGGGGACCGCATCGTGGAGCAATTGCGGCAACAAAAGAAACTCGTGGATCAAGCCAATCGCGCAACGTCGCGCTTCGTGGCCGCAGCGAGTCACGGTCTGATCAGAAAGCAGAGTCGCCTTGTGCGGCTGGCCTTCCTCGTCGATGCCGGCCCAGAGCACAGGTTGTCTGATCCCCGTGACGGCCTTGTCCGTCCTTTAGGCCGTACACTCATTCGTGTTTTTCAGGCTTGATGTGTGGACTACGGCATCCTCACCGACGGCGAGTCACGCTCGAGCTCGACGATGGAAAAACCGTCGTGCTGAAGCCGGGCGACTTCTTTCATCAGGACGTACGCGTCACGCCTGGCGGAACGGTGGAAGTCGTCCGGCAACACTGATTTTCGTACTAATTGGAGCTCGCCGTCGGGATGCCTGAGTCGCCAATAAGCGCTAGACCGCGAGGAGTGGCCGGTGGGGGCTTCCAACGGGATTTTCCAAGGCCAGAACCCAAACAGGGGAGGCCGCCGTGCCCGCCTGGTTACCTCGGAGAGCACCTATCGGCCGGAGATGCACCCAGCGTCGTTGCCTACACCCGTAGGTCATTAAAATCGTGACAAATGCGAGCGCTCTCCGAGCGCACCATAAACCCGCGCTGCTGCGATGTTCCTTGCAGTGTGGTGCGGACCGAGACTCATCTCGATTTAGTTGGCTCGCCGCCCATGGCATGAAATCACCCGCAGTTTGGCAGGATATCACCTTGCCCGACGCGGTCCGGATTCCGATGCTTCGAGCGCAGCAAGGAGCACAACTCCGAAGCCTTGATGCTCTGCAACGCAAGGTGTGCAACACGGCGGTTCACAATTCTCCGAAGGAGGAAATCAGATGCTACAGGCGCCACCCGGCCGCGCGCGGGAGATCCTGGCCGATGCAACGTTCCAGGAGCTTGTCTCGGGACGCGCGAGGCTGCGATGGGGGCTATCTATCCTGACGCTGGTCATGTTCTTCGGTTTCATCGCGCTGGTTTCGGTCGCGAAGACCGCGCTCGGCGCGAACATCGCAGGCAGCGCTCTTCCTCTCGGTTTTGCACTGGCGCTTGCCATGGTCGCAGCGCTCGTGGGACTGACGGGAATCTACGTTCAACGGTCGAATACCCGCTTCGATGAACTCGCTCGCATCGTCAAACAGGAGCTTGGTCGATGATCGCAAGATGCCTGCTCGTCACGCTTGGCGTGGCGTTTCCATTCGCGGCAATGGCGCAGGGCGCGCCGATGGCGGTCGGGCGCGGGCCCGACTGGATCGCGATCGCGATGTTTGCCCTGATTGTCGCCGTCACGCTGCTCATTACCTATCTTTCGACCGGCAGTACCAAATCGAAGGCCGGCTTCTACACGGCCGGTCACGCGATTACGCCGTTGCAGAACGGGCTGGCGACCGCCGGTGATTTCCTGTCGGCGGCCGCATTCCTCGGGATTTCCGCGCTGGTCTACGCCAACGGCTTCGACGGCTTCCTTTACGCCCTCGGGTTCCTGACGGGGTGGCCGATCGTGCTGTTCCTGATGTCGGAGCGCATGCGCAATCTCGGAAGCTATACCTTTGCAGATGCCGCCGCGTTTCGCCTTGACCAGACATCGGTCCGGCTTGTCGCCGCGACCGGAAGCCTTGTCGTCGTGCTGTTCTATCTGATCGCGCAACTGATCGGTGCCGGCAAAGTGATCCAGCTGCTGTTCGGGATCGACTATGTGCTCGCCGTCCTCGGCGTAGGCATCCTGATGATCCTTTACGTGATCGTTGGCGGCATGCAGGCGACCACCTGGGTGCAGATCTCGAAGGCGGTGCTGCTGCTGTGTGGCGGAACGTTGCTCGCTCTCGCAGCGCTGTGGCACTTCGACTTCAGCCTCGGGCGTCTGCTCGAGGCCGCAAGCCGCATTCATCCCAAAGGTGCTGCAATCCTCGTGCCCGGCGGGCTGTTTGCCGAGCCGGTCTCCGCCATCTCGCTCGGACTGGCGCTGGTGTTCGGCACGGCCGGCTTGCCGCATATCCTGATGCGGTTCTTCACCGTGAGCGACGCTGCGGCTGCGCGCAAATCGGTGTTCTATGCGACGACATGCGTGGCCTATTTCTGCTGGGTGATTCCCGTGCTGGGCTTCGCCGCCGCCGCAATCCTGATGGCAGATCCCAGCTATTTTAATGTCACGGCATCCGGCCAGTTCAACAAGATCGCGGACCTGATCGGTGGACCGAACATGGCCTCGATCCATCTCGCTCATGCCATGGGCGGTCCGGTTCTTCTCGGCTTCATTTCCGCGGTAGCCTTCGCGACCATTCTAGCGGTCGTTGCAGGCCTGACGCTCGCGGGCGCCTCGGCTGTCAGTCATGACGTCTATGGCCAGGTGCTAAAGGGCGGAGAAGCGTCAGAGCGCAGCGAACTCATGGTCTCGCGGATCGCCGCGATGGGGATTGGCGTCATCGCCGTTGTGCTGGCATATGCCTTCGAGAACCAGAACGTTGCATTCATGGCCGGGCTTGCCCTGTCGGTTGCTGCAAGCTGCAATTTTCCGGTGCTGGCGATGGCGATGTTCTGGCGCGGCACCACCACGCGCGGCGCGGTCGCCGGCGGTCTCGCCGGGCTGATTGCGTCGGTCGTGTTGGTGGTCCTGAGCAAGACCGTATGGGTCGCCGTCCTCGGCTTTCCTTCGGCAGTGTTCCCTTACGACAATCCCGCATTGTTCTCGATGCCACTTGCCTTCCTGTTCGTGTGGCTTTTCTCGGTAACCGATCGCACTGCGCGTGCATCTCGTGAACGCGATGCGTTCACTGCGCAGCTCATCCAGTCCGAAATCGGAACGGCCTTGGCCAGCGAACGGGCGAGCCTTTCAGCGGCCGGCTTGTGAAATCGCAACCTCTCGACGGAGAGTGAAACAGCGCATGATCAGTTCGCTACAGTTGGACGAGACGCACGACCCGGCGCGGCGGAGCTTCGTCGAGACGGCCGACGGCAATGACACCGACTTCCCGATCCAGAACCTGCCGCTCGGCGTGTTCAGCACCGCGGTCGATCCCCAGCTGAGGATCGGCATGGCGATCGGGGATCTGGTCTTCGACCTCAAGAGGGCGCTCGGTTCGGACGAGCACTTGGGCTTGCCGATCCGGCGGGCTCTCCAGGACAGCACACTCAATGCGTTGTTCGCGCTCGGATCGGTGGCGATGCGGGAGCTGCGCCGCCGCGTCGCCGACCGTCTTGGCCAGGGCAGTGCGGCCAATGCCATCAGGCGCCGTGCTTCCGAATTGCTGACGCCGATCGCAGATGCAACGCTGCATCTGCCCACGCGCATCTCGAACTATACGGACTTCTACGCCGGCATCTACCACGCGCGGGCAGCCGGTGCGCTGCTCACGCCGGAAAATCCGCTTCCCGCGAACTACAAATGGGTTCCGATCGCCTATCACGGCCGGGCGTCGTCGGTGCATGTCGGGCGAGGGATGGTACGACGGCCGCTCGGGCAGCGCCCGCCCGTCACGGCCGGCGAGGCACCGAGCTTCGGCCCCTGTGAACGGCTAGATTTCGAGCTCGAGATGGGATTCTACCTCGGCGCCGGCAACCGGCTCGGCACTCCCGTGCCGATCGCCGAGGCATCGCAGCAGATCATCGGCTATTCGCTGTTGAACGACTGGTCGGCGCGCGACATCCAGCGCTGGGAGATGTTTCCGCTGGGGCCCTTCCTCAGCAAGAGCTTTGCCACGTCGATTTCGCCGTGGGTCGTCACATCAGATGCACTGGCGCCGTTCCGCGTCCCGGCACTGGCGCGTCCCGACAACGATCCGCGTCCGCTCGACTATCTGTTCAACACCGCCGATCAATACGGCGGAGGCCTCGACGTCCATCTCGAGGTCCTGCTGTCGACCGCACAGATGCGTGCTGCGAACCAGCCTGCCTCGATGATTCTCACGTCGAACAGCAAGTACCTGTACTGGACGCCGGCGCAGATGGTTGCACACCATAGCATCAACGGCTGCAATTTGCAGCCCGGCGATCTAATCGGCACCGGCACCATTTCAGGACCAAGTCCGGCCCAGCTCTCGAGCATGCTTGAGTTCACCGCCGGGGGATCACGGCCGGCGGTGTTGCCGAACGGAGAGCGCCGGGGGTTCCTTCAGGATGGCGATGAGATCACCTTCCGCGGCAGATGCAGCAGGGAAGGCTATGTGACCATCGGGTTCGGATCATGCATGGGCAGGATCGCGCCGGCGGACGCCGTGATTACCGGAAGCAAGCATAGTTGACGGAGGTTGACGTGGATTCTCTACTTGCCTGCACCCGGCCCCCGAATTCCCCGGTCGATCCGGACGAAATCCTCTTCGGACATCTTGTGACATTGGCGGTGGCATTGTCCCTGCTCGTGGTTGCGCATCTGGCGATGCTGCTCCTCACTACGCCCTGACGCCTGGTCGGAGCCGCTCTCTCGAAGGGATCGGGCTCAGTGAACAAGCGGGGGCGCCGCGATGAGCCCTCATCCCGTTCGCGGGGGCTCGCGCTGCTCGGGATGACGAAAATCCGACGGTGAGCGATTGGTCCACTTCTTGAACGCCTTGCGAAAGCTGGTCGCGTCGGCAAAGCCCACGCGCTCGGCGACCTGGTCGATGGCGAGGTGCGTGTTCTCGAGAAGTTCAGTCGCCACCGACCGGCGTATCCCATCGGCGATCGCCTGGTAGGACTGGCCGTTCTCCGCCAGTCTGCGGTGAAAGGTGCGCAAGGAGAGCCCGAGCTGGGATGCGATCTCCGCCGCAGCCGGAAACCTGTTGGGGCTGTTGAGGCATGCGGCACGAATCCGCCTGACCAGCTCCGATTCGCCTGGCCGCTCCTTCATCACGACGTCGCAGACCTGCTGACAGACCTTGGCGGTAATCGGATTCGCGTTCGGGCAGGGCAGGTCGAGTGCCTTAGCGTCAAAGTGCCATTCCATGCGATCGGCGCCGAATTCGATCGGACAGTTGAACATCCGTTCGTAATTGCGCCAGTGCGTCGGCGCGGTGAACGGAAAAACCATCCGCTTGCTTGGGAACGGTGCCTCGAGCACACGGCTGAACAGCGCCGTCATCGAACTCCGCCAGAATTCGGCGGCAAAGGGCAGCAGCTCGCCGAGTGGATCTAGCCCGTGGCTGCGCAGGATCGCGGTCGCGCCATGCTCGATCCGGAAGCTGATCTGCCGGACCGCCGGCCCGGCCATCGTGATGTGGTCGAGCGAAAACATCAGCGCCTCGCCGAATGTCCGGCTCGATACCATGGCATACCCGTAGATGCCGTAGTCGCTGATGCGCTGTCGCGCGCCCGCGAGCAGTCCGATGTCGGATCGCTTCGCCAGCCGGACGGTGTTGCGGTAAATCGCGAGGCGCTGGCGATGCGAGATCCGCGCATGCGGATCTTCCAGTTGCGCAGCATCGAGACCGGTGCGTGCAAACAGGTCGCGGACCGAGACGCCCTCCGCTGCCAGCTCGGCCGCCAGCGCGCCGAGGCCGAGCAGGCTCTGCGTCGGCGCATCGGGATCGCTCGAGATCGGCATCACGATCTTGATCGCCTTCATGGCGTTTTCTCCACGTCCGGCTGGCACAGTTTGACAGGCCGGTGAACGGCTCTCGCGGCCGTTTGGCAATTTTCGACATCATAATTGGCAGAGCTTGACGTTGTCACGTTTATTATGACGGGCGACATTCAAATCATCAGAAGTGGCGGGTGCTCTGCAAGCAAGCCCGCGATGAGGAAACGCCGGCCAGCCGCACCACTGCGGCGGAAGCCCGCTGCCGGCTTTTTGATGGAGCGAGGGAATGGCATGACTGTACATCACGAGATGAACGGCAAGGTCGGAGTGGTCACGCTGGCGAAGCCGCCGCATAATCTGCTGGACGACAAGCTCATCAACGACGTGATCGCCGCTTACCATGCCGTGGTCGCGGCCGGTTGCCGTGCGATCCTGCTACGCAGTGCGATGCGGCATTTCTGCGCCGGCGCGGAGATGGCGTCGTGGGGAACCGGCACCAAGCTGCACACCGATCAGGCCGGGCTCGAAAAGGTCTGGCGCAGTCTCGAGGATGTGCCGGTTCCGACGGTCGCCGCCATCAATGGCGGGGCGCTCGGCGGCGGTCTCGAGCTTGCACTGACCTGCGATATGATTATCGCGGCGAACACGGCTTTCCTCGGCCAGGTCGAGGTGGCCGTCGGATTGCTGCCTTTGCTCGGAGGTACGCAGCGGATCGCGCAGCGGGCCGGCATCGCGCGCGCCAAGGAAATATCGATGCTCGGCCGCCGTCACACGCCCGAGGCGTTCGAGCGCTGGGGCATCATCAATCTCGTGGTTCCGGAAGCCGATTTATCAGGGGCGTCGATGACCATGGCCCGGCAACTCGCCGCCGGCCCGACCAAGGTCATCAAGGGCATCAAGATGCAGGCGAACCTGCAAGCGCGGGGCGGCGTCGCGGCCGCAGATGCCCGACAGGTCGAGATCAACGACATGATCTGGCAAGCCAGGGACCGTCAGCGCGGTGCCGACGCCTTCTTTGCTTCCGGCCCTGCGACGGCCGTGTTCGAGGGGGACTGACGATGTCGAGTGCGCCACTTCAAGGACTGCGGGTTATCGACTTCACCCGGGTGCTGGCTGGTCCTCACTGCACCAAGGCCCTGCGTGACCTCGGCGCCGATGTCACCAAGATCGAGCCGCCGTCCGGCGATATCGGCCGTGCGGGGTTGCCCAACGTGAACGGCATCGGCCTATATTTCGTGCAACAGAACGCAGGAAAGCGAAATCTCAGCATCGATCTGAACTACGCCGAGGCGCGTGAGATCGTGGCACAGTTGTGCCGCGATGCCGACATCATCGTCGAGAATTTTCGTCCCGGCACCCTTGCGCGGTTCGGCTTCGGCTATGAGGACGTCCGCGCATTCAATCCCGGCATCATCTATGTGTCGCTGAGCGGTTACGGACAGTCGACCTCGTGGCGGAATCGTCCGGCCTTCGCGCCGACGGTGCAGGCCGAAACCGGCCTGACCTCGATCGTGCAGGAGCATTTTGGCGAGGCCCTGTCCGAGCCACGCGGCGATTCCTGCAGCCATGCGGACATCTACACCGGACTGCAAGGCGTGATTGCCGTATTGGCGGCGCTGCAGCATCGCAATCGCACCGGCGAAGGCCAACATGTCGACGTTTCGATGGCTGCGACGATGCTCTCGGTCAACGAACGTGCCGGCGCGATGATGTCGGCGATCGACACCGACGGCGAACCGATCGCGCTGTCGGCCAACGAATCTCACATCTTCGAAATGGCCGACGGCGTTTGCCTGACGATCGCTGCCAGTCCGATTTATTCGCCGATGTTTACGCGCTATTGCGCGATGATGCGGCGGAGCGATCTGTTGGCCGATCCGCGCTACGCCACCGCCAGATTGCGTCGGGACAACCTTGCCTCCCTGCTCGCTGAAATTCGTGCCTGGCTCACGACCTTCGAGAATCCGGAGCAGTTGCAGGCGCAAGTCAGCGAAGCGGGGCTTGCGGTCGGTCGCGTTCGTACTGTCAATGAGTTCGCTGATACCGACTGGGCCAGGGAATGGAATGCCGTGATCGAGGTCGATGACCGAGCCGGCGGAGTCGTCCGCATGCCTGGCAACCCCTGGATCTTTAGCAGCTCGAAATTGCCGTCCCCCGGCGCGCCGGCCTACCAGGGTGAGCACAATGAAGACATCCTCGGCCAGCTCGACATAGCGCCCGAGAAAGTCAGCGATCTGCAGCAGCGCGGTATCCTGCTCAGTCGACGATAATGCATCGACAATCTAGTCCAGCATAAGTTATTGGAGTGGAACTGAATGACCTTGACCGATTGATGGTGGACGGAACGTGGCCGCTCGCTAGGCATCGTGGATTGTTCAGCTAGCATGAGAGGCAGCTGTAATCGCACTCATGAAAGAACTATCCAACCAAGATCCTCGTTTCGCGAATTGCGCGAAACCAGCGCAAGGCATATCGCTGTTTCTGCAAAGACAACCGCCACTCTAACGTCACGATGAACGCGGCGAGGTGGCTGGACGGGATGCTTCTGTCAGATATCAAGTCGCGCTTCACTTGAACAGTTGGCTGGATCGGGATGATTGAACAGGGTGCCGATCCTCGGATCGACACCTTCGGAATGCACGTTTTTCCCAGCTCTCGCCGAGGAGTAGTCGGATGCCGATCGCGAGCTATTCTCTCCATTCGATCGCCGGTTGGGTCGTGCTTTGGTAGGGCCTTTCCCTGATCGCTGCCGTCGTTATCGAAGCGATGTTGATGGCCCTGTTTAACGAAACGAACAGTCAACCCAACGATGAGACAAGACCATCGTTGTTAGGGCCGCAGACGCCCCGGACCGTCCGCGAGTGTCGTACCGCTCCTCGCGACCAGGCGAGTATCTGAGAGCCTGCCGATCCGGGCAATCATTCGGTTGCGAAACTTCGTACCTGGCAAACCAACGGACGTCGCCCTGCGGAGCCGGTCCCTTGGTCGGGATGTCCTTCCGCTCTTGGCCGGATGCCGACACGAACCAGGCATTCACGAGAGCGGGCAGGCAACAATATCAAGGTCGCTCAAATCTCATTCATGACCTGCGCGTATGCGATCATCGCAAACAGGACGGTCCCACCCACAACATTGCCGGTCAGAACCGGCAAGAAAAATCCCGTCAACATGGGCCAAGAACCGATGTGCCCGTTCAAAACCAGGAGAAAGGCCTCCACACTTCCAGCCACGACATGCATGAATTCTCCGGCCGAGATCAGGAACGTGATAAAGACAATGACGTGAAACTGAGCGGCTCCCGCGCCTGGGATAAGCCATACCATCGTTGCCATTAGAAACCCTGCGGCGATGGCCCGAAACGCCGTTTCCGGCCACGTGTGGTTCATGATCTGGCCAGCGATGTCCAGCATTCCGGACTTTAATTCCGGCGTCAAAACTGGAGTGAAAGTGCAGAATGCGGCCGCGACAAAGGTGCCGACCATGTTGGCCGCCAGAACAACTCCCCACGTACGAGTGATACGCCAGATATTCGCTGCCGTAAGGTTATCCAAGACCGGTAGCACCGCGGTGATCGTGCTCTCTGTAAATAGCTGCTGGCGAGAGAGGACCGCCATCAGAAATCCAGCCGAATATCCGAAGCTGGAGATGAGCGGTCGCCATGGCGCGTCGGGAAGCCGTGTTTGCAAAATGGCCTGGGCCAGGAGAGAAAAGCTGATTGAAAGTCCTGCGGCGACCCCGGACCACCATAGCGATGTGATCGGCCGCTCCATTTCCTCGTCGCCCAGCCTGCGTACGATTTCGTAGATGACCGGCGTTCGCGGGCTCGACAAGTCATCTACGTCTTCACTCTCCTTGACGGAGATATTGCGTCCCTGCCGCCGGTTTGATTGGGACGGGGCGGCAGGCTTTTGGTGATGCGAATTGTCTCGGGAGGCCATCTTTCAGCCGGGCTCGGCATTACGGGTATGGAGGGCAAATCGAGTTCCGGTGACGGCGCAACGCGTGCTCGGGACGTCGCGATGGAATACGAAGAGCGACGCATTTCCTGGCGACAACTGGAGGTTCACGGAAGCTCCGCTGCTTTATCGAGCGGGGAGGCAGCGGCAAAGTAGGCTGCAAGGTCCGCACGCTCTTGATCGGTCAATTTGGCGGCGATTCCGGGCATCGGATTGAGCGCGCTCATATCGACCGCGTACGGTTCGGCGAAATTGTCGAGCCTGCGGCGCAAGTAGAACGCGCTCTGCCCCTGTAGCCGCGGAATCAGCGGCAAAGCGGCGGTGCCCTTGGCATCATGGCAACCCAGGCAGGCCGGTACGCCGCGACTGGGAGCGCCGTGCATCGCGAGTGCCGCGCCCCGCGTTGCCGCTTCCGCATCGGGCTTCGCTAGTGCAGGCTGTGGAGTCAGGCTCCCTACATAGTTGGCAAGATTCGCCAATTCGTCGAGGTTGAGACTATCGACCACTTCGAGCATCTTTTCGTTGGGCCTGGCGCGCGTCCTGAACGCGTACAAGGTCTGCGCC
>CALRXG020000227.1:0-10677 GCA_943372075.1 Bordetella parapertussis | reverse complement strand
TTTCCGGTGCTGCGCGACAAGCGCCGCGATCCGGCGTCCAGCCTGTCGGGCGGCCAGCGCAAGATGCTCGGCATCGCCAAGGCGCTGTCGGCGGAGCCGAAGCTGCTGGTCATGGACGAGCCCTCGGCCGGGCTGTCGCCGCTGTTCGTCAAGGAGGTGCTCCGCGCGCTGTCGAGCCTGCAGGGCCGCGGGCTGGCGCTCCTGATCGCCGAGCAGAATATCGGCTTCCTGGAGATCGCCACCCGCGTCTTCGTGCTGGAAGGCGGCCGCATCCGCTTCTCCGGCACCGTCGCGGAAATGAGCGGCAATGAGGAGCTGCACCGGGCCTATTTCGGATTGAAGTGATCGCGAAGCTGGGGACGGGCATCGACGATCTGGAAATCGGCCCCGGTTCGCGCAACAATCAGCTGGAGGCGGCGCAAGCCGCGAAGTGCAGCCCTGAAGTACAAGCCTTGAAGTACAAGCCTTGAAGTGAGAGCCATGCCCAGCAATCCGACACTCGCCTCCCTTGCCGCCGATCTCGCCAGCGGCGCGACCTCCGCCCGCAAGCTCGTCGAGCAGTGCATCGCCCGGATCGCCGATCCTGCGGGCGAGGGCCAGCGCACCTTCATCCATGTCGATCGCGACGCGGCGCTGCAAGCCGCCGATGCGATGGACCGGCTGCGCAAGGCCAATGCCGCGCCGTCGCCGTTTGCCGGCATTCCCATCTCGATCAAGGACCTGTTCGATATCAAGGGGCAGGTGACGCGCGCCGGCTCTCGGGCGCTGGAGGATTCCGCGCCGGCGGATGCCGATGCACCTGCCGTGGCGCGGCTGAAGCGCGCCGGCTTCATCGTGATCGGCCGCACCAACATGACCGAGTTCGCCTATTCCGGCATCGGCATCAATCCGCATTACGGCACGCCGAAGAGTGCCTGGAATCGGAGCGCAGGCCATGTGCCCGGCGGCTCGTCCTCGGGCGCTGCGGTCTCGATCGCCGATGGCATGGCGTTCGGCGCGCTCGGCACCGACACCGGCGGCTCCTGCCGGATTCCCGCGGCCTTCAACGGCATCGTCGGCTACAAGCCGACGCAGCGGCGGATTCCGCTCGATGGCGGCGTGCCGCTGTCGTTCACGCTGGACAGCTACGGCCCGCTGGCCAATTCGGTGGCCTGCTGTGCCGTGCTCGACGCGGTGCTGGCCGACCAGCCGGTGACACCGCTTGCCCCGCGCCCCGTGAAGGGCATGCGGCTCGCGGTGCCGACCACGGTCGCGCTCGACGACCTCGACGATGCCGTCGCAAAGACCTTCGAGCGTGCGCTGGCCGCGTTGTCGCGCGCCGGTGCGCTGATCGAGCGGATCGAGGTGCCTGAGTTTCTTGATGTCGGCGTGATGAACGCCAAGGGCGGCTTCGCCGCGGCCGAAAGCTATGCCTGGCATCGCTTCCTGCTCGCCAGCAAGGGCGACATCTACGATCCCCGGGTCGCGGTGCGCATCCAGCGTGGCGAGGGATTCCTCGCCGCCGACTACATCGACCTGCTCAATGCGCGCCGCTCCTTCATCGCGCGTACCGAGGCGCGGATCGCGCCCTATGATGCGCTGGTGCTGCCGACCACGGCGAACCTGCCGCCGACCATTGCCAGCCTCGCCGACGACAAGGCGTTCGCCATCGAGAACCTGCGCGCGCTGCGCAATCCCTCGCTGATCAACACGCTCGATGGCTGCGCCATCTCGCTGCCGGCGCATCGCGAGGGCGAGGCCCCGGTCGGCCTGATGCTCGCCGCCGCGGGCGGTTCGGATCGACGTATCTTCGAGCTTGCGGCCAGAATGGAGACCGTCATCCGTGTTTGATCTCACCTTCAATGTCGACGACAAGGGCGTCGCGACGCCGCTGACGCTGGAAATCCGGCAGGCCGTGATCGCCGGCTGGACCGGCCGCGATCCGGTGGCGCGCGACAAGCACATCGCCGAGCTCGAAGCGCTCGGCATCGCCCGGCCCGCGACCACGCCGATTTACTACCGCTGTTCGGCGCGTCGCCTGACCTTCGCCGATACGATCGAGGTCTGCGGCGAGGACTCCAGCGGCGAGGTCGAGTTCGTCCTGATCGGCTGGCAGGGCCGCATCTTCGTCGGCTGCGGCTCGGACCATACCGACCGCAAGGTCGAGAGCTACAGCGTCACGGTGTCGAAGCAGATGTGCGACAAGCCGATCGCCTCCGAGCTCTGGGAGCTCGAGGACGTCGTCGGCCATTGGGACCAGCTGATCCTGCGCTCCTGGGCCACGATCGGCGGCGAACGCGTGCTCTACCAGGAGGGCACGCTCGATCACATGCTGCCGGTGAAGGACCTGATCGCGCGCGGCTTCGATGGCGGCGCGCTGCCCGATGGCTGCGCCATGTTCGGCGGCACCTTCGCAGCCAAAGGCGGCATCCGTCCGGCCAGCCGCTTCGAGTTCGAGCTGGAAGACCCGGTGCTGAAGCGCAAGATCAGCCACGGCTATGACGTGGTGACGCTGCCGGTGCGGGGCTGAATTCGCGACGCGCGTCGTTCTCGACGGGCCGCCGACACTCTTACCGCGCGTCGTCCCTGCGAAAGCAGGGACCCGTAACCACGGGATGTTGTAGTGGACACGCTGTGGCTCCAGCCGTCTCAAACAATAGACGACGGTGGCTATGGGTCCCTGCTTTCGCAGGGACGACAGCGAAATTGCGGCCGCGTTCGTGGCATAAATCGCATCGGAAATCGGGTGGCGCAGACCGCCATCATCGGCCAGATTCCACCCATGACAGCAATAGCCAAGACCATTACTCGCCCCACCTCCGACATCCCGGGCCGCATTGACGCGCTCCCCTGGGACCAGATCACGGCCGACCTCGACGGGCAGGGCTCCGCCGTTCTCAGTGGCCTGCTGACGCCGGACGAATGCGACACCGTCGCCGCGCTCTATCCCGACGACAGCCGGTTCCGCAGCCGGGTCGTGATGGGCCGCCACGGCTTTGGCCGCGGCGAATACAAATACTTCTCCTATCCGCTGCCGGATCTGATCGCGGAGCTGCGGCCGGCGCTGTATGCGCGGCTGACGGCGACCGCCAATCGCTGGAACCAGACGATGGGAATCGAGATCAGCTATCCCTCGTCGCACGCGGCGTTCCTGAAGCGCTGTCATGACGCCGGGCAGACGCGGCCGACGCCGCTGCTGCTGCAATATGGCGAGGGCGACTACAATTGCCTGCACCAGGACCTCTACGGTGAGCACGTGTTTCCGATCCAGGTCGCGATCCTGCTGTCGGAGCCGGGGCGCGATTTCAGCGGCGGCGAGTTCGTGCTGACCGAGCAGCGGCCACGAATGCAGTCGCGGCCCGAGGTGGTGCCGCTGACCAAGGGCGATGCAGTGGCCTTTGCCGTGCATCATCGCCCGGTGCAGGGGACACGCGGGCCGTATCGTGTCAATCTGCGCCACGGCGTCAGCCGGATCAGGTCCGGCCATCGCCACACCGTCGGTGTGATCTTCCACGACGCGAAGTGAGTGCGAGTGAGGCGTGGCGGCTGATCTGTTCGAGACTGTTGGCGATGCACGGCCGCCGCGCGAGACGATCGCCGACGGCGCGGTGCTGCTGCGCGGCTTTGTCCGGCCGTTCGAGGCCGAGCTGGTCCCTGCTTTGCGGGTGATCGTGAAGCAGGCGCCGTTCCGGCATCTGATCACGCCGGGCGGCCACCGGATGTCGGTGGCGATGACCAATTGCGGCAGCCTCGGCTGGGTCTCCGATCCCAGCGGCTATCGCTACGATCCGATCGATCCTGATACCGGACTGAATTGGCCAGCCATGCCTGACGTGCTGCGCAGGCTGGCCGCCGCGGCCGCTGATGAGGCAAGTTTCAACGGCTTCGCTCCGGAGGCCTGCCTGATCAATCGCTATGTGCCGGGCGCAAAACTGTCGCTGCATCAGGACAAGGACGAGCTCGATTACGGCGCGCCGATCGTCTCGATCTCGCTCGGGTTGCCGGCGACCTTTCTGTTCGGAGGTCTCAAGCGCAGCGACACGCCGCGCCGCTACCGGCTCGAACATGGCGACGTCGCCGTGTGGGGTGGGCCGTCACGGCTGTTCTATCACGGCGTCGCGCCGCTCGCCGACGGCGAGCACGGCGTGCTCGGCCGCCAGCGCATCAACCTGACCTTCCGCAAGGTGCGCTAGCTGTTGCGCGGCGGCAGGTGGTGGCAGTATTTCGGAATAATGGAAATATACTGTTGAGTTGCCCGACGCGTCAAGCGCTTTTCCGAGCGCTGGCGGAACGCCTGCATGCTTTGCATGGGGTTGTTTTCGATATTTTTGGCAGCTCGTACCTTTGCTTCCTCGCTTCAGTCCGGCTAAGGCCTCCCGCAAATGGGAGCTGCCGGACTATGCGCCGCTGGCGCACTGGGCACCGGTCGCCTGCTGGTCGGTCGCCGGCGCGGGCCTATCGGTGATCGCCGCGTCGCGGCTGCAACGCGGTGCGAGGACCGTTTAGTTGTTTCGTGCCGGGTGGATGAACGCCCAGGGCGAGACTTCGGAATCGGTCGGCACTTCCACCGAGATCACATAGGGGCCACCATCGGCCAGCGCCTTCTCCAGCACGGGACGGAACTGATCCGGTGAGGTGACGCGCGCAGCGCCGGCGCCGAACGATTCAGCAAGCTTGACGAAGTCCGGGTTGACCAGGTCGGAGGCGACGACGCGGCCGTCGAAATGCTGGCGCTGGTCGCGGCGGACATTGCCATAGGCGTTGTTGTTGAACACCAGCGTCACCACGCCGATCTTGAACTGCACGGCGGTGGCGAGCTCCTGCACGCCGAACATGAAGCCGCCGTCGCCGGTGATCGCGACCACCGGCTTGTTCGGGTTGGCGACCTTGGCGCCGAGCGCGGTCGGGAAGCCGGAGCCGAGCGTACCCTGATAGCCCGAGGTGACGAAGGTGCGCGGCTGGTAGATCGGAAAGCCGTACCAGGAGGCGAAGCCGACCTGCGACAACTCGTCGGTGACGATGGCGTCCGCCGGCAGCACCTCGCGGAGGATCTTCAGGTAAGCCATCTGCGGCTGGACGCGCTGGATCTCCTGCTCGGTCGTCGCGGTGGCCTCACGGATCGCGGCGCGGCGGCCTGAGGTCTTGCTGTAGCCCGCCTTGCGTACGGCCGCGACGAGATCGAAGGTCGCGGCCTTGGCGTCGGCGATCACGCCGGCGTCGGCAGGCCAGCGCCGCAGCTCGACCGGATCGATGTCGATGCGCACGCATTTCAGGCCGGCCGGCTGATATGGCCAGCGCGACATCGTCGGCAATTCCATGCGGGTGCCGATGCCGATCATCAGGTCGGTCTTCGGCCACAGCTTGTAGGCGGCCGCCATGGTGAGCCCGAGCTCATGCGCGTTGGAGACAATGCCGCGGCCGCTGCGGAAGGCGACGACAGGGGCATCGATCATCTCGGCCAGTTCGAGGATCTCCTCGCCGGCCTCGATCGCGCCACTGCCGACGAAGATCATCGGCGCCTTGCTGCCGGCGATCAAATCGGCGGCCTGCTTGATGCGGTCCGGATCTGGCTGCGGCGCCGGCAACGGATCGAACGGCTTGACGGCTGTGACCTGGCTGCGCTGGGTGAACACGTCCCACGGCATCTCCAGCGATGCCGGGCCGCGCCGGCCCGACAGCATCTCCTGGAACGCGCGCGACACCAGCGCGGGCGCGTTGTCGGGGTATTCGATCCGATCGGCCCATTTCACGAAGGTGCGCAGCGTCGCGAGCTGATCCGGCATCTCGTGCAGATGGCCGCGGCCCTTGCCGAGAAATTGCGTCGGCACCTGGCCGGTCAGGCACAGTACCGGCTCGTTGCAGCCGAACGCGGTCAGCAGCGCCGCCGAGGCGTTGAGCACGCCGGGGCCGGGGACCACGCTGAACACGCCAGGCTTGCCCGAGGAGCGGGCATAGCCGAACGCCATGTAGCCGCAGGCCTGCTCGTGGCGGGCGCCGATCACCTTGAGCTGCGCCTGGTGGAAAGCATCGAACAGGCCATAGATCTGCGCGCCGGGCAGGCCGAACACGGTATCGACGCCGTGGGCGACGAGTCCGTTGACGATCGCTTCGCCGCCGGATGTAGAGGTCATGGCACTGTCCACTTGCTTGCGAGGTTAGCTGGCTTCGTCGACGACGCTGTTGCGCAGCACGCCGACGCCTTCGGCCTCGACCTCGACGACATCGCCGGGCTTCAGATAGCGCGGCGGATCGAACCGCGCACCCGCGCCGGTCGGCGTCCCCGTGACGATGATGTCGCCGGGAACCAGCGTCGTGAAGGTCGAGATGTAGTTGATGAGGTAGCGGAAGCCGAAGATCAAGCGCGAGGTGCGGTCGTCCTGCCTGACTTCGCCGTTGACCCGCGTGGTCAGGCGGATATCGGCGATCTGCGCCTCGCTGGTGAACGGCACGATCCAGGGGCCAAGGCTGCCGGTGGAATCGAAATTCTTGCCCTGGGTGACGTTGAACTTGGCGTGGCGCACCCAGTCGCGGATGGTGCCTTCATTGCAGAGCGTGATCGCGGCGACGTGATCGAGCGCGCTGCCTTCCGGGATGTGCCGGCCGGCCTTGCCGATCACCAGCACCAGCTCGCCTTCATAGTCGAGCTGCGGCGAGGCCCGCGGGCGCACCACCGGCGTGTTGTGGCCGACGAAGGAGCGGGGCACCCGCAGGAACATGCTGGGGTATTTCGGCGCGTCCGAGCCATCCTTGTACTCGGCATTGCGGTCCGGATAGTTGACGCCGATGCAGATGATCTTTTCCGGCGCCGGGATCGGCGGCTGCCACGTAACAGCATCGAGCGCGTGGTCGGGCGATCGCTTGGCAGCGTCTTCCACCAGCTTGTTCAGCGCACCGGCGGCGATCGCCTCGCGCAAGGTCGGATAGTCCTTGGCGAAGTGTGACGAGAGATCGACGATGCCGGCGTCGGTGACGGCGCCATAGCCGGTGACGCCGTTGACGGAATAGGTGGCGAGGCGAGGGGCTGACATTGCTCGTCTTCCTCAGTCCGCAACCAGTACGTCGGCGACGAAGCGCGGCTCGCGCACGGCTTGCCCTGCGAAGGTCGAACCTTCCTCGAACCAGGAGCGCGGCGCCGGCGCGCCCCACAAGGTCTGGCGGCGCGGATCGCGCAGCGACCAGCGCAGCGGCTCGTGGTCGTGATCGCCGGTGAAATAGTCGCTGGTGTAGAGCTCGATGCGATGGCCGTCGGGATCGCGGATGTAGAGGAAGAAGGCGTTGGAGATGCCGTGCCGGCCCGGGCCGCGCTCGATGTTCTTGAGGAAGCCGGACGAGGCCATCACGTCGCAGAGATGCACGATGTTCATCGCGGTCGGCACCCAATAGGCGATGTGATGCAGGCGCGGACCACGGCCGTTGGTGATGGCGAAGTCGTGGACATTGCCCTTGCGGTGCATCCAGGCGGCGGCGATGCGGCCATTGTCGCCGTCTTCCTCGGCATATTCGGTGAGGCGGAAGCCGAGCCGCGCGTAAAAATCGACGGTGTCCTGCACCTCGGCGGCGAACACGTTGAAATGGTCCAGCCGCTGCGGATGGCAGCCCTTGTAGAGATCGTAGCGCCGCAGCAGATGCGGGCGCTTCTCCATCGTGGCGTAGAGCTCGATCTGGAAGCCGAACGGATCGGTGAATTGCAGCGTGCGGCCCTGGAACGGCTGGTCGACGAAGGCGTAGGTGATGCCGTTCTCGGAGCAGAAGGCGGCCGCCTTGTCGAGGTCGCCGTCATTGCCGACCTTGAAGCCGAGCCGGTTGCAGGCGGCCTTCGCCGCCTTGCGCAACACCACCGAGTGATGCTGGTGCTCCTCGCTGGCGCGCAGATACACCGATTTGTCGTCGCGGTCCTCGATGTGGAGGCCGACGGTCTTCTCGTAGAAGGCCGCGCTCTTGTCGAGATCCGTGACGTCGAGCACGGCATGGCTGCAGCGGATGATGTTGAACGGCGGATCGAAGACGTGGGTCGGAGCAGGCATCGGTGTTTCCTCAGATTGTTATCCGTCGTGCCGGGGCGGTCCGTCAGGACCAAGCGCGCGTTCGCTGCGCGCGCCGGAGCGACGGGTTCAAATTCCCAGTTTCTGAATCTTGTGCGTCCCGCGCGCGAGCGAGACGTGTTTGGTTTCCATGTAGAAGTCGAACGAGTAGTCGCCGCCGTCGCGGCCGATGCCTGACGACTTCATGCCGCCGAACGGGGTCGGCAGATGGCGGACGTTTTCCGAGTTGAGCCAGATCATGCCGGCTTCCAGCGCATCGGCGACGCGCAGCGCGCGGCCCATCTCGCCGGTCCAGACATAGCCGGTCAGGCCGTATTGCACGCCGTTGGCGATTTCGATGGCCTCAGCTTCGTCCTTGAACGGGATCACGGTCAGGAACGGGCCGAACACCTCTTCCTGCGCGACGCGCATGTTCGCGTTGGCGCCGGTGACCAGCGTCGGCTGCACATAATGGCCGCCGCCGGGGCCGTCATGCGGCTTGCCGCCGGCCGCGATCGTCGCGCCGTCCTTCCTGGCGACGTCGAAATAGCTGCACACCTTGGCGAGGTGCCGTTCATGGATCAGCGGCCCGATTTCGGTTGCGGGATCGAGCGGATGGCCGACCTTGAGCGCCTTGACGCGCGCCGTCAGCTTCTCGGTGAACGTGCCGGCAATGCTTTCCTGAACCAGCAGCCGGCTCGACGAGGTGCAGCGCTCGCCATTGAGCGAGTAGATCATGAACACGACGGCATCGAGCGCGCGGTCGAGGTCGGCATCGTCGAACACGATCACCGGGTTCTTGCCGCCGAGCTCGAAATGCACCCGCTTCAAGGTCGGCGCGCCCTGCGCCATGATCGCCGAGCCGGTCGAACTCTCGCCGACGAAGCCGATCGCCTTGATGGCGGGGTGCTCGGTCAGGGCCTTGCCGGCCTCTTCGCCGAAACCATGCACGGTGTTGAGCACGCCGTCGGGGAGGCCGGCCTGCTTGGCCAGCTTGACCAGCATATCGGCTGTCACCGGCGACCATTCGGCCGGCTTGTGCACCACCGTGCAGCCGGCGGCCAGCGCAGGCGCGATCTTCCAGGTCGAGAGCATGAACGGCGTATTCCACGGCGTGATCACGCCGACCGGGCCGATCGGCACCCGGGTCGAGATGTTCCAGTGCTCGTCCGAGGGCGTGTTGAGGCCGTCACGGGCCTCGCCGCATTTGTCGGCGAAGAAGCGGAAATTCTCCGCGGCGCGGATCGCGGCCTTGGCCATGAAGCGGTGCGCCTGGCCAGTGTCGATGCATTCGAGCACGGCGATGTCGTCGGCGCGCTCCTCGATCGCATCAGCGACGCGGTGCAAAAGCTTGCGGCGCTGCGCCGCCGGCATGTCGCGCCAGGCCTTGAACGCCTTCGATGCCGCGGTCGCGGCGCGGTCGATGTCGTCGGCCGCGCCGCGCGCGACCGTCGCCAGCACCGTGCCGTCGACGGGCGATTTCGTCTCGAAAGTCCGGCCGGATGCCGCCGGCACCACCTTGCCGTCGATCACATTGCCGATGCCTTCGGCCTTCAGCTTCGCAAGCAGGGGACCGGCGCGATCGCGGTTGGCCTGGAACACGTCGGCTGGCGATTTCGCTGTCGCTTTATCCATTGACCGTCTCCACCTTCAGTGCGTCGTGGATGTTGTTGCGTTTCCAGCTGGTTTCCTTGTCGTTGACCTGCATGTCGAACGACAAAGCGAACTTGCTGTTGGCGAATACCGGATCGAGATGGGCCGATAGCGCCTTGAAGATATGCTCGCCGGCCTTCTTGCGGGCGGCGAGGTCGCGGCCTTCGCCGAGCCGCAGCACCATGTCGAGGAAGCCGTAGTTCTTGCGACCGTCGGCGATCGCGTAATGCTCGCATCTGATGGCGCGGACACGGATGCCGCCAAGCGGGAAGATGCCGGTCTCGACCGCGGCCTTGCGGACCAGTTCGACCGTCGCGCCCATGTCGAGGAGGCCGTCGATATTGGCGGAATATTCAATCGTGAAATGCGGCATGCAGCGCTCCTGCTGATGGCGTCAGGCGAAGTAGCAGCTCACGGAACCGTACGGTCCGTAATCGGCCTGGATGGTGTCGCCCTTGCGGGTCTCGATCGGGCGGATGAACGAGCCCGCCAGCACGATTTGACCGGCTTCCAGCGCCAGCCCGTTGGGCGCGATCTTGTTGGCGAGCCACGCCACCGCGGTCGCCGGATGATTCAATACGCCGGCGGCCAGACCGGTTTCCTCGAGCTGGCCATTGCGGAAGCACAGCGCGCCGATCCAGCGCAGATCGGCCTCCAGCGGGCGGATCGGCCGGCCGCCCAGCACGATGCCGGCATTGGCGGCGTTGTCGGCGATGGTGTCGAAGATCTTGCGCGTTGCCTTGGTCTCGGGATCGACGCGCTCGACCCGGGTATCCAGGATTTCCAGCGCCGGCACCACGAAGTCTGTGGCGTTGAGCACGTCGAACAGCGTGCAGTTCGGTCCCGCCAGGCGATGCTTCATCACGAAGGCAAGCTCGGCCTCGACGCGGGTTGCGATGAAGCGGTCGGTCGGCACCAGGCCGCCATCGGCAAAGAACATGTCGTCGAGCAGTATGCCCGAATCGGGCTCGTCGATATTGAGCGCACTCTGCATCGCCTTCGAGGTCAGGCCGATCTTGTGGCC
>CALRXG020000226.1:0-10776 GCA_943372075.1 Bordetella parapertussis | reverse complement strand
AGCACAAGGCCAACCACCGGGCCGGGCACCGGCACCGCGAGCGCGCGCACGGCAACCTCACCGACCAGTTGGCAGAGCAGGATCAGGCTGAGGCTGGCGATCATGGCAGGGCGCTCGCGCGACGCATGCACCTATCAGGTCTCTGCGAGGAAGGCTTGTCAATGCGCCGATACTGGATGGGTGCGCAAATGCTGGCACGTCGGCTTTCCACTCCAATATGCCGAGAGGTCATGAGGCTATCACTGCCGTCATTGCGAGGAGCGATAGCGACGAAGCAATCCGTTTCTCCCCTTGCGGAACGATGAATTGCTTCGCTTCGCTCGCAATGACGTGGATGGAACGATGCGTTGCCCCTATGCCTCCCGCCGCGGCAGCGCCATCAGAGTGCCGGTCATGGTCGCGACCAGGGTTTCGACGCCGTCCTGCACGGCATAGGCGCGGCCGTCGCAGACGGTCAGCGTGCGGCCGGGCTTGACCACGATGCCGCGGAACACGAAGCGTTCACCGCGCGCCGGCGCCAGCAGATTGGTCTTGAACTCCACGGTGAGGATGTCGGAGCCTTCGGGCATCAGCGTGAAGGCGGCAATCCCGCAGGCATTGTCGAGACCCGCGGTGATGATTCCAGCATGCACGAAGCCGTTCTGCTGGGTGAACTCCGGCGCGTAGGGCATCGCGAGATCGACCTCGCCCGGCTCCATGCGGGCGATCGAAATGCCAAGCGTCCGCATCGCGCGCTGGCGCTCGAAAGTCTCGGTCGCGATCGCGCGATAGTCGGGATTCCTGGGCTCGAAGCGGAGCATGGCGGTCACGCGCTCACCGGCTCGGACGGAACGAGATGCGGCATCGCCGCATAGCGGATCGCCGGGGCGAATGGCGTCGACTGGCGCGCTGTGCGATCGATGTGCACGGCCGCGATTTCGCAGGTTGCGGCGATCTCGCCGGTCTCCGCGTTGCGCATCTCGTGCAGGATGCGGATCGACTTATCGCGAAACTCGACCAGCCGGCTCTTGACCTCAACGAGGTCGCCGGCGAACAGCTCGCGCTTGTAGGAGATGTTCTGCTGCACGGCGGCCATGCCGCGACCGGACTCGCGCAGATAGCTCGGCGTCAAACCGAGCCGCGCGAACATGTTCCAGCTCGCCTCGTCGAACTTGCCAACATACCACATGACATTCATGTGGCCGATATGATCGCAATGCCAGGGATAGACCGTGCCGCGATAGGTCGCCTCGCCCTCCATCGAACCCTCCCTGATCTCTGATACGGTAGCGTATCAAGGTCGAGCCGGGCTAGCAATACGGTGGCGTATCAGGGGAGGTACCCGGAGATCACATGACTGAGAACAAGGGCGATGTCTGGGTCGCGGCGGGTTTCGCCGAACTGGCGCATAGCGGCATCGACGGCGTGCGGGTCGAGGTGCTGGCGAAGAATCTCGGCGTCACCAAGGGCGGCTTCTACCGCCGCTTCCGGGATCGCGCCGCGCTGCTGGAGGCCATGCTGGCGCGCTGGCGCGACGGCCGCATCGCCACGATCGAGAAGCAGACTGCGCTCGACGGCGGGAGCGCCCGCGAACGGCTGAAGGCGATCATCACGCTGTATTCGGAGCGCATGAATACCGAGGCGATGGCGATCGAACTCGCGATCCGGCAATGGGCGCGCACCGACGAGGCCGCCGCGGCGGCCGCCGCGAGCGTCGATGCCGCACGGCTGAAGAATGTCGGCCAGCTCTATCGCGCCACCGGCCTGCCCACTGAGGATGCCGACGCCCAGGCGTTCCTGTTCTACTGCTTCATCTTCGGCCAGAGCCTGCTGTTTCTCGAACGCGGCCCGCGCAAGCGCGCGCAATTGCTGGCCCAATCGGCGGACAAATTGCTCGACGACGGCAAATGAAAGGGCGGCCGGCACAGTCCCGGCCGCCCCCTTCGGATCACCGTCGAATCGCTCAGGCGCCCTTCAGGCGCTTGTTGCATTCGCTGTAATAGCCACCGCCCTTCTGGATCCACTTCAGGCCGCCATTGCCGCCCGTGGTCTTGTTGGCGTTGTACTGGTCGAGGCAGCTGTGCATCCGCTGCTTGCCTTCGGTCTCCTTGGCGTATTTGGGATCGACGGCATTCGGAAACACCGCGGGTCCCGCCGGCATGGCCGGTGCCGCGGCGGGGGCGGCTTCCCGCTTGGCTTCCTTCGGCGCGGCCGGGGCCGGCGCAGCGGCGGCAGGCGGCGGCGCTGCGGGTGCGGCAGCCGGCGTCGCGTCGGCGCTGCACTGGCTCTTGCGGAATTCATTCCACTTCTGGCCATTGAGGGTGCCGGCCGACTTGGCCGCCTGGTACTTGGCGCTGCACTCCTGCGCGGTCAGGGCCTGCGCCGGCGCGCTCGCCGCAAAGACTGCAAAGCCCGACACCGCAATCGCACACAACAATCTGGTCTGAATGGTCATCCCTGGTCTCCCTTGGGGCGCATTGGCGTAAGACCATTATCCTAGCGCAACCCCGACTTGCGACAATGTGCGGCTGCGCCCGCGCGCTAAAATATTGTGACGGCAGGATCGCGGCACGTTCATCCACGGTTCAGCATCGCCGCGCGACGTTTCGGCCTCCTTTCCTCACGAGGTGCCCCATGAAGACCATTTCCACGCTCGCCACCGCAACCGCCCTTGCCTTCATGTTGACGGGCGGCGCTTTCGCGCAAACCGCCGCGACTGCCGCCAAGGAGGCGGCCCCGGCCGCCACCACCGCCAAGCCGGCGAAGGAAGCCAAGCCGCGCAGCGCCGCTTCGCTCGACTGCTCGAAGCAGGCCGACGAGAAGGGCCTCAAGGGCAAGGAGCGCAAGAAATTTCGCAAGGCTTGCATCAAGGAAGCCGGCGACAAGGGCGCGCCGGCCGCCGCCCCGGCGACCAAGCAGTAAAGCCCGCAAGGCCAGCGCGCCGCTCCGGCCGTTGACGGCATCGGGGCGGTGCGTACGCCGCTCCTTGCCAGCGCGCTGCCGGCGTGAATCCGTCGGCGGTGCATTGCTGCACCGCGTGGTTGCAATTGTCCCGCAGGTGCGAATTTGCCATAAGGCGGCGTGACTCAGATCCGCGCTTCGATGGCATTGGCCATTCCCGACCGCAGCAAGGTCCTGAACGGGCTCGAGACTCTCGTCATCGGCGCCGGCGGCGGCCTATTGTTTCTGTGGGCGGGATTGCCCGGGGGCCTGATCTCGGGGGCGATGTGCGCGGTCGGGATCGCCGCGCTGGCCGGCCGACCGCTCGCTGTGCCGCCGGTGCTGACGCAGACGGTGCTGCTGCTGCTCGGCATTTCCCTGGGCTCGCTGATGTCGCAGCAACTGCTGCAGCACATGAGCTCCTATCCGCTCACCATCGGCCTGCTGGCGCTGGCGACGTTCTGCGCCACCTTCGGCTCGAGCCTGTACCTTCAGCGCGTGCACGGCTGGGACCAGACCTCGGCCTTCCTTGCCGGCAGCCCCGGCGCGCTCTCGCAGATCACGATCCTGGCCGCTGAAAAGGGCGCCGACGTCGCGGCGATCGCCGTGGTGCAGACCATGCGCGTCATCATCCTGACCGCGGCGCTGCCGCTGGTGCTGGCGCTGACCGGCGTAACGCATGCCGCGCCGCCGCCTTTGCCGACCTCGGTTGCCTCGCCGCTTGGCCTGATCTCCCTGGTCGCGGCGTCGGTCGCCGTCTCGCTGCTGCTGCGCTGGATCAAATTCCCGGCGAGCTGGATGTTCGGCGCGATGCTCGCATCGAGCCTGCTGCACGGCTCGGGCCTGGTCGACGGCGGCCTGCCACCCTGGCTCCGCAATGTCGCGCTGGTCGGCATCGGCGCGTTGATCGGCACCCGCTTCGCGCGGATGAAAACCTCGACCCTGCTCAGCCACGTCAACGCCGGGCTCGGCTCGTTTGCGATCGCCATCCTGATCTCGGCCGTGTTCGTCGCGGTGATCGCCTTCACCACCCATGTACGGCTCGCCGACGTCGTGGTCGCGTTCGCGCCTGGTGCGATGGACGCGATGCTGGCGCTGGCGCTGACATTGCACATCGACCCGATCTTCGTCGGGGCGCATCATCTGTCGCGGTTTCTGTTCGTCACCATCTCGACGCCGGGCATCATCCACCTGTTCGGACGGCCGCAGGACGACGTCGACGATTAGCTCGAAAGCGCAGGATGGGCTCAGGCCTTCGCGGCTCTCACCATGCCCCAGCCGGCGATCGCGGCCATCAGCAGCGAGATCAGCACGTTGTAGCCGGCGAGCGAGACGCCGAGGAAACGAAACTGCACCTCGTCGCAGCGCACCACCTTGACCTTGTCGAGTTGCTCCAGCAACGAGCCGGCCTTGCCGAAATCCACCATCGGGCCGGTGCAATCGGTCGGTCCCGGCCAGAAGCCCCATTCGACGCCGGCGTGATAGGCGCCGAGCCCGGCATTGGCGAGCGCGGCGAGGCCGAGGATCGCAAGCCCGGCGAGCAGCACCGGCCGCGACGCGCCGCGGGCGGCGGCCAGCGCAACCAGGGCGCCGAGCGGGACCGCGAGGTAATAGGCATAGCGCTGCTCGAGGCAGAGCGGACATGGCATGATCTCCAGCACCAGCTGGAAGAACCAGGCGCCGGCCAGCGTCGCCGCCGCGATCACCGCAATCGCGAGCGCCGAGGTCAGCGCGGGATTGCCGGCGGCGGAAGCATGCGACGGATGGGCGGTGGCGGTTGTCACGGGCGGTCCTCCTGTGAGCATCGATCGGGAGCGCCGTGGCCCCTGCTCCATGCTCGATCCGGGTCGTATCGCGCCAAAATATCGCTGTCGAGGCACGGGACAATCACTTCCACGCGGGTTGACCGTGACGGGCCGCCCGCTATAGTCCGCCGCGCTTCGCGACCCCGGCCCTTCCCGGTCCGGTCCATTGCGAATGCCCCTGTGGCGGAACTGGTAGACGCGCTCGACTCAAAATCGAGTTCCGCAAGGAGTGCTGGTTCGATTCCGGCCAGGGGCACCACGCTTCGCCCTTGTGGGCTTCGCGTGGCGTAGTCGCGCCAAAGGCTGCAATGGCGAAGCGTGTCCGGCGAAGCGACGAAAACGGGCCGCCCCGCCCCTCACTGATTCAAGATCGCAGGAATGTCCTTGGGCGCCCTCGGGCCGGGCAGCGAGCTGAGATAGGCGTGGATGTCGGCGGCATCCTTGTCCGACAGCACGTCGGCCGAGAACGACGGCATGTCGTTCGGCGCCTCGCGCAGGAAGGCGATGAAGGACTCCACTGGCAGCGCGATCTGCGCCAGCGCAGGCGTCAGATAGTTGAAGCGACCGCCCTGCCCGGCGCGGCCGTGGCATTCGAAGCAGCCGTCGGCAAGATAGAGCCGCTTGCCGTTGGCGGGATCGCCGGCCGGCGGCGCGTCATCGGCGCGCGCGGCGATGCCGCCACCGGCGGCGAAGGCCCCCGCGATCACGGCGGAGGCTGCGAGGCGTCTCACGGATCGACCGATTGTCATCATCGTCATCCCCCTCAACGCTGATCCATCACGACGTCGAGCAGCGCCGGCTGGCCGCCCTTGACCATGGCGATCGCACGCTTCAGCGCCGGCGCAAGCTGGTTCGGGTCGTTGATCGGGCCCTCGCCATAGACGCCGAACCCCTTGGCGAGCGTCGCGTAGTCGACGAAGGGATCCTTGATCGTGGTGCCGATATCGGTGTTGGTGATGCCGCGGCCATGGCGCGCTGCCATCGCCTGCAGGTACATGTATTCCTGATGATAGGCGCGGTTGTTGTGCACGATGTAGAGCATCGGAATTTGGTGATGCGCGGCGGTCCATAACGTGGACGGCACGAACATGAAATCACCGTCGCCGCCGATCGCGACCGTCAACCGCCCATGTCGCTTGTTCGCGAGCGCAGCACCCAGCGAGGCCGGCAGGGTGTAGCCGACACCACCGCCGCCGGCGACGCCGTTCCATTGATGAGGCTTTTTGAAATCCCACAGGCGATGTGGCCATGCCAGGCCGATCGAGGTGCCGACCAGCGACCAATCCTCGTCCTTGATCTGGCTATAAAGCTCGGCGCACAGCCGCGCCGTGGTGATCGGGCTTGCGTCCCAGCCGATCGTAGCGTCGAGCTTCGCCTGTTCGACGGTGGCGAGCTTGGCCGCAGCGAGCTTCTTGCCGCGCGCGTCGAACGCAGCCTTGCGGCCCTCGTCGATCTGGCGCTTCACCTGCTCGGTCAATGTCGGGAGGCTCGCCTCGGCGTCGCCTGATATGTCGAGGTCGACCTCCTGGTAGCGGCCGAGATCCTGGTAATTGGCTTTCATGTAGAGGCCGCGGGTGCCGAGCGTGACGATCCTGGCGGTCTTCTTGTAGCGCGGCTCCGAGGTGCGCACGATGCGATCGTGGAAATCGCTGAGCGTGCCCCAGATATCGTTGACCTCCATCGCCAGGATCACATCGGCCTGCGACAGGATCGAGCGCCGGAACGACTGGTTGAGTGGATGGCGCGAGGGAAAGTTCATGCGGCCGTAATTGTCGATCACGGCGCATTGCAATGTCTCCGCAAGCTCGACCAGACGCGGCATGCCGGCCGGCGTGCGCGCCATGCGGTCGCACAGGATCACCGGGTTGTCGGCCGCGACCAGCATCTTCGCGAGCTCGGCCAGCGCCACATCGTCGCCTTGCGGCGGCACCACGGCGGTGAACTTCGGGATGCGCAGGCGGTCGCGATTCTCGATCGGGTTTTCCTGCAGCTCCTGGTCGAGCGACAACATCACCGGCGCCATCGGCGGCGTGGTTGATATCTTGTAGGCGCGCACCGCCGATTCAGCGAAATGCTGCAGCGAGGCGGGCTGATCGTCCCATTTGACGAAGTCGCGCGTCAGCGCCGCGGGATCGATCGCCGAATGCGGCCATTCGGCGCCCGGCGCACGCTTGTCGCCCTCCATGATGTTGCCGCCCATCACGATGACGGGGACGCGGTCGCACCAGGCGTTGTACATCGCCATCGAGGCATGCTGCAGCCCGACCACGCCGTGGCAGATCATGGCGAGCGGCTTGCCCTCCATCTTGGCGTAGCCCTGGCCCATATGCACCGCGATCTCCTCATGCGGGCAGGTGATGATCTCGGGCTTCTTGTTGCCGCCATGATTGATGACGGCCTCGTGCAGGCCGCGGAAGCTCGAGGCACAGTTCATCGCGAGATAGTCGATGTCGAGCGTCTTCAGCACGTCGACCATGAAGTCGCCGCCGCTCGAGGTCTGATTGACCGGATCTGCCGGCGGCGGCGCCGCGTCGGCGGCCGCGAGCCGCGCTCCGGGAGGTGCGGCCTTGGGACGCTCTTGCGGGAGCGCCGGGAGCGCGGCATTGGCCACGGCCGGCGCACTCAGCGCTGCCGCGCCGGCGATCGTTGCACCTTTCAGGAAATTCCGACGGCTGGAATCGGGCGCGCCATCGCGGCGCGAGCTGCTTCGCTTCGACATGGTGTCCTCTCCGGGAACGTGACCAGATGCCTACGAGCTCGTTGTTTGTTGACGCCAGTGTCGTCCCCGATCTTCCGAACCGTCAAGACACAGACGCGTCAGCGAGCGGCACCAGCCAGGCTGCTCCGCGAAATCAGCGGGGGATCGGCAACAATCCAGTGATGTTTTTTCGCTTGCGGCGCGAACCGCACAAGGCGGCCGCGGGACTGTTCGGACAGGCATGAACATGCCGGCCATGGCGTCGGCGCAGACCTCCATGCCGGCACGCTCCGCGCCATATTTTGGCCATAGCCCGTTTCTTAAAGGCCCGAGCGGGCCAAGTCCCCGCCTCTGTTTTGCGTCGCCCGGCCGATGCGGTCGCTTCGCAACCAAATCGCAGATCATCGCTGCGCCCCTCCCACAATCAGGATGGTCTGCCAACAACAAGAGGACTTTGTAATGCGTAAAACTCTTGCGGCTGTCGCCGTGCTCCTGGCCTTTGCTTCGTCTGCTGCCGAAGCACGCGGCCGCCATCATCATCATCGACACCATGCACACGCACATTCCGGTCGCCCGGCCGCGTGGTGCGGCTGGTTCATGCGCACCCAGGTCGGCAGCGATCCGGGTCCGCAATACAATCTGGCGCGATCCTGGGCGCGCTACGGCAGCAATGCCGGTGGTCCCTCGGTCGGCGCGATCGTCGTCTGGCGTCACCATGTCGGCAAGATCGTCGGCCACGAGAATGGCCAGTGGATCGTCACCAGCGGCAACGATGGACATGCGGTGCGCACGCGGCCGCGCTCACTGGCCGGCGCGATCGCGTTCCGAAACGCCTACGCTTCGTTCTAGCGCGCGGTCGCGCGAACTCGACAACGGGTTCGCGCAAGGAGAAATAATCCGGAGCTTCGATTCTGACTCAATCGGAACCGAAGCTACGCGGAACTCGCGATGTTGATGTCCTCGTGCAAGCTTGCAACCCGCAGCGATATACGAACCGTTCATCATCACGGCTTACGCTGAGTCAGGGTTTCGCCCTGAAGCCCTCAGACGGGCGTCGTCACCTGCGTTGACCGGGTGGCGGCGCCTTTTCAGGAATACGAAGGCGTGCCTCAAAGATCGAAGAAAGTCGCGGCCCCCTCTCGGACCACTCCTTATTGGTCGGCTGCTTGCGTCAGCCTCCGCAACGGCATGACCGTTTTCGTGGTGACGGGCGGCGTGCTCGGATTCCTGTTGGCCGCCAAGCACTATCTGTAGACACCACGGTCGCGTTTGGCGCGGCAGCGTCGCCGAGGCTGGATCAAGCGATCGCACAGCAGCCCGCACAACACCAGGACGGCTTCGGCGAGGCCGAATCGAGCCGTCGGAACATCCGAATTGTCACCGCCGCAGTGTCCGATAACCTCGCGCGGATTTCGACAATCGGTGGGTGTTCCGGGGGAGCGATATGCCTGACGTTCTGGTTGAGATACGCGAAGGCTGGCTCGCCGGCCAGGACAGCGAGTTTCTGGCTGCCATTCAGGATGCGATCAGCGAGACATTGCGAACGCCGGTCCATGACAAGATCCTACGCCTTGTTCAGCACGCGCCGGACAGTTTCTCGATCCCGGATTGGACCGGTGAGCGGTTCACGCATATCGAGATCACCATGTTTCCCGGCCGATCCGTTGCGACAAAGCGTGCGCTCTACAAGGCGATCGTCGAGAACCTGGCGCGGTTCGGCGTGCCGGCCAATGACATCAAGATCATCCTGATCGAGGTGGCGCGCGAGAATGTCGGAATGCGCGGCGGCAACGCCGCATCCGATTTCGACATCGGATACGAGACGGCCGTCTAAAGCGAGATGAGATGAGGTCGAATCGTCATCTCGCTTTAGCTCCTTGTTTGCGCATGATCTTTTCGGAAAACCGCTTCGCACTTTTCCGGATCATGCTCTAGGAGCACAACGGTTCTGATGGGATCAGAACCGTTGCTCCAGATTGCTTTTCCGATGCGCTTGTTCGCGCGAAGCGGCGGCCACCTCGCTCGAGAGCGCTCCAGCTTGCGCGCCGCAACGGTCTCGACGATCCCCGCAACTCACGCCATCGCTGGCGCATTGCGGCGGCGATAGACCATGAACCCGATACCCGCGAAGCCCAGGATCATCATCGCCCATGTCGAGGGCTCGGGGACGGCGGCAACCTGCGGAACGAACGGCGTTTGACCGGTCAGGCTGCCGTTCCCGATGTTGACATAGCCATTCACGTAGCTGTGCCCTATCGGGTCGCTCGCAAGCACGACGCTGATGATTCCACCGTTGACCTGCAGCAGGTAGTCGTTGCCGGAGAAGTTGAACTCATCATTGATCGAAAATCCGTTGAACTGGCCGTTGTTGTACTGAATGGCCGCATTCGGATCGGTGACGGTGAAGTTGTGGCCGTTCACGCTGAAGCTGATCGATGGAACGGCGATAGGAAAACTCGATAGAAAGACATTCACAAATCCGCTGCCCGCGCCGGGCACCAGATTGTTGTCGTAGACGAACGTGCCCGTATAGGTGTCGCCCGGCGACACGACGCCAGTGAACGGGGCCGAGACATTCGCGTTGCCGCCGAATATTCCGCCCGAGAAATTCACGCTGGTGTAGGTGTCGGCGCTGGCCGTGCCTGACATGAGGCCAAGTGCGAGCGCGGCGATGACGTATTTCAATTTCATCTCACTCTCCCGACTATTATTGCTTAATATTTCTATTTCTTAACAATTTATTTCCAAGATTGATACCGGATTCGGGCCACGCGCTTAATCGCAAGCAACCGCAATGAGTTAGCCGGCACGCTCACATATCCAGGGTGACGGGATATGGGGAGACGTCTCAACGGCGATGCCGCAGGTCTCCACACGACGTGCCCGCCTCAACGATTCCGGAGATGCCTGAGATAGGCGCAGAACATGTCGGCCATGGCGTCGGCATGGGCCTTGATCTCCGCGCGCGTCCGCGGGCTCTCCGAAAAATCCTTGCCGACCGTGCTCAGCGTCGTCGTGATCAGACCGCCGGCCGTCGCGCGGATCGCGTCGGAGGCCTTCGGCAAAGCCTCGCGCATGAAAGCCGCGACGGTGTGCTCGCCCGATGCCCGCACCTCGCGCGCTTCGGGCGCGTCGCGATAGAGCGGGGCTGCGTCGTTCAGCGCGACGCGTACCGCGGCCTCGTCGCATTCGGAACGGATGAAGGCGTGCACCAGCGCGCGCAGCCGGTCCAGGGGCGGCCGCGTGGCGTCTTCGAGGATCTCGCGCAGCATCGCCGTGGTCTGCCGCCACTCGTCGCTCTGCAGCCGGAACAGGATCGAGGCCTTGTTCGGGAAATACTGATACAGCGAGCCG
>CALRXG020000225.1:0-10815 GCA_943372075.1 Bordetella parapertussis | reverse complement strand
GATTGGCGCGCGGTACTGCGCAAGCAGCCGAACAACGTCTTGATGCCCTCGGCGCACGCCATTGACCGCGAATATCGGGTGCTGGTCGCGCTTCAGGGCAGCGTCGTCCCCACGCCCAGACCTTATCGCTATTGCGAGGATCCAGAGATCCTTGGCACGCCGTTCTATCTGATGGAATGGCTGGAGGGGCGGGTGGTCTACGACTATGGCTTGCCCGGCTTTGCGCGCGAGGAGCGCGCCGCCTGCTATCGCTCGATGTGCACAACTCTCGCAGGCATCCACGGGCTCGACTACAAGGCGGTGGGGCTCGGCGACTTCGGACGGCCGGGAAACTATTTCGCCCGCCAGCTCAATCGTTGGTCCAAGCTCTGGGCGGAGTACCGCCGCGGCGACGACGATAATCCGGCGCTGGACAGAATGGTGCGTTGGCTGGCCGAGCGCGTGCCACCAAGCGAGACCCTGGCGCTTTGCCATGGCGATTTCCGGATGGCGAATGTGATCTTCCATCCAACCGAGCCGCGCGTGATCGGGGTGCTCGATTGGGAATTGTCGACGCTCGGGCATCCGCTCGTCGACCTTGCCTTCAACAGCCAGGCCTGGCGCATGGCACCGGACGAGAACGGAGGCCTGCTCGGCTACCCGCTCGCGGAGATGGGCATTCCAACTGAATCGGAATATCTCGATCACTACTACGAACTGTCCTGTGCGAGCGAGCGCCTGACCACATTTCACCAAGTCTTTGCAATGTTTCGCGGGGCAGTCGGAAGCGCCGGCGTGGCGGCCCGAGGCGATCTCGGCAACAGCGTCCTGCCGGATGCCGCGAATGTGGGGCGGCGTCTCGCGCACGCCTATGCGACGCGTGGCATGGCGCTGATCGCGAACGATCCCTGAGCATGGCGGAGCAGACGATGATGAATGTCGATGAGGCGATCCGCCGTCGGCGCTCGGTGCGGGGCTTTCTTCCGCGCGAAGTGCCGGAAGCGGCTTTGCACGAGGTCTTCGCGATCGCCCAATATGCACCCTCGAACTGCAACGTGCAGCCCTGGACGCCCCACGTGGTGTCGGGGGAGATGCTCAAACGCCTTCGTGAAGCCCTCGTCGCAGCCGGAATGCGCGACGAGCCAATCAAGCCGGACTGGCCGGCCGACGGCAAATATTTCGGCATCTATCGCGAACGCCAGGTCGGTGCGGCGCAGGCGCTGTATGGCGCGATGGGCGTTGCGCGGAGCGACAAGGCGGGACGCAAGCTGGCCTACGTCCGCAACCATGCGTTCTTCGATGCGCCGCACGCGGTCTTCATTTTCATGCCGGAGCCGTTCGATACGCGCGAGGCGACAGACATCGGCATGTATGCGCAAACCCTGATGCTGGCATTGACGGCGCGGGGCATCGGCTCCTGCGCGCAGGGCGCGCTCGGCCTGTTTCCGGATATCGTCCGCGAACAGCTCGACATTCCCGGGAGCTACAAACTGCTGTTCGGCATCTCGTTTGGCTATGAGGACGACGGCATCAGCGCCAACGCGGCGCGTGTCGAGCGGGCTCGGATTGATGACGTTGTGCGCTTTCACCGCTGATAGCGCCGCCGAGTTTGACGAAAGGAGTTCGCCTTGACGGGACCTTTGCAGGGCTTTCGTGTCGTGGAGATGGGCGGCATCGGACCCGCACCGTTCGCTGGCGCGCTGCTCGGCGATCTCGGCGCCGATGTTGTGCGGATCGATCGAATAGCGAAACCGGGCCTCGAACCCGACTTGCCGGCCCGGTTCGACTTCTATAACCGCAACAAGCGCTCGGTGGCGCTCGATCTGAAGCGGCCGCAGGCAATCGCCACGGCATTGAAACTCATCGCCCACGCGGATGCCCTGATCGAGGGGTTCCGTCCAACGGTGATGGAACGGCTCGGGCTTGGGCCCGACGTGTGCCACGCCGCGAACCCGCGGTTGACCTATGCGCGCATGACGGGTTGGGGGCAGGAGGGGCCGCTGGCGCAGGAGGCGGGGCACGATATCAACTACCTCGCGCTCACCGGCGCGCTGCATTGCCTCGGCGATGCCGATCGGCCTCCGCCGCCTCCGCTCAATCTCGTGGCCGATCTCGGCGGCGGCGCCCTTTATCTGGTGGTCGGAGTCTTGTCGGCGGCCATGGAAGCGCGGCGATCGGGACGGGGGCAAACTGTCGACGTTGCCATGATCGACGGCGTTACCCACCTGATGTCAGCATTTCAAGCCTTCCGGCAGCAGGGCAGCTGGACCGGACGGCGGACCGATAACATCGTCGATGGCGGAGCACCGTTCTACCGCACCTATCAGACCAAGGATGGGAAGTTCGTCGCGGTCGGAGCGATCGAGCCGCATTTCTACGCCAACCTGCTGGCGGTCATGGGACTGGGTGTCGAAGGACTGCCTGCCCAGAACGATCATTCGGCATGGCCGCAGATGCGGCTACGGTTCGCCGCGATATTTGCCGGACGAACGCGCGACGAATGGGTGGCCGCCGCGATGGGCTCCGATGCCTGCCTGGCGCCGGTGCTGTCGATCGACGAGGCGCCGTCTCATCCCCAGATGACGGCACGAACTGCGTATGCCGCGTTCGACGGCGTACGGCACCCACAACCGGCTCCACGCTTCTCGCGCACACATTCCGAACTCAGCCGGACGCCGCCGATGCCGGGGCGCGACAGCCGAGCAGCGCTTCTCGATTGGGGCATTGCGCCGGATGAGATCGACGGGCTTTTGGCAGAAGGAGCGTTGGCGGAGGCGTGAGCCGATTCGCGCCAGCCTCCCATATCCGTAATTCGCATAAGGTATATTATGGAATATTTATATCTACAATTGGATCAGTAATTTAGTGGGAAATCTTCGCACCTGATCGCAGGTCTGCAGCTTCCGCTGGGTGCCCGAACGGTCGCGCGGCCAGTCCTGATACCGCGGACCATGCGGGCAAACGCATCTTGTCTTAAAGCCGATATTGCCGCGGCCTACGGACGCTGCAATAAGCCGAAGCTGTGTAGAGATCGCTGGTGACCCCGCGGCGTCAGGTCCGTATAGGATTGGCATCTCAGAACAACAACAAGCCTCTCGAGGGAGAAACCGATGAGCTTTTCACGACGCACGCTACTGAAGGTCTCGGCCGCATCCGCCGTCATGGGCGGGATTGGCGCGCCGTATGTCGCGCGCGCCCAGTCGGCCGAGTTCTCTTACAAATTCGCCAACAACCTGCCGGAATCGCACCCGCTGGTGGCTCGCGCCCGGGAGATGGCCGCAGCGATCAAGACCGAAACCAACGGCCGGTTCGACCTGCAGGTGTTCCCGAACAACCAGCTTGGCTCGGATACCGACGTGCTGAGCCAGGTGCGCTCCGGCGGCGTCGAGTTCTTCACGCTGTCCGGCCTGATCCTGGCAACCCTGGTGCCGGCGGCTTCGATCAACGGCATCGGTTTCGCATTCCCGGACTATCCCACGGTCTGGAAGGCCATGGATGGCGACCTCGGCGCCTATGTCCGCGGCGAGATCAAGAAGGCCGGCCTCGAGGTCATGGACAAGATCTGGGACAACGGCTTCCGCCAGACCACGTCGTCGACCAAGCCGATCAACGGACCGGACGACTTCAAGGGCTTCAAGATCCGCGTGCCGGTGTCGCCGCTGTGGACCTCGATGTTCAAGGCGTTCGACGCATCGCCCGCCTCGATCAATTTCAGCGAGGTCTATTCCGCGCTCCAGACCAAGATCGTCGAAGGCCAGGAGAACCCGCTGGCGCTGATCTCGACCGCGAAGCTCTATGAGGTCCAGAAGTATTGCTCGCTGACCAACCACATGTGGGACGGCTTCTGGTTCCTGATGAACCGTCGTGCCTGGGCCGCTTTGCCTGACGATATCAAGACCATCGTCGCCAAGCACGTCAACGCGGCCGCCGTGAAGGAACGCGAAGACACCGAGAAGCTGAACGCGACCGTGAAGCAGGAGCTCGCGAGCAAGGGTCTGGTGTTCAACCAGCCCGAGGTCGCGCCGTTCCGCGACAAGCTGCGTACCGCCGGTTTCTACGCCGAATGGAAGGGCAAATACGGCGACAAGGCCTGGGAGCTGCTCGAGAAGTCCGTCGGCAAACTGTCCTGATCGCTCAAGCGGGAGGCTCGCCAGCGGGAGATTTGCTATGGCTCATGTCGAGATGACGCCGGCCGTGGCCGGCGAGGCGGCGTCACAGCCCCCTCGCCGCCGCTCCGTTCTCGGTTCCATCGACGCCGCGCTCGGCTGGCTGGTCGAAATCCCGGCGGCGATCCTTGTCGTCGCCGAGGTCGTCATCCTGTTCGCGGGCGTGGTGGCGCGCTACGTGCTGCACACGCCGTTGATCTGGTCAGACGAGCTGGCGTCGATCCTGTTCCTGTGGCTTGCCATGCTCGGATCGGTGGTCGCGCTCCGCCGCGGCGAGCACATGCGGATGACGGCCTTGGTCGCGAGCGCCGGACCACGGCTCTGGGCCTATCTCGACGTCGTCGCGACCTGCGCCGCGCTGGCGTTCCTGGTCCTGATCGTGCACCCGGCCTATGAATACGCCTACGAGGAAAGCTTCATCACGACGCCGGCGCTGCAGATATCCAATACTTGGCGCGCCGCGGCGCTGCCGGTCGGGATCTGCCTGATGGCGTTGTTCGCGCTGCTGCGGCTGGCCCGCGTCGGCGATTTCAAGACCTTCCTGCTGGCCGCACTCACGGTGGTTGCCTTGATCGGGGTGTTCTGGCTGGCGCAGCCGCTGCTGCGGCCGCTCGGCAACCTCAACCTGATCATCTTCTTCGTCGGCGTGGTCGGCTTCTGCGTGTTCGCCGGCGTGCCGATCGGCTTTGCCTTCGGCATGGCGATCTTCGGCTATCTGGCGCTGACGACGCGGACCCCGTTGATGGTGCTGGTCGGCCGGATGGACGAGGGCATGAGCCACCTGATCCTGCTGTCGGTGCCGCTGTTCGTGTTCCTCGGCCTGCTGATCGAGATGACCGGCATGGCGCGCGCGATGGTGGCGTTCCTGGCGAGCCTGCTCGGGCATGTCCGTGGCGGCCTGCATTACGTGCTGGTCGGCGCGATGTACCTGGTGTCCGGTATCTCCGGATCGAAGGCCGCCGACATGGCCGCGGTCGCACCCGTGCTGTTTCCCGAGATGAAGGAGCGCGGCGCCAAGCCGGGCGATCTGGTCGCCCTGCTCGCTGCGACCGGCGCGCAGACCGAAACCATTCCGCCGAGCCTGGTGCTGATCACGATCGGCTCGGTCACCGGCGTCTCGATCTCGGCGCTGTTCACCGGCGGCCTGCTGCCGGGCGTCGTGCTGGCGATCACGCTGTCGGCGCTGGTGTGGTGGCGATACCGCGGCGAGAACCTCAACCACGTCCAGCGCGCAACGCGAAGCGAGATCGGCAAGGCCTTTATCTTCGCCCTGCCCGCATTGGCGCTGCCGTTCGTGATCCGCTATGCGGTGGTCGAAGGCATCGCGACCGCGACCGAGGTCTCGACCATCGGCATCGTCTATGCGTTCGTCATCGGGCTCCTGATCTACCGCAAGTTCAGCTGGCGGCGGCTGTTGCCGATGCTGATCGACACGGCATGCCTGTCGGGCGCGATCCTCTTCATCATCGGGACCGCCACCGGCATGGCCTGGGGCCTGACCCAGTCGGGCTTCTCGCGGGCGCTGGCGGCGTCGATGGCGGGACTGCCCGGCGGTTCGGCGACCTTCATCGCGGTCTCGATCGTGGCCTTCGTGATCCTCGGCAGCGTGCTCGAAGGCATTCCGGCGATCGTGCTGTTCGGGCCGCTGCTGTTTCCGATCGCGCATCAGGTCGGCGTCCACGAGGTGCACTATGCCATGATCATCATCCTGGCGATGGGCATCGGATTGTTCGCGCCGCCATTCGGCGTCGGCTATTATGCCGCCTGCGCCATCGGGCGCGTCGATCCGGCCGAGGGTATCCGGCCGATCTGGGGTTACATGCTGGCGCTGTTGATCGGCCTCGCCATCGTCGCCATCTTCCCGTGGATATCGATCGGATTCCTCTAAGAACCTTGCGGATGGGTGAGAGCCATGAGTGCAGCTCCAAATCAGTACGCGATCGGGCTGGACAAGACGCCGGCCAATTACGTGCCGCTGACGCCGCTCAGCTTCCTGGCGCGCTCGGCTGCGGTCTATCCCGATCATCTCAGCGCGGTCTATGAGGGCCGCAGCTTCACCTGGAAAGAGACCTACAAGCGCTGCAAGCGCTTTGCGTCCTATCTTGCGGGCCACGGCATCGGCCATGACGATACGGTGGCTGCGATGCTGCCGAACATTCCGGCGATGAACGAGCTGCATTTCGCAGTGCCGATGACCGGCGCCGTGCTCAACGCGCTGAACATCCGGCTCGACGCCGCCTCGATCGCGTTCCAGCTCGATCATGGCGGCGCGAAAATCATCCTCGTCGATCCCGAATTCTGCGGCGTGATCGCGGAAGCCCTGACCTTGATGACTGGCCCGAAGCCGTTCGTCATCGATGTCGATGATGCCGCATTCGCCGGCGGCAAGCGGATCGGCGAGATCGAGTACGAGGCGGCGGTCGCGCAAGGCGATCCGGCTTTCGCCGAGCGGCCGCCGGCCGACGAATGGAATGCGATTGCGCTGAGCTATACGTCGGGAACGACGGGCAATCCGAAGGGCGTGGTGACGCATCATCGCGGCGCCTATCTCAACGCGGTCAGCAACATCCTCGCCGGCAATCTCGGCCAGCATCCGGTCTATCTCTGGACGCTGCCGATGTTTCACTGCAACGGCTGGTGCTTCCCCTGGACCATCGCGGCAAGCGCCGGCGTCAACGTCTGCCTGCGCAAGGTCGATCCGGCCAAGATCTTCGAGCTGATCCCGCAGCACGGCGTCACCCATATGTGCGGCGCGCCGATCGTCTACAACACGCTGATCAATGCGCCCGATGCGCCAAAGGGCGGCCAGGCCAAATCCGTGGTCGGCCTGATCGCGGGCGCGGCGCCCCCGGTCGCGGTGCTCGAGGGTGCCGAGCGCATCGGCATCAAGCTGACGCATGTCTACGGGCTGACCGAGGTCTATGGCCCCGCCTCCGTCTGCGCCGAGCAACCGGGCTGGGATGAACTACCGGCCGACCAGCGCGCGCAGCTGAAGCGGCGTCAGGGCGTCTCTTATCCGTTGCAGGAAGGCGTCACGGTGCTCGATCCCGAGACCATGCGTGAGGTGCCGCGCGATGGCGAGACCATCGGCGAGGTCATGTTCCGCGGCAACATCGTGATGAAGGGCTATCTGAAGAACGAGAAGGCGACGCAGGAAGCCTTTGCCGGCGGCTGGTTTCACACCGGCGATCTCGGCGTGCTCGATGCCCACGGCTACGTCATCATCAAGGACCGCTCCAAGGACATCATCATCTCCGGCGGCGAGAACGTCTCCTCCGTCGAGGTCGAGGACATCCTCTACAAGCACCCTGCCGTGCTGTTCGCGGCGGTGGTGGCAAAACCCGATCCGAAATGGGGTGAAGTGCCCTGTGCCTTCATCGAGCTGAAAGACGGCGCCAAGGCGACCGAGGCCGACATCATCGCCTATTGCCGCGAGCAAATGTCGGGCTTCAAGACGCCGAAGTCTGTCGTGTTCGGGGTGATCCCGAAGACCTCCACCGGCAAGATCCAGAAGTTCCTGCTGCGCAACGAGGTTGGCTCGGCCAAGGCGATCTCGGCCTGACGCAGAGCGCTCAGCCTTCTGCGAGGCGGCCGAACAACTCGTACAGCAGTCGTCTTTCGTTCGCCTTGAGTGGCGCCAGCGTGGTCGCGGTGCACGCGATCTCGATCGGGATCAATTGCTCGACCAGCGCCACGCCGGCCGCGGTCAGATCGATCAGGATCAGCCGCTTGTCGGTCGGGTCACGCCGCGTCGTCACCAGCCGCCGCTTCTTCAGGCGCAGCACGACGTCACGGATGTTGGCCGGCTCCATCGCGACCAGCCGGCCGAGCAGGTTCTGCGATAGCGCCCCGCGCTCGTAGAGCCGGGCCAGCGTCGCGTATTGCGGCGCCGTCAGATCGTAGCAGCCGATCCGGTCGACCAGGTTGGACGAGGCGCGCTGATAGGCCCGCCGCAGCAGGAAGCCGACCTGATCCTCCAGCCGGTAATCCGTCGCCTGGCGCCGGACCGGCGCCGCGGTGTCAGTCGACGTTCTCGGCATCGCGGTACATCACCTTGTGGCGCGTGGTTGCGACCCATTCGTCGATGTCGGCTTCCGTCATGACGTGCGAGGCATCGAACCTGTTCCAGTTGCTGATGTCGGCCAAGCTCTTCTTCCAGCGCTTGTAGGGCGGCTTTGCCGGCGGACCGAAGCACATGATGTCGAGCACGGACAATTCGTCGGGGATTCCGAGCAGCGGCTTCATCGCCTGCTGGGCCTTCTCCTGCCCGATCGCCGTCACCCACCAGACGTTATAGCCGAGCGCTGCGGCCGCCAGATGCGCCGACATCGTTGCCGCCGCCACGCTCTGCAACAGGATGCGCTCGGCATTCTCCTTGTACATCTTGCCGAGCTCGGAGCCGTCATTGAGCACCGGAAACGCCTTGACCCAGCGAAAGTCGCTGGCGACCACGATGAAGCCTGGGGCCGAGGCGAGGCCACGATAGTCCGGCGTCGGAAATTTCATCTTGAGCCGGGCGCGGGCGACCTGCTCCTCGCGGAAATACTCCGTGATCCGGTTCTTCAGATCCTGATCGGTGACCGCAATGAAATGCCAGGGCTGCACATTGGCCCCTGACGGTGCGTGCCGCGCCGCCTCCAGGATCATGTCGTAATGCTCTGATGGCATCACGTAGCTGGAATCGAAGGCGCGTGTGGTCAGCCGGTTTTTCACGACGTCCATCAGCGCGTCATATCGCGTGCGGTCCGTATAGTCCCGCGCGGCCGAAGCTTCTGCCATTGGGTCCTCCCGATATTGTTATGATCATTACGATATCCAGAGCGCGCGCAAGGTCAATGCCCGGTTGCGAAGCGGTGCGGCCGGCCTGGCGTGCGGGACCCGGCGCGATCAACGCGCGAGGCTCGTCCACGGTCGTTGAAGTCTTTAGCCTGCCCGGTCGAGCGTCAGCCGCATGCCGTCAAAGGCCGGAATCACGCCGGCCGGCAGGCTCTGCCGCAGCACCTCGTAGTCGAGGTCGGAATGCATGTTGGTGATCACAGCGCGCTTCGGCTTGAAGCGCTCGATCCACGACAGCGCGTCCGCAACGCTGAAATGGCTGGGATGCGGTGCGTAGCGCAAGCCATCGACGATCCAGAGCTCGAGCCCTTCGAGCGCCGGCCAGCTCTCCTCGGGGATGTCGTGCAGGTCGGGCGTGTAGGCAGCATCGCCGATGCGATAGCCGAGTGCCGGAATCTGACCATGCTGCACCAGAAAGGCTTCTAGCTTCAGCGGACCGCCCTTGCCTTCGACGGTGTGACTCTCGCCGGCCTCGATCGAATGCCGGGTCAGGATCGGCGGATAGTCGCTGCCCTCCGGCGAGATGAAGCAGTAGGAGAACCTCGCCATGATGTCCTTGGCGGTCGACTGGTTGAAGTAGACCGGGATACGGCGGCGCTGGTGCAGCACCACCGAGCGCAGATCGTCGATGCCATGGGTCTGGTCGGCGTGTTCATGGGTCAGGAACACCGCGTCGATATGTTCGACATTGCCGTCGATCAGCTGTTCGCGCAGATCCGGCGAGGTGTCGATTACGACCCGCGTGGTGCCGTGCGCCATGGTGCGCTCCGCCATGATCGAGCAGCGGCGGCGGCGATTCCTGGGATTGTTGGGGTCGCAGGCCCCCCAGCCGAGCGCCGGCCGCGGCACGCCGGCGGAAGAGCCGCAGCCCAGAATGGTCAATGTCAGCGTCATGCAGCAACCTTCGGCGCCGGCACCTTGGAGAACAGCCGGAAGAAGTTTTCGGTGGTCTGCCGCGAGATCTCCTCCAGGGAGACACCGCGGGTCTCGGCGAGCACCTTGGCGACCTCGACGACGTAGGACGGCTCGTTGCGCTTGCCGCGGAACTTGCCGGGGGCGAGATAAGGTGCGTCGGTCTCGACCATGATGCGGTCGGCCGGCAACTCGGCGGCCAGGGCGCGCAGCGTGTCCGACTTCTTGAAGGTCAGGATGCCCGTGAACGAGATCGACAGCCCGAGCGCGATTGCCTTCATCGCGAGTTCGCGGCCGCCGGTGTAGCAATGCAGCACCGCCTTGAACGCGCCGTTCGCGATCTCGTCCTCCAGGATGCGGCCGCAATCCTCGTCGGCCTCCCGGGTGTGGATGACCAGCGGCAGGCCGGTTTCGCGCGCCGCAGCGATATGCGCGCGAAAGCCACGCTCCTGCGCCTCGCGCGAACCGTGCTCGTAGAAATAGTCGAGCCCCGCCTCGCCGAGCGCCACGACCTTCGGATGCTTGGTCAGCTCGATCAGTTCGCCGGCCGGGATGCCGTCCTCTTCGTCGGCATGATGCGGATGGGTACCGACCGAGCAATAGACGTCGGGAAAGCGCTCCGTGATCGCAAGCAGGCCGCCGAGCCGCCTCACCTGGGTTGAGATCGTGACTAAGCGACCGACGCCGGCCGCTTCGGCGCGGGCGACGATCCCGTCGAGATCGTCGGCGAAGTCAGGAAAATCCAGATGGCAGTGACTGTCGACCAGCATGAATTTCGAACCGCTCACTCGGTCTTCGGTTCCACGTAGCGCGGGAACACGCCGACCGGCGCCGGCAGCACCGTACCGGGCTTGATCCGCTCCGCGATCGCGGTGAAGTTGCGGGCATCCGGCGGGACGCCAAGACTATCCAGCATCTTGTT
>CALRXG020000224.1:0-10824 GCA_943372075.1 Bordetella parapertussis | reverse complement strand
GACCAGGAAGCGGCAGAGCAGATAGGCGGCCACGAGGATGCCGAGCACCATGTAGTAGTAGACCGCGCCTTCCTCGAATTCGTAGCTGCCGAGGGTGAGCGGCGGGATCGACGGGATGCCGTTCTGGCCGCCGAGATAGTACCAGCCGCGCGCCAGCCGGTCCGCGGCATAGGAGCCGGTCAGCGTGCCGAGCGAGACGAAGATCACGCTCGAGGGATAGCGCCCGAGCAGCAGGAAGCCGCCGAGCAGCAGCGATGCGGTGAGCCCGATCAGCGTGCCGGCGGGCAGGATCAGGAGGATCGAGGTGACGTTGAGGTCGCGCGCCAGCAGCGCCACGCCGTAGCCGGCGGCGCCGAAGAACAGCGCCTGGCCGAAGCTCATGATGCCGGCATAGCCCCACACCAGGTCGAACGACAGCGCGAACAGCGCGAGGATCACCACGCGGGTGGCGAACACCGTCAGGTAGTCCTGCAGCACCCATGGCAGGACCAGTGCGATCAGCAGCACCAGTCCTTCCACGATCGGCAGGACCTTCCATCCTGTCGATGCCCGTCCCGCCGGCGCGCTTGCGGCCGGTGCATGCTCACCCGTCACGACATCCGATCCCTGGTCGATGCGCGCGACGGCCTCTCTTGCTCCACCCATTGATCGCTCAGCATTCCTTGGGATCAACGAGACCGTCGCTGCGCGCCACGATCTCATAGTTCCCGCCCTTGGCAACAGCGGTGTACATCTTCATCTTGCAGTGACGCTTGCCCGGAACCATTTCGGCAGGACCTCCGGGTCCTTCGGCGATCTTGGCATGGTCAAGCGCGGCTGCGACCGATTCCCGGTCGACCTTGCCGGCCTCCTTGACCGCGGCTTCCCACAGCTTGAGGCCTCGATAGGTTCCGGTGGCGGCGCTGCCGGCCGCGAACAGGAAGTTGCCGGGGAAATCCTTCTCGTAGGCCGCCTGCAGCTTGGCGTCGAACGGATCCTCCTTGGTCAGCACCTTGAAGTAGTCGAGGCAGCTCGCGAGGCCCTCGATCTCGTTGGCCTGATTGATGTTGAGCGTGTTCTCGTCATAGTAGACGCAGGCCAGCCGCCCGCCATTCTTCAGGAAGCCCGCTTCATAGAGCTGCTTGAAGAACGGGCCGACGCCCGGCGGGATCACGGTGTTGAAGACGACGTCGACCTTGTTGGAGATGACGCGGTTCACCGTGGCGGAGAAGTCGACCTGGTCGAGCGGGTAATACTCCTCGAACACGACCTCGCCGCCGTTCGCCTCGATCACCTTGCGGGCGTAGACGTTGAGCGTGTGCGGCCAGACGTAATTGGCGCTCGGCAGCGCGAACTTCTTGCCGCCGTTCTTGATCAGCCAGGGGATGAAGGTATCGCATTGCTGCGCCGGGGTCGGTCCGGTGCAGAACAGGTAGGGCGTGCACTCCTTGCCCTCGTAGAGCTGCGGATAGATGTACAGCGTCTTGCCGCGCGCCACGATCGGGTCCTTGATCGCGTTGCGCATCGAGGACGTGATGCCGCCCAGCACCATGTCGACCTTGTCGCGCTGGATCAGCTTGCGGACATTGCCGACCGCGACCGATTCGTTCGAGGCGGTGTCCTCGATGTAGAGCTCGAGCGGCCGGCCGAGCAGCCCGCCGGCGGCATTGATCTCCTTGATCACCATCTTGGCGACGTTGGCGTCGGCGTTGCCGGCATAGGCGATCGGACCGGTCAGGTCGGTCGCGATGCCGACCTTGATCGGCCCCTCGGCGGCATTGGCCCATTCCGGCCGGACCACCCAGCTGCCGACCCCGGTCGCAAGTGCGCCGGTCGCGAAGGCGAAATTGCCCATGAAGCGGCGGCGTGTGAGGTTCATGCGTTCAATCGACATGTGACTAGACCCCTTTCCCAGCAATGAGGCCTTGCGGCCGGAATTTGATGAAGGCGATGGCGAGCACGAAGACGAGCACGTCGGCGACGACAGGCGACATCACCCATGGCAGCGCGGCACTGAGCGTGCCGATCACGCCGGCGCCGGCGACCGGGCCGATGAAGGAACCGACCCCGCCGACCATCACGGCGACGAAGCCCTGGATCAGGAAGCGGATGCCGAGATCGGCAAACAGGCTGAACACCGGCACGATCAGCGCGCCGGCGAGACCTGCGAGCGCCGCGCCGAACGCAAAGGTTGCGCCGTAGATCAACGGCGTCGAGATGCCCGAGGCGCGCGCCAGCGCCGGGTTCTCCAGCGTGGCACGGACGCGCAGGCCGAACGAGGTCCGCGCCAGCAGCAGATAGCAGCCGCCCATCACCAGCAGCGTGATCACGATGATGGTGAAGCGCCAGGCCGAGATGTGCACGGAGCCGAGATCGATCGAGCCGCCGATCGGCTCCGGCACCGTGAGATAGAAGCCGCCGATCAGGCCGCGCACGCTTTCGCGGATGATCAGGCCGAGCGCATAGGTGCCGAGCATCGCCACGATCGGCGCGGCGTAGAACCGCCGGATGATCAGCGCCTCCAGCACGAAGCCGATCGCGCCGACCACGAAGGGCGCGGCGATCATGCCGGCCCAGACCGGGGCGCCGTGGGCGTAGGCCAGATAGGTGACATAGGCGCCGAGCAGGACGAACTCGCCCTGCGCGAAGTTGAAGATGCCCATCATGCTGGCGATGATGCCGAGCCCGAGCACGACCAGCACGATGATCGCGCCGAAGCTTATGATCTCGAACGCCGCGGCGAAGGTGCTAGCCATGACGTTCGATCCATCCAGCCTGCGTCTGCAACAAGCGGCGCCTCACATCTTCTTCCAGTCGCCGGCCTGCTCGAAGGCATGCGCGGCGCGGTAGATGGTGGATTCCTCGAACATGCGGCCGACCAGCATCAGGCCGACCGGCAGCCCGTCGACCATGCCGCAGGGCAGCGACATCGCCGGGTGATGGGTGATGTCGAACGGCGCGGTGTTGGAGATCATCTCCAGCGCGCGGGCGACGTAGTCCTCGCGGCTGGCATTGGCCTCGGGCAGCTTCGTCGCCTTCATCGGCGTGGTCGGCAACAGCAGCAGGTCGTAGTCCTTGAAGGCCTTGTCATAGGCCGCGGTGAGACGGCGGGAGATGTTGAGCGCCTTGCCGTAGAAGCGCGGACCGAAATTGTTGTTGATGTAGGTGCCGAGCAGCATGAACAGTTTCGTGGTCTCGGACAGCGAGTCCGCCTGCCGGCGCCAGCCGCGATGGAAATCCATCAGCGTGGTGGAGTAGAGATCCGCCCGGCTGAGGCCGTAGCCGTCGCCGAACATCATGGTCTGGGTCATGCCCTCGGTGCCGATCGGGGTCCAGATCGCCGGACCCGTCATGTGCATCGGGACCGAGACCGTCTCGACGCTGGCGCCGAGATCCTTGAAGCGCTTGGCTGCCTCGCGCACGCTTTCATTGACGGCGGCTTCCGCGGTCGGTTGCTCGAAACCCTCCTTGAGGATGCCGATCTTCATGCCCTTGACGCCCTTGCCGAGCGCCTTGGTGTAATCCTCGACCTTCGGCGCCTTGATGCGCGGATCGTAGCCGTCGTCGCCGGCGATCACCTCGAGCAGCAGCGCGTTGTCTTCCACCGTCGCGGTCATCGGGCCGGTGTGATCGACATAGATCTCGATCGGCATGATGCCGGTGTAGGGCACGAGGCCCCAGGTCGGCTTCATGCCGTAAGTGCCGCAGAACGAGGACGGCATCCGGATCGATCCGCCCTGGTCGCCGCCGATCGCCATGTCGACCTCGCCGAGCGCGACCACCACGCCCGAGCCCGACGACGAGCCGCCGGCCGAATAGCCCATCTTGTGCGGATTGTGCACCGGGCCATAGGAACCGGTGTGGCTGCCGCCGGACATGCAGAAGGATTCGCAGTGCACCTTGCCGGCGATCTCGGCGCCGGCATCCAGCATCCGCGTGACGATGGTGGCGTCGAAATCGGGCACATAGCCTTCCAGCGTCGCCGAGCCGTTTGTCATCGGCACGCCGGCCAGCATGATGTTGTCCTTCAGCGCGACCGTCTTGCCCTTGAGCTTGCCGGAGGCCGCGCCCTTCACGGTCGACTTGCGGTACCAGGCATTGTGCTTGTTCTCTTCCGGCGCGGGCCGATGGCCCGGCGTGCGCGGATACTTCACCTCCGGCACCTCGTCCGGCATCGCGGCAACCAGATTGTAGGCGTCGATCGAGCCCTGCATCAGGCCGCGGAACGAAGTCACGTCCTCATCGGTCAGGGACAGGCCGCACTGCTCGGCGACGGCGCGAAGTTGGGTTGGCGTGGGAAGGACGACGGTCACGGCGCTCTCCTGAAGTTTTTGATCTTGGATTTTGATCCCTCGGCGCAGGGCGACGGGCTGCGCGTTGACCCGCGCGAACCGCTCACCCCGTCGCTGTATTGAAAACGGAAATATTTTCCTTTTCAAGTATTATTTCGCAAACAGGTTCGCGACACTGTCGCACCCGGCTCAGATCGCCTTGATCACCCTGAAGTCGAGGCCGTCGGCTTCCGCGAGATACATCGGCATCCTGGCATGGCCGCTGCGCACCGTGACCGGACCGCGCGGGCCGCGATAGACGAGGTTGTCCGCGGCCGCGAGCAACGGCCGCATGTCGAGCGTGCCGGCGCGGTTGGCGGCGGCCTCGAGCAGGCAGAAGCCCTCATAGGCGGACTCGCCGCACGACCCGACCGGCGGCGCGTACGGACCGAACATTGCGTGATAGCGGTCCCTGAAACCGTCGCCGGCATGCGAGCCGACACTGGGGAAATAGCCCGACGCGCAGAACAGGTTCTCGGTCTTGTCGGCACCGATGCCGAGCAGCGACGTTTCATCGACGCAGCCGGCAAAGCGCAGCGTGGTGGACGCAAGCCCGGCGTCGGCGAAAGCGCGGTTGAACGTCACGCTGTCGGTGCCGATCAGCGAGATCAGCACGACATCGGGCTTCGCGGCACGGATCCGCTCCAGTTGGGCCTCGTGATCGTCCTCGCCGACCGGGACGAACTCCTCGCCGACCACGAGGCCGCCGGTCTCCTTGATGTAGCGCTTCACCGCGCGGTGCGATTGCCACGGCCAGACATAATCGCTGCCGATCAGGTACCAGCGCGCGGCACGCCTGGTCTCGGCGAGCCAGTGGATCGACGGCCGGATCTGCCAGCGCGGCGTCTCGCCGATCGCGACCACACCGGGCGTCCGCTCGCCGCCCTCGTAGACCGCCGTGTAGATGTAGGGGATCCGGCCACGGGTGATCTTGCGCAGCGCGACCCGCACCGCGCTGGTGTGCATGCCCATGACGAGATCGGCTTCGTCGAATGCAATCGCCTGCTCGGCGCGGTCGAGCACCTCTTCGAGCGGTCCGCCGGCGTCATAGACCGAGAGCTCGATCTCGCGACCGAGGATGCCGCCGCGCCGGTTGATCTCCGCAACGGCGAGCTGCGCGGCCGAGGTCGTGGCGGGCCCCCACATCCCGGGCGAGCCGGTGCAACAGACGAAGCCGGCGACCCGCAGCCGGTTGCGCGCACCGCGCGGACCGAACCCGCTGCGATCCATCGGCGCAAGCACGCGGTCCGACGCTGCCGACGCCAGGTTCTTGAACAGCAGGGATGGCGGGAACGGGAGACTGCCATTCCTGCTGAAGCTTCCAGCCCTGACGTTGAGCGTCGAATGCACACCTGCTCCTGTCTGGCACCGCGCCCTGGGGCGAGCCCGGCGTCGCCCTCGCGGGCGACGGTGCCACGCTAGATTGTCTTGATCACATTGAAGTCGAGACCGTCGGCCTCGGCGAGATAGATCGGCATTTCGGCGCGGCCGTCGCGAATGGTGACGTCGCCGCGCCCGCCGCTGTAGATGACGTTGCGTCCCGCGGCGAACAGCGGCCCGACCGACAGCGAGCCGGCCCGATTGGCCGCTGCCTCAACGAACCGCATCCCCTCGTAATTGGATTGCCCAACCGAGCCGATCGGCGGCGCGTGCGCGCCGAACATCGCGCGGTAGCTGATCCGGAAATCGTCGTTGGCGCGCGAGTCGATACAGCCGAAATAGCCGGACGCGCAGAACAGGTTCTCCGTCGCGTCGGGCCCGATGCCGAGCAACACGGTCTCGTCCATTGCACCGGCATAGCGCAACGTGGTGGCGGCGAGCCCGGCCTCGGCGAAGGCGCGGTTGAAAGTGATGCTGTCGGTGCCGATCAGGGTGACCAGCACGACGTCGGGCTTTGCGGCGCGGATCCGCGCCAGATGCGGTTCGTGATCGTCCTCGCCGAGCGGGACGAATTCCTCGCCGACCACCTGGCCGCCGGACTCTGCGATGTAGTGCTTCACGGCACGGTGCGATTGCCAGGGCCAGACATAGTCGCTGCCGATCAGATACCAGCGCTTTGCCTTCTTGACCTCGGCGAGCCAGTGGATCGCCGGCCGGCTTTCGGCGCGTGGCGTCTCGCCGATCGCCATCACGCCCGGCGTCCGCTCGCCGCCCTCATAGACCGGCGTATAGACATAGGGGATGCGGCCGCTTGTGACCTTGCGCAGCGCAAGGCGCACCGCGGAGATATGCGACCCCATGATCATGTCGATCTCGTCGAACGCGATCGCCCGCTCGGCGCGGCGCACCACCTCCGCGATCGGACCGCCGGCATCGTACATCGACAACTCGACCTCGCGGCCGCGGATGCCGCCGCGTTTGTTGATCTCGGCGACCGCGAGCATGACGCTGTTGGCCGAGATCGGTCCCCAGATTCCGGGAGCGCCGGAGAAGGTGATGAAGTTGCCGACCCGAAGCTTGCTGTCGGTGCCGCCACGGCGCGAGGAGCCCGGCTTGACGATCAAAGCGAGATCGGCCGCGCAGGACGACGGGGTTCGAAACAGGTTCGGCGGCGCGACGGGCATGCCGCCATACGCCTGGAAAGAGTCCGTCGAAAGCACGCCAACTCCTGTCTGGGAAGCAGAACGCAACGCAGCCAGCGGGCGGTCACGGCAGCCGCCCTTTGGTTGGGGGAATATCCTATGTGAAAATATTGAATATTCAACAATTGAAGTGCATATAGAAGCGGCATGCGTTGCCGGACATTCATTCACCGGGTCAGGAACCAGGTCTCACGCCGTGGCTAAACCGCCGAAAGAAAACTCCCCGATCACCGAACACCTCACCTACCTGCTCGCGCAAGCCAACCGGGAGATCAACCGGCAGTTGGAAACGCGGCTCGCCAAGGAAGGCGTCCCGGTCGAGCAGTGGCGCATCCTGAAAGTGCTGTCCGACGGCAACGGTCACTCGATGGGCGAGCTTGCGGATGCGGTGCTGCTCAACCATCCGACCTTGACCAAAATGATCGACCGCATGGTGTCGGATGCCCTGGTCTACCGCGTGCAGGACCCCAAGGATCGCCGCAAGGTGCTGATGTTCGTCTCCGACCGCGGCAAGGCGCTGTGCCGCCGGCTGAACTCGCTCGCGGTGAGCCAGGAAGAGCACATCGTCGAGAGCTATGGCGACAAGTCGACCACCGAGCTCAAGCGGCTCTTGGAAAGCCTGATCGGTAGCGCCAATTGACGCCGCGCCAGCCGGGCGCCGTCACGATCGAAAATCATCGAAAAAGACCGGCAGGGAAATGTCGGGATATTGCGCACCGGCGCGTCCTTTGGGCGCGCCGGTGGCGCAGCCTTCGCGCCTGGGCGCTTGAGGTCCATCCCTGTTCGACAAACTAGCGAGGATATCCCCGTCATGCCTTCGATCACGCCGTTCCTCTGGCTCGACAACAACGTCCGCGACGCCGTCGCCTTCTACAAGTCGGTGTTCCCGAACGCCGAGATCGAGACCGTCAGCGACTTCATGGCGAGTTTCGAGCTCGAAGGGCAGCGATTCTATGCGCTCAATGGCGGGCCACAGCACAAGTTCAACGAGGCGGTGTCGTTCTTCCTCAGTGTCGAGACCCAGGAGCAGGTGGATTACTTCTGGAACAAGCTGACCGATGGCGGCCAGGAATCGCGCTGCGGCTGGCTCAAGGACAAGTTCGGCCTGTCCTGGCAGGTGATCCCGACCGCACTGAGCCGCTACCTCAGCGACCCCGACCGCAAGGCCGCCGACCGCGTGATGCAGGCGATGCTGAAGATGCAGAAGATCGTGATCGCCGATCTCGACAAGGCGTATGCGGGCTGATGGCGATACGCCGGTGGCGGGCGGGCCGATCGCCCGCCCCTTGAGGGCCCCTGCCGCGGCCTACGCGTACCGCCCGTGGCAGTGCTTGTACTTCTTGCCGCTTCCGCAGGGGCAGTCCTCGTTGCGGCCGACCTTGCCCCAGCTTGCCGGGTCGTTGGGGTTGCGCTCGGCAGCCGGCATGCCCGGCGCCAGCGAGGCCTGGGCGTAGGTCGCCTCAGTCAGGCTGGCGCGCGCGAACTCGTCCTCGCCGGTGTTGGGATCGAGCTTGTGCGCTTCCATCATCGGCAGCGGCTGCGGCGGCTCCTCCGGCGGCACGATCTCGACCCGCATCAACTGCGCGGTGACCGCCTCGCGCAGATGCGCGCTCATCTCCTGGAAGAGGTTGAAGGCTTCGGTCTTGTACTCCTGCAACGGATCGCGCTGGCCGTAGCCGCGCAGGCCGATCACCTGACGCAGATGGTCGAGCATGATCAGATGCTCGCGCCAGAGATGGTCCATCGTCTGCAACAGGATGGTCTTCTCGACGTAGCGCATGACGTCGGGACCCCATTGCGCGACCTTGGCCGCCATCCGCTCGTCGACATGCTTCTCGATGCGAGCCAGCAGTTCCTCGTCGGCGATGCCCTCTTCCTTGGCCCATTCGTCGACCGGCAAATCGACATCGAGCACGCGCTTCAATTCGTCCTTGAGGCCCGCGGTGTCCCACTGCTCGGCATAGGCGTGCTCGGGGATGTATTTGTTGACCACGTCCTCGATGAAGGCGTGGCGCATGTCGGTGACGGTCTCGACGACGCTGTCGTCCTTCATCAGGTCGACGCGCTGGTCGAAGATCACCTTGCGCTGGTCGTTCTGGACGTTGTCGAACTTGAGCAGGTTCTTGCGGATGTCGAAGTTGCGCGCCTCGACCTTCTGCTGCGCCTTTTCCAGGGCCTTGTTGATCCAGGGATGGATGATGGCTTCGCCTTCCTGCAGGCCGAGCCGCTGCAGCATGCTGTCGAGCCGGTCGGAGCCGAAGATCCGCATCAGATCGTCTTCCAGCGACAGGAAGAACTTCGAGCGGCCGGGATCGCCCTGACGGCCGGAGCGGCCGCGCAGCTGGTTGTCGATGCGGCGGGATTCGTGGCGCTCGGAGCCGATGATGTAGAGGCCGCCCGGCTTCTTCACGGTCTTGGCGGGCTTGTTGCCCTTGGCGGGCTCGACCTCGAAATCCTCCTCCGCCTTCAGCACGATCTCGCGGAAGCGCTCGATGTCGGCCTTGATCTGCTCGATCTTCTTGGCCTTCTCGGCCTCGTCGGTGATCCCAGCGGTCTCCTGCTGGATCCGCATCTCGAGCGAGCCGCCGAGCTTGATGTCGGTGCCGCGGCCGGCCATGTTGGTCGCGATCGTGATCGCGCCCGGCACGCCGGCTTCGGCGACGATATAGGCTTCCTGCTCGTGGAAGCGCGCGTTCAGCACCGCGAACAGCTTGGCCGGCTTGCCGGCGCGGGCGGCGGCATACAGCTTCTCCATGCCGGATTCGGAGGTGAAATCGATCTGCTTGTAGCCGTGCTTCTTCAGGTAGTCGGCCAGCACTTCCGACTTCTCGATCGACGCGGTGCCGACCAGCACCGGCTGCAACCGCTTGTTGGCGCGCTCGATCTCGGCGAGGATCGCGCCGTACTTTTCGGTCTGGGTGCGATAGACCTCGTCGTCCTCGTCGAGGCGGGCCACCGGCAGGTTGGTCGGGATCTCCACGACCTCGAGCTTGTAGATGTCGAACAGTTCGTCGGCTTCGGTCAGCGCCGTGCCGGTCATGCCGGACAGCTTGGCATACATCCGGAAATAATTCTGGAAGGTGATCGAAGCCAGCGTCTGGTTCTCGGGCTGGACGGTGACGTGCTCCTTGGCTTCCAGCGCCTGGTGCAGGCCTTCAGAGTAACGCCGGCCCTGCATCATGCGGCCGGTAAACTCGTCGATGATGACGACCTCGTCGTCGCGGACGATGTAGTCCTTGTCGCGGGTGAACAGCGTGTGCGCGCGCAGCGCCTGGTTGACGTGATGCACGACGGAGACGTTCTCGACGTCGTACAGCGAATCGCCCTTGAGCTGGCCGGCGTCGCGCAGCAGGTTCTCGAGCTTCTCCATGCCGCCTTCGGTCAGCGTCACCGTGCGCTGCTTCTCGTCGACCTCGTAGTCGTCCTTCTTGGCGAGCTTCGGCATGAAGGTGTCGATGGTGTTGTAGAAGTCCGAGCGGTCGTCGAGCGGGCCGGAGATGATCAGCGGCGTGCGCGCTTCGTCGATCAGGATCGAGTCGACTTCGTCGACGATCGCGTAGAAATGCTCGCGCTGGACCATGTCCTCCAGGCGGTACTTCATGTTGTCGCGCAGATAGTCGAAGCCGTATTCGTTGTTGGTGCCGTAGGTGATGTCGCAGGCATAGGCCGCCTTGCGCTCGGCATCGTCGAGGCCGTGCACGATCACGCCGGTGGTCAGCCCGAGGAACGCGTAGATCTGGCCCATCCAGCCGGAGTCGCGGCGGGCGAGGTAGTCGTTGACGGTGACGACGTGGACGCCCTTGCCGGCGAGCGCATTGAGGTAGACCGCGAGCGTTGCGACCAGCGTCTTGCCTTCACCGGTCTTCATCTCGGCGATGTCGCCCTCGTGCAGCACCATGCCGCCGATCAGCTGCACGTCGAAATGACGCTGG
>CALRXG020000223.1:0-10826 GCA_943372075.1 Bordetella parapertussis | reverse complement strand
GCCAGCAGGCAGGCGGTCGCGGACAAGAAGCATCTGCGCGACGTGCTGTCCGCGGATACCAAGGTCACCGCGCATCTCGATGCGAAGAGGATCGCGGAACTGTTCGAACCGATGGCCTATCAGGGCGCGTCGCAGGCGCTGGTCGACCGCCTGCTGGCTTCGCTGGATGACAAGTAACTGGATGCGCGCGTTCGCCCGCGCCTGACAAGGAGCAAGAAATGCCGATGATCAACGCCGACGGGTGCCTGCTCAATGTCCAGGTGGACGGCCGCGACGGCGGGCCGACCGTGATGCTGTCGAATTCGCTCGGCTGCACCTTGCAAATGTGGGAGCCGCAGATGCGGGCGCTGACGCAACTGTTCCGCGTCATCCGCTACGACCGCAGAGGTCACGGCAAATCCGGCGTGCCGGCCGGCCCCTACTCGATGGAGCGGCTTGGCCGCGACGTGCTGGCGATCCTCGACGACCTCAACATCGACAAGGTGCATTGGTGCGGCCTGTCGATGGGCGGCATGGTCGGACAATGGCTCGGCGCCAACGCGCCCGAGCGGTTCGGCAAGATCATCCTCGCCAACACCGCCTGCTATTATCCCGATCCGACCAACTGGCTGAACCGCATCAAGGCGGTGAAGGAAGGCGGCATCGCCGCGGTCGCCGACGCCGTGATCGCGGGCTGGCTCACCGCCGACTTCCGCGAGCGTGAGCCGGAAACAACGGCGCGCATGAAGGCGATGCTGCTGGCCTCGCCGGTCGAAGGCTATCTCGCCTGTTGCGAGGCGCTGTCGACACTTGACCAGCGCGCGCTGCTGCCCAGGATCAAGAGCCCGACGCTGGTGATCGCCGGCAAGCAGGACATGGCGACGCCGGTGTCGGCGGGAGAGATGATCCGCAGCGGCATTCCGGGCGCCAGCATGACGCTGCTCGATGCCGCGCATATCTCCAATGTCGAGCAGTCGCACGCCTTCACCGAAGCCGTGGTCGGCTTCCTGACGCAACGCTAACCACCAGCAGCAATGGACGTCATTGCGAGCGAAGCGAAGCAATCCATGTCACCGCCTGCCGAGACATGGATTGCTTCGTCGCTTCGCTCCTCGCAATGACAGGAGGAGACATCGATGGACGACAATCAGCGCCGCGACGACGGCATGACGCAGCGCCGCAAGGTGCTGGGCAATGAATGGGTCGACAAGTCGATCAAGAACCGCAACGCGTTCAACACCGACTTCCAGGACCTGATCACCCGCTATGCGTGGGGCGACATCTGGACCCGGCCGCATTTTGATCACCGCACCCGCCGCGTGCTGGTGATCGGCACCATGGTGGCGCTCGGCCAATGGGACGAATTCCGCCTGCATGTGCGCGCGGCGCTTGCCGAAGGCGACTTCACGCCCGACGACATCAAGGAGATCCTGCTGCAGCAGGCGATCTATTGCGGCGTGCCGGCCGCCAATCACGCCGTCAAGGAAGCCGGCGCGATCATTGCCGAACTGGGAGCATGATCCGGAAAAGTGCGAAGCGGTTTTCCGAAGAGATCATGTTCAAGCAACGAACTAAGGCGCGATGACTATCGCGCTTTAGGGCTGCTGAAGGGATAACTGGCCTTCCGGCGCGGCCGCGTCGATGGCCGTTGCTTCGTTGGTAGACGCTTGCGCGCGCTTCGGCGACGTCTCGAACAGCATCACGATCGCGGTGCCGAGCAACATCAGAAGCTCCGACGCATGCATCCGCAACGCTTCGATCTCGCCGACCTTGGAGGCCATCATCATGCTGGCGAAGCTCAGCACGCTGCCGAGGCAGAGCGCCACCACAAGCGCCTCGTCGGCGCCGCTGCTCCTGCGGAACGGCGAAAACACGGTCATCGCGAGGAAGACCGCGAAGAACGCCACCACGGTGATCCGCGCCAGCGCCAGGAGCCATGCGAGCCGCACCGTCGCCATCTTGCCGAGGTGCAGATAGTCGCTGGCATACAGCGCGATCGACACGCTCGGCCGCTCATAGAGGCCGTGGATCGGCGACACCATGATGCTGAAGGCGATGATGGTCCAGACCGGAATGAAATAGGCCGCGAGCAGCGCGCCGTTGCAGGAGCTGATCCGCCAGGTATTCGACATTGCCGCTTCCCGTTTGTCTCCGGCGCCTTTGGGAGCGGCGACGGTTCAGCCAGCGAGGTAACGCCGATCAATTGCCGGCGGCAATTTAAACCCTTTGTTTACCTTAACTGGCCTGGGGATTGCCGGTCGCGGCCGGCCCGCGGGGCCAAATCGGCCCGGAAAGAAGGGCCCCTCCCGCGTCGCCCTTCTGGAACTGCTCGTGCAACCTCGGCAAACCAGCGAGCGCTCCGGATTGGGGCCCGTCTTGCCCGCATCAAGCCTGGGGACAAGGCGTGCGCCAGAAGGGCAGCAGTCGGGGTTCCGGCGTGATCATTGCAAGGCAATGCCGTGGCGTCCCTGTGACATCTGAACCGCACCCGCCAAAGTAGTTATGTACAAGCCCTTTCTGCTGCTGCCATGCTGTTGCCGCCGCGGGGGTTCCACTGTTAAAAAATGACGCGACGCGGCGGATTAGGCTGCCGGGGGCCCTTGCCGCGTCAGACGCGACGTGGCGTTTTCGAGCGAAGTGGGGACTAGCGGCAGCGCATGGATTATTTCGCCCAGCAACTGATCAACGGCCTCGTGCTCGGTTCGATCTACGGCCTGATCGCCATCGGCTACACGATGGTCTACGGCATCGTCGGCATGATCAATTTCGCCCATGGCGACATCTTCATGATCGGCGGCTTCATCGCGATGATCTCGTTTTTGGTGCTGGTGTCGCTCGGCCTCACCGCGATTCCCCTGATCCTGCTGATCGTGCTGCTGGTCTCGATGGTGATCACCGCACTCTATGGCTGGACCATCGAGCGCATCGCCTACCGACCCTTAAGGCATTCGTTCCGCCTGGCGCCGATGCTGTCGGCGATCGGCATGTCGTTCGTGCTGACCAATTTCTCGCAGGTGTCGCAGGGCGCGCGGGTCAAGCCGGTGCCGCCGATCATCACCGGCGGCTACACGCTGCATGAAGGCCCCGAAGGCTTCGCAGTGCAGCTCTCCAACGTGCAGATCGTGGTCGTGCTCGCCACCATCGTGCTGCTCGCGGTGTTCACCTGGCTGGTCTCGCGAACCCGGCTCGGGCGCGATATGCGCGCCTGCGAGCAGGACCAGACCATGGCGGCGCTGCTCGGCGTCGATGTCGATCGTACCATCTCGATGACCTTCGTGATCGGCGCCGCGCTGGCCGCCGTCGCCGGCATGATGTACCTGCTCTATTACGGGCTGGTCGATTTCTTCATGGGCTTCGTCGCCGGCATCAAGGCGTTCACCGCCGCGGTGCTTGGCGGCATTGGTTCGCTGCCCGGCGCGATGCTCGGTGGGCTCGCGATCGGCCTGATCGAAACGTTCTGGTCGGCGTATTTCTCGGTCGAGTACAAGGACGTCGCCGCGTTCTCGATCCTGATCGTAGTGCTGATCTTCATGCCGACCGGCCTGCTCGGCCGTCCCGAAGTCGAAAAAGTCTGACAGGCACTTCGTGAGCGCGACCTCAGCCCGCCCTTCGCACGCCGCGCAGCCCTCGGGCAGCGCCTTCATTCTCAAGAAAGCTCTGATCAGCGCCGTGGTCGCGCTGGTGCTGTTCTCGCTGATGATCGGCGTGCGCACCGAGGCCGGCCCGCAAGGCAGCCTGATCTACTGGACACGGTTCGGCGATCTCGCCGCAATGGTCGGCACCGTGTTCGGCGGCAGCATCATCATCGAATTGCTGCGGCAGTGGTGGGGACCGGTCGATACCGAGCGCGTCGTGCCGAAACCGGTGCAAGCGGCGATGTCGTTCGCCGGCCGCTGGCTGGCGCCGGCGCTGCTGGTGTTCGCCTTCCTGGTGCCGGTGATCTTCTACAACCAGCGCTACATTCTCGACCTCTCGATCCTGGTCGTGACCTATGTGATGCTGGGCTGGGGCCTCAACGTCGTGGTCGGCCTCGCCGGCCTGCTCGACCTCGGCTACGTCGCCTTCTATGCGGTCGGCGCCTATTCCTACGCCCTGCTCGCCACCAATTTCGGACTGTCGTTCTGGGTCTGCCTGCCGCTCGCCGGCATCCTGGCGGCATTCTGGGGCGTGCTGCTCGGCTTCCCGGTGCTGCGGCTGCGCGGCGACTATCTCGCGATCGTGACGCTGGCCTTCGGCGAGATCATCCGCCTCGTCATCATCAACTGGCAAAGCCTGACCGGTGGCCCCAACGGCGTCTCCGGCATCCCGCGCCCGACGCTGTTCGGCATTCCGCTCGACAACAGCGATGACGGGCTTGCCGCCCGGCTCGGCATCGACTTCTCGCCGACCCACCGCATCGTGTTCCTGTTCTATCTGATCCTGGCGATGGCGCTGCTCACCAACTGGGTGACGATCCGGTTGCGCCGGTTGCCGATCGGCCGCGCCTGGGAGGCGCTGCGCGAGGACGAGGTGGCCTGCCGCGCGCTCGGCATCAACGTCACCACCACCAAGCTGACCGCGTTTGCGACCGGCGCGATGTTCGGCGGCTTCGCCGGCGCGTTCTTCGCCACCCGGCAGGGCTTCATCAGTCCGGAATCCTTCACCTTCCAGGAATCGGCGCTGGTGCTGGCGATCGTCGTGCTCGGCGGCATGGGCTCGCAACTCGGCGTCGCGCTGGCGGCGGTGGCCATGATCGGCGGCTTCGAATTGTTCCGCGGCTTCGATCAATACCGCATGCTGGTGTTCGGCATCGCGATGGTGCTGTTGATGATCTGGCGGCCGCGCGGCCTGATCGGCCATCGCGCGCCGACCGTGTTCCTGGAGCGCAACCAGGCGATCTCGTCCGACCTCGTCAAGGAGGGCCACGGATGAGCGGCGACAACATCCTCACCGTCGACCGCCTGATGATGCGCTTCGGCGGCATCGTCGCGGTCAACGAACTCTCCTTCACCGCCCAGCGGCGCCAGATCACCGCGCTGATCGGGCCGAACGGCGCCGGCAAGACCACGGTATTCAACTGCATCACCGGCTTCTACCGGCCGAGCGGCGGCGCGATCCGCCTCGCCCACGATGATGGCCGCACCATGCAGCTCGAGCGGCTCGGCGATTTCCGCATCACCAAGCTGGCCAAGGTGGCGCGCACCTTCCAGAACATCCGGCTGTTTCCCGGCATGACCGCGCTCGAGAACCTGATGGTCGCCCAGCACAACGCGTTGATGCGCGCCTCGGGCCTGACCCTGCTCGGCCTGATCGGCGCGCCATCCTGGCGCGCGGCCGAGGAGCGCGCGATCGAGCTGGCACGGACCTGGCTCGACCGCGTCGGTCTGCTCGCCCGCGCCGACGATGCCGCCGGCAACCTCGCCTATGGCGACCAGCGCCGGCTCGAGATCGCGCGCGCGATGTGCACCGAGCCCGTGCTGCTCTGCCTCGACGAGCCGGCCGCCGGATTGAATGCGCGCGAGAGCGGCGGGCTCAACGAGCTGCTGCTCTCGATCCGCAACGACCAGGGTACCTCGATCCTGCTGATCGAGCACGACATGTCGGTGGTGATGGAGATTTCCGACCACATCGTGGTGATGGATTACGGCGTCAAGATCGCCGAAGGCACGCCGCAGGCGGTGCGCGACGATCCCAAGGTGATCGCTGCCTATCTCGGCGCCAACGAGGAAGAAGCGATCGCCGTGATGGAGAGCGGCACGTGAGCGCGGCCTCCGCAACAACTCCCCTGCTCGCGGTGCGCGGCGTGCGCGCGGCGTACGGCAAGATCGAGGCGCTGAAGGGCGTCGACATCGAGATCAAGCCCGGCGAGATCGTGGCGCTGATCGGGGCCAATGGCGCCGGCAAGTCGACGCTGATGATGACGATCTTCGGCAAGCCGCGCGCGCGTGCCGGCAGCATCGAATATGACGGCCGCGACATCACCGGCGTGCCGACGCACGAGATCGCGCGGCTGCGGATCGCGCAATCGCCGGAAGGACGGCGGATCTTTCCGCGCATGAGCGTTGCGGAGAACCTGCAGATGGGCGCCGATGCGACCGAATGCAGCGAGACCGAGCGCGAGGCCGGCCTGGAGCGCGTGTTCGCGCTGTTCCCGCGGCTGAAGGAACGCATCGCGCAGCGCGGCGGCACGCTGTCGGGCGGCGAGCAGCAGATGCTGGCGATCGGACGCGCCTTGATGAGCCGGCCGCGGCTGTTGATGCTCGACGAGCCCTCGCTCGGGCTGGCGCCGCTGATCGCACGCCAGATCTTCGACGCCATCCGCACGCTGAACCGGCAGGACGGCCTCACCGTGCTGATCGTCGAGCAGAATGCCAACCATGCGCTGAAGCTCGCCCACCGCGGCTATGTCATGGTCAACGGCCTGATCACCCTCACCGGAACCGGCAGCGAATTGTTGCAGCGGCCGGAAATTCGCGCCGCCTATCTGGAAGGCGGCCGCCACGGCTGACCTCGCCTCGCCGTGCAGCAGATTGCTGCGCGGCCAGCGTCGATTTGCCTGAAAATTGCCGGTGACTTCACCGCGAAATCAGCCGAGAATGCCGCCGGTTTCTGGACCCGGCGCCTGCCGGGTCCTTCCGCTAGAGGCAACGACCACGAGGGACGTCTCATGAAATCACTGAAGCTCTTCGGCCTGGCACTGGGCGCAACGTTCGCTCTATCGGCGAGCGCGTTCGCACAGGACATCACCGTCGCAGTCGCGGGCCCGATGACGGGCTCCGAATCCGCATTCGGGCGGCAGCTGAAGAACGGCGCCGAACAGGCCGTCGCCGACATCAACGCGGCTGGCGGCATCCTCGGCAAGAAGCTGGCGCTGGAAACCGACGACGACGCCTGCGATCCCAAGCAGGCGCGCTCGATCGCCGAGAAGATTGCAAGCTCCAAGATTCCGTTCGTGGCCGGGCATTTCTGCTCGTCGTCCTCGATCCCGGCGTCGGAAGCCTATGCCGACGGCAACGTCCTGCAGATCACGCCGGCCTCGACCAACCCGCTGTTCACCGAGCGCAAGCTCTGGAACGTGGCGCGCGTCTGCGGCCGCGACGACCAGCAGGGTGTGGTCGCCGCCGACTACATCCTGAAGAACTTCAAGGGCAAGAACGTCGCGATCCTGAACGACAAGACCACCTACGGCAAAGGCCTCGCCGACGAGACCAAGAAGGCGCTCAACAAGGCCGGCTTCCAGGAGAAGATGTTCGAGTCCTACAACAAGGGCGACAAGGACTTCAACTCGATCGTCTCGCGCCTGAAGCGCGACAACATCGATCTGGTCTATGTCGGCGGCTACCATCAGGAAGCCGGCCTGATCCTGCGCCAGATGCGCGATCAGGGCCTGCAGACCGTTCTGATGGCGGGCGATGCCATGAACGACAAGGAGTTCGCCTCGATCACCGGACCGGCCGCGGAAGGCACGCTGTTCACCTTCGGCCCCGACCCGCGCAACAAGCCGACCGCGAAGGCGATCGTCGAGAAGTTCAAAGCTAAGAACATCGACCCCGAGGGCTACACGCTCTACACCTACGCCGCGATGCAGGTCTGGTCGCAGGCCGCCGCCAAGGCCGGCACCACCGACGCCAAGAAGGTGATGGACACCATCAAGGCCGGCGAGTGGGACACCGTGCTCGGCAAGATGGCGTTCGACGCCAAGGGCGACATCAAGGCGATCGACTATGTCGTCTACAAATGGGATGCCAAGGGCAATTACGCCGAGGTCAATCAGAAGGGCTCGTAAGGTCCTTCGCGTTCGCTCGCATCAGAGTTGCAAGACGCCCCGGTTCGCCGGGGCGTTTTTTTACGGAAGCCCGCAAGTCTTACCGCAGGACCCTGCCCGCCCGTACCCGACGGTTGCTGCATCCGTCGCGGCTGCTATACCGGATCGATCGGACAGCAGGCGGACGGGACGCATCGTGAAAAACCTTCTCACCGATATTGCCGGCGTTGCCGTCGGCCACGCCGACGACGCCGTGATCGCCTCGGGCGTCACCGCCATCCTGTTCGAGCGGCCGGCGGTCGCCTCGATCGACGTGCGCGGCGGCGGTCCCGGCACCCGCGAGGACGCGCTGCTCGCGCCGCATAATGTCGTGGAGGCGATCGACGCCATCACGCTGTCGGGCGGCTCCGCGCTCGGCCTCGATGCCGCCGGCGGCGTGCAGGCTTGGCTTGCCGAACGCGGCCGCGGCTTTCGCATCCGCGACGCTGTCATCCCAATCGTGCCTGGCGCGATCTGCTTCGATCTGCTCAACGGCGGCAACAAGGCATGGGGGCGCTTTCCGCCGTATCGCGATCTCGGCTACGCCGCCGCGAACGCGGCTTCCGCTGATTTCGAGCTCGGCAGCGTCGGCGCCGGGATGGGCGCGACCACCGCCAATCTGAAGGGTGGTCTCGGCTCGGCATCGGATGTCACCGACGACGGCGTGAAGGTCGCAGCGCTCGCGGTGGTCAATGCGGTCGGCAGCGTCACGGTCGGCGGCGGGCCGTGGTTCTGGGCGGCGCCGTTCGAGGTCGGTGGCGAGTTCGGCGGGCGTGGCCTGCCGGCCGCGTTCACGCCGGAGATGCTGATGCCGCGGCTCAAGGGCGGTGCGGATGCGACGGCGGCCGAGAACACCACGCTCGTCGTGGTCGTGACCGATGCGCAACTGACCAAGCCGCAAGCGAAGCGCCTTGCGATGATCGCGCAGACCGGCATGGCGCGCGCGATCTATCCGGTGCATGCCCCGCTCGATGGCGATGTGGTGTTCGCGGCGGCGACCGGCGCCAGGCCGATCGATCCGCTGTTCGGCCTGACCAAGCTCGGAGCGGTCGCGGCCAACACGGTGGCGCGCGCCATCGCCCGCGGTGTCCATTCAGCGACCGCGCTGCCCTTCCCCGGCGCGCTGCCGAGCTGGCGCGACCGGTTCGGTTAAGCGCTGACTGAAACCGACGAGGAAGCCTGCGCCGAGATCGCCTGCGACTGGCGCTGGATCAGCTGCTCGATGAAATTGTACGATGAGGTCGCGTTGCTGCTCGACGAAGACGATGTCGTGCTGCTGGTGGTCGAGGCCGCGGCCGGCATGGTCATCGATACCTTGGAGCCGTCGGCATAGGTCGTGGTGGTGGTGGTCGAGCCGTCGCTGTTGGTCACCGACGTCGACGTAGCGCCGCTCAGCGCCTGCATCAGGGGATCGGAACTCGATCCACCCGAGCTGCTCGAGCCGGAGCCGTCGGTCGAGCCGCTGGCCATGTGATGATGACCATGGCCGCCTTTGTGGCCTTCCAGGGCCTTCGACATCTCGTCGAGGCTGACGGTGCCGTCGCCATTGGTGTCGAGCTTGGCGAACACGGCGTCGGCTTGTGCGGTGTTCGTGCCGCCGGCGCCGAGCGCATTCTCGAATTCCGTCTTGGTGATCTGGCCGTTGCCGTCGGCATCGATCTGCGAGAACAGGTCCTGCAACGCCTGCTGCCGGCTGGTCGGGGTCGCGCTGGTTGAGGCCGTGGTCTGCGACTGGCTCTGCGCATCGAGCAGCGCGCTCATGGTCTGCGGCGAGATCTGCGCGGTGCTGCTGCTCGATCCGGTGCTGCTACCGGTGCTCGCAGTCGACGTCGTGGTCGAGGGCGCGAACAGCCCGCTCGACTGACTTCCCGCACTGGAGCCGCCGGTCTGGGTCGTCGATTTCGACGACATCAGCGAGCTCAAAAGATCGATGGCTGACGACGCAGCGCCAATGGCAAACAACATGGCAATACTCCAACCAAGCCGCGCCTTGCGGCCCAAACGCTTGGCAAAGGCGCAGCAAGGTGCGTGCCACAGGAAAAACCCAACAAAACCAGGCTTCCGGCATCGCTGCGGGTTCCGCGGACCCGGCAAGAGCTGCCGCCGGCGGCAGAATTTTCCGATTTCGAACGCGCTGTCCGCTCGCATTGCCCGCCACGGCTGCGCATGTTAGGCGGGGTCACCCGTCGCCCCCTGCTAGTCTTTCGGAACTGCTGACATGACTCAGTCATTCACCCCGCGTCCCCTCGTCATCGCTCCGTCGATCCTGGCGTCGGATTTCTCAAAGCTCGGCGAGGAGGTCCGCGCCGTGGACCAGGCTGGCGCCGACTGGATCCATCTCGACGTGATGGACGGGCATTTTGTCCCCAACATCTCGTATGGCCCCGACGTCATCAAGGCGATGCGGCCGCACACCAAGAAGGTGTTCGACGCGCATCTGATGATCTCGCCCTGCGACCCCTATCTCGAAGCCTTCGCCAAGGCGGGCTGCGACCACATCACCGTGCATGCCGAGGCCGGCCCGCATCTGCATCGCTCGTTGCAGGCGATCCGCGCGCTGGGCAAGAAGGCCGGCGTCTCGATCAACCCGGGCACGCCGCCGAGCGCGATCGAATATGTGCTCGACCTGATCGACCTCGTGCTCGTGATGTCGGTCAATCCCGGCTTCGGCGGCCAGGCCTTCATCCGCTCGGCGATCGGCAAGATCTCCGACGTCAGGGCGATGGTCGCCGGCCGACCGATCGATATCGAGGTCGATGGCGGCGTTGCGCCCGATGTTGCCGGCCAGCTCGCCGCCGCCGGCGCCAATGCCTTTGTCGCAGGCTCCGCGGTGTTCAAGGGCGGCACCGTCGAGGCCTACAAGACCAACATCGCCGCGATCCGCCACGCCGCGGCCGAGGCCCGCGGCGAAGCGATCTAGGGTCAGTACTCAATAGGGATTCCATTTGAAATTGGGCTGTGATTCAAGCTTCTCAGCGGAAGGGAGGCTTGAATGGCAAAGCAGGTCTACTGGCTCAGCGATGCGGAATGGCGGCGGATTGAGCCGTTGTTGCCGCGAGGGCGC
>CALRXG020000222.1:0-10847 GCA_943372075.1 Bordetella parapertussis | reverse complement strand
GTGCCGTCCCTGCGTTGGGACTTAGCATTTTTGTGACAAGGAGTCCCAGATCACTGTGTTTCCGAACCACGCGCTACGGATCGAGGCGCATCGGCAAGCCGGCGCGCACCATGTGATCCTTGGCCTGACGGATGGTAAATTCCCCGAAGTGGAAGATCGACGCGGCCAGCACACCGGTGGCATGGCCCTCGCGGACGCCATCGACCAGATGATCGAGATTGCCGACGCCGCCTGACGCGATAACCGGTACAGGGACACTGTCCGCGATCTGCCGGGTCAGCGGCAGGTCAAAGCCCTGCCGCGTGCCGTCCCGATCCATCGAGGTCAGCAGGATCTCTCCGGCGCCGAGCGCGACGACCTCCTGGGCATATTCGATGGCATCGATGCCGGTGGCATTACGTCCACCATGGGTGAAGATCTCCCAGCGGTCCGAACCGCCGGCGCGCTTGACCCGCTTGGCGTCGATCGCGACCACGATGCATTGTTCGCCGAACTTCTCGGCCGCTTCCTTGACGAACTCGCGCCGGCTGACCGCCGCCGAATTGATCGAGACCTTGTCCGCGCCGTAGCGCAGCAGGGTCTTGATGTCGTCGACGGTGCGGACGCCGCCGCCGACCGTCAGCGGCATGAAGCAGGCTTCCGCGGTCCGCCGCACCACGTCCAGGATGATGCCGCGGTTCTCATGGGTCGCGGTGATGTCGAGGAAGGTCAGCTCGTCGGCACCGGCGGCGTCATAGGCGATCGCGGCCTCGACCGGATCGCCGGCGTCGCGCAGGTCGACGAAATTGACGCCCTTGACCACGCGTCCGTCCTTGACATCGAGGCAGGGGATCACGCGAACCTTGAACATGTCTCTACCTCCTAAGCCGCGCTGCGGATCAGCTTGAGCGCGGCGGCGGGATCAAGCCGTCCGTCATAGAGTGCGCGGCCAACGATGGCGCCGGCGAGCTTCTTGGCACGAGGCTCAAGAAGCGCCTTGACGTCGTCGATCGAGGCAAAGCCGCCGGAGGCGATCACCGGAATCGAGATCCGATCGGCGAGCGCGATGGTCGCATCGAGGTTGAGGCCCTTGAGCAGGCCGTCGCGCGCGATGTCGGTGAAGATGATCGCGGCAACGCCGGCGTCCTCGAATCGCTGCGCGATCTCGAGCACGGTGACGTGCGAGGTCTCGGCCCAGCCTTCGACCGCGACCTTGCCGTCACGCGCATCGAGGCCGACCGCGACGCGGCCGGGGAATTTCTTCGCCGCGCCTTTCACGAGCTCAGGATCGCGCACCGCCGCGGTACCGATGATCACGCGCGTGATGCCCTTGTCGAGCCAGGCCTCGATGGTTGCGAGGTCGCGGATGCCGCCGCCGAGCTGCACCGGCATGGTGACGGCCTTCAGCATCGCCGCCACCGCATGGGCATTCATCGGCTTGCCGGCAAAGGCGCCGTCGAGATCGACCACGTGGAGATATTCGAAACCCTGCGCGGCGAAGCTCCTCGCCTGCGCCGCCGGATCGAGATTGAACACGGTGGCGCGCGCCATGTCGCCCTGCTCCAGACGCACGCACTGGCCGTTCTTCAGGTCAACCGCTGGAAAAAGAATCACGGCTTCCACTTCAAGAAATTGGAGATCAGGGCGAGGCCGAAGCGCTGGCTCTTCTCGGGGTGAAACTGGGTGCCGATCGCGGTGTCCTTGCCGACGATCGCTGTCACCGGCCCGCCATAGTCGGCGCGCGCCAGCACATCCGCCTCGTTGGCGGCATTGAGGTGGTAGGAATGCACGAAATAGGCGTGGCGTCCCTTTGGGCCCAGCGGCAGCCGCTCCAGCACCGGGTGCTCGCGCACCATGTCGAGCGTATTCCAGCCCATATGCGGGACCTTCAGGTTCTCGTCACCCGGCTCGATCTTGACGACATCGCCGCCGATCCAGTCAAAACCCTCGGTAATCACGTGCTCCTTGCCGCGCGTCGCCATCAGCTGCATGCCGACGCAGATGCCGAAGAACGGCCGCGCCTTGACCCGCACCGCCTCGGTCAGCGCCTCCAGCATGCCGTCGACCGCGTCGACGCCGCGGCGGCAATCGGCAAATGCACCGACGCCGGGCAGCACGATGCGATCGGCGCGATACACCGCGTCGGGATCGCGCGTCACCTTGATGGCTTGCGGATCCTCCATGCTGCGCGCGGCGCGCTCGAAGGCTTTCGCCGCCGAATGCAGATTGCCGGAGCCGTAGTCGATGATTGCAACGGTCATCGCGATCCTCCTGGCTCTGGGAACAATCCGATGATGCCGCCTTGCGGCATCGGTGGGGGCTTTGAGAATGACTGGCCCGGCACGTCCCGGGTGGGTGGCGGACCGCCGCGGTCGACCGAGCGCTGGTCGTTGAGGGCGCCGCGATGCCGCGCGGTCCAGCGCTCGAAGAAACGGCGCTCGGCGGCATCCTGATTGTCGGCGACCACGATGTCGACCTGGCGCCATTTGCGCCGCGACAATGTCCAGCGTTGCAGGCTCGGCGCCTCGAGGCCGAGCAACAGCATCAGCACCAGGTCGACGAGCAGGATCGCACCGCGTCCGACGCCGAGCTTGGTCAGGGCAAAATCAATCACGAAGGTGACGACGAGCCAGCCGATCAGCGCCAGCCAGAGCCGGTTCCAGATCAGCCAGACCACGCCCGCGACCGCGGCCCAGAAATGGAAGCCGTCGCGTACGAAGGTGATCTTGTCGGTTGCCGAAAGATCGGCACCGTTGGCCACAGGGGCATGCACTGTGTAGACCGGCATCGAAAGCTCCGCCGAATGTCGTCGATGTCAGCCGCCGAGCTGACCCTTGGTCGAGGGCACCTCGCCCTGAGCGCGCGGATCGATCGCAACCGCGGTCCGGAGCGCCCTCGCCAAACCCTTGAAACAGGATTCGGAGATATGATGGCTGTTCTCGCCATATAGGGTCTCGACGTGGAGAGTCACGCCGGCGTTCATCGCGAAGGCGTTGAACCATTCGCGCACCAGCTCGGTGTCGAACTCGCCGATCTTGTCGCGCGGGAACTCGACCTTGAAGACGAGCACCGGGCGGCCGGAAATGTCGATCACGACTCGCGACAGCGTCTCGTCCATCGGCATGTGGATCGAGGCGTAGCGGGTGATGCCGGCCATGTTGCCGAGCGCCTGCTTGACGGCCTGCCCGAGCGCGATCCCGACGTCTTCGGTGGTGTGGTGGTAATCGACATGGAGGTCGCCATCCGCCTTCACCGTGATGTCGATGCGCGAATGCCGGGCCAGGAGGTCGAGCATATGGTCGAAGAAGCCGATCCCGGTCGAAACCGTGGACACGCCTGCTCCGTCGAGGTTGACCGTCACCTCGATGTCGGTCTCCTTGGTCTTGCGCTTGATGGTTGCGGTGCGCATGAAGATTAAGCTTTCCCGTGCCGAAAACGCCGGTCTTTTAACAGGCTGATGTCACCTTCGCTACTGCGGGATGACCTCGAAATGACCCAACTTCGGGCCATGGTGACCTAAATTCCTTGCCGATCTAATTTTGACGCGTTTTCTTCACGCGAACCGGTGCCCACTTCGCTCGAAAACGCTCTGATTTCCCCCGATTGTAACCCCCTGCCGGACCGCCTAAATCTGCGCCTGAGAGAGGTAACCTATGCAAGCATCCCAAAATGAGCTGCCGGTCTGGCATGGCACCACGATCTGCACCGTCCGCAAGGGCGGCAAGGTGGTGATCGGCGGCGACGGGCAGGTCTCGATCGGCCAGACCGTGATCAAGGCCAACGCCAAGAAGGTCCGCCGGATCGGCAAGGGCGACGTGATCGGCGGCTTTGCCGGCGCCACCGCCGACGCCTTCACCCTGTTCGAGCGGCTGGAAAGCAAGCTGGAGCAATATCCGGGGCAGCTGACCCGGGCGGCCGTCGAACTGGCCAAGGACTGGCGGACCGACCGCTATCTGCGCCGGCTGGAGGCCATGATGATCGTGGCCGACAAGGACGTCTCCCTGGTGCTGACCGGCACCGGCGACGTGCTGGAGCCGGAAAGCGGCGTCATGGCGATCGGCTCCGGCGGCAATTATGCGCTCGCCGCGGCCCGCGCGCTGGTCGATACCGACAAGGACGCCGAGACCATCGTCCGCCGCGCGCTGGATATCGCTGCCGACATCTGCGTCTACACCAACCGGAATGTGACGATCGAGACGATCGGCGGCTGAGCATGGCCGGCCTTTATCACTTCCGTCCGATGACGACGGCCGACCTGCCGCTGATCAAGCGGTGGCTGGCGCTGCCGCACGTCCGGGAGTGGTGGGGCGATCCGGCCGAGCAATATGCGCTGGTCAGCGGTGACCTCGACGAGCCGGCGATGGACCAGTTCATCGTTGCCGCCAATGGCAACGATTTCGGCTACATCCAGTGCTACGACTTGACGGCCTGGAATTGCGGCCTCGGCGCCCAGCCCGAAGGCACCCGCGGCATCGATCTCTTCATCGGCGAACCTGGCATGGTGGCCGGCGGTCACGGCCCGGCGCTGATCCGCGCCTTTGTCGAGCAACGGCTGGTGCAAGGCGCGCCACGCATCGTCGTCGATCCCAATCCGGCCAACGCGCGCGCCGTGCGTGCCTACACGAAGGCGGGCTTTCAGGAAGCCGGCATGGTCGAAACGCCCGACGGTCCGGCGCTATTGATGGTCCGCGACGCATGACACTGGCGCCGAAGCCCGACACCGGCGTTTCAGCCTGGCATTGGTTCGCAATCGCCGCCGCGCTGCTCGCGCTGCAGGCCGCGCTGCTTTATGCGATGGGCCGCCTGCCGATCTGCGCCTGCGGCTATGTCAAACTCTGGCACGGCGCGGTCCAGAGCTCGGAGAATTCGCAGCACATCACCGACTGGTACACGCTATCGCATGTCCTGCATGGCCTGTTGTTCTACGGCCTGACCTTTCTGGCGCTGCCTCGTCTCGCCTGGCCGGCACGGCTGATTGTCGCGATGCTGATCGAGGGAAGCTGGGAGCTCGTCGAAAACTCGAACTGGATCATCGAGCGCTACCGCGCCGGCACAATCTCGCTCAACTACTACGGCGACACCATCGTCAATTCGGTGTCGGACACGCTCGCGATGGTTTTCGGCTTCCTGCTCGCGCGCAAGCTGCCGATTGCGGCAACGATCGCGCTCGGCGTTGCCTTGGAAACCGTGATGCTGCTCCACATTCGCGACAATCTGACGCTTAACATCATCATGCTGATCCACCCGTTCGAGGCGATCAGGCAGTGGCAGGCCGGGCCGCCGATCCTTTAGGCAGTCATGCCCCGGGGACGCAGCCGCTTGCCGAGACCACGAATTCAACCTAGCTAGAGCCAATGACCGACTTCTCCCCCCGCGAAATTGTTTCCGAACTTGACCGTTTCATCGTCGGCCAGGCCGACGCCAAGCGCGCCGTGTCGATCGCGCTGCGCAACCGCTGGCGGCGGCTGCAGCTTGCCGGTTCCCTGCGTGAGGAGGTTCTGCCCAAGAACATCCTGATGATCGGACCGACCGGCGTCGGCAAGACCGAGATCGCGCGGCGGCTGGCCAAGCTTGCGGGCGCGCCGTTCCTCAAGGTCGAGGCCACCAAGTTCACCGAGGTCGGCTATGTCGGCCGCGACGTCGAGCAGATCGTCCGCGACCTGGTCGAGGTGGCGATCGCGCAGACCCGCGAGCGCAAGCGCAAGGATGTCCAGGCCCGCGCCCAGCTCGCCGCCGAGGAGCGCGTGCTGGATGCGCTGGTCGGCCCGGGATCGAGCCCGGCGACCCGCGAGTCGTTCCGCAAGAAGCTGCGCGCCGGCGAGCTCAACGACAAGGAAATCGAGATCGAGACCCAGTCAGGCAACAGCGGCATGCCGATGTTCGAGATCCCCGGCATGCCCGGCGCCCAGATGGGCGCGATCTCGCTCGGCGACATCTTCGGCAAGATGGGCGGACGCAGCAAGACCCGCCGTCTGACCGTGGAGGGTTCGCACGAGATCCTCGTCAACGAGGAATCCGACAAGCTGCTCGACACCGATCAGCTGGTGCAGGAAGCGATCAGCGCGGTCGAGAACAACGGCATCGTGTTCCTCGACGAGATCGACAAGATCTGCGTGCGCGAGAACCGCGCCGGCGGCGACGTCTCGCGCGAAGGCGTGCAGCGCGATCTGCTGCCGCTGATCGAGGGCACCACGGTCTCGACCAAGCACGGCGCGGTCAAGACCGACCACATCCTGTTCATCGCCTCCGGCGCCTTCCACATCGCCAAGCCCTCGGACCTGCTGCCGGAATTGCAGGGCCGCCTGCCGATCCGCGTCGAGCTGCAGGCGCTGACCCGCGACGACATGCGCCGGATCCTGACCGAGCCTGAAGCGTCGCTGATCAAGCAATATGTGGCGCTGATGAAGACCGAGGGCGTCACGCTCGACATCACCGACGGCGCGATCGACGCGCTTGCCGATGTCGCGGTGGCGGTCAATTCCACCGTCGAGAATATCGGCGCGCGGCGGCTGCAGACCGTGATGGAGCGGGTGCTGGACGACATCTCCTTCACCGCGCCCGACCGTCACGGCGAGACCATCCAGGTCGACGCCGACTACGTCACCAGGCATGTCGGCGATCTCGCCAAGAACGCCGATCTCAGCCGGTTTATTTTGTAAGCGAGCCCGCTAAGATCGTCGTCCCTGCGAAAGCAGGGACCCATAACCACCGGCGCCCATTGTTGAAGCAAACCGCGGCCCCAGCGTCGATCAAACGCAGGCCTGTGGTTATGGGTTCCGGCACGCGCTTCGCTTGGCCGGGACGACAATGAGTTTGAAGCAAGGTTGGTGGCAAAACCCCTGGCGCCTGATGCTGGCCGTCAACGCGGCGGTGCTGGTCGGGGTGTTCCTGCACAAGATCGCGCTGCCGCCTTTCGTCCCCTACATCCATCTGCTGGTCGACTATCACTACGGCTTCACCAAGCGCGCGCTGATCGGCGCAATCGTGTCGCTGTTCACCGACAAGGTGCCGGTGTGGCTGGTGTTCGCGCTGGCCGGCGCGATCTGGCTGGTGACGCTCGGACTGTTCGTCAGGCTGTTTCAGCGGACGTTCGGCTTCGACGATGCGCATTGGCCGCTGTTCGTTTTCATTGCGGGATCGCCGTTCTTCCTGAAGAACTTCATGCACACGCTCGGCCATTTCGACATCTATGGCTGTGCGCTGGCGATCCTGCTGCTGCTGATCCCGGCGCGCTCGGTCGTCTACATCCTGATCGCGGCCGCGTTCTCGATCGTGCTGATCCTAATCCACCATATCTTCGTCCTGATGTATGTGCCGACGATCGCCGCGATCGTGGTGCTGCGCTTCTATCTGGTACAGAGCGCGACACCGCGAAACATGGCCGTCGGGCTAGTGGCGCTGGCCGCGGTCGGCATCCTGTTCCTGGTGGCGCAGTTCGCCGGCACCGTCGACGTGCCCTATGACGAATTCCTCCGTCATCTGCAAAGCCGGATGGCCGATCCATCGCGCACCGATCTGCTGGAATTCGGCTACATCTGGTACCAGCCGCTGTCGAAGGAGTTCGCCGACACCTGGGCGCGGATACCCTCGAACATCCTGGGCGTGCCGGTGTTCGCGCTGCTGATCTGGCTGCACACGCCACTGTGGCGCTACTTCGCGCGGCTGATCGAAGCGCTGGCGAGCGAGCTGCATCGGCGGATCGTGCTCGCCGCGCTCGTCATGATCAGCGCCGGCTATGTCGTGATGTTCGTGACCGTGTTCGACTATTCGCGCTGGATCTCGAACTGGGCGGTCTGCATGTTCCTGATGCTGCATGCCGTGAAAATGCTGCCGGCCTCGAAAGAGGTGCCACTGATTCCGTCGGACGATCGCAAGACGACGGTCCTCGGCTGGATCGTGACGCTGATCCCGCGCGTCGGAATCGTCCGGCCGTTCTGAGCGCACGCTCAGCGCGCGCGCCGCACCCGCACATAGAGCGCGCCCTCGCCGCCATGGCCGATATGCGCTTCCTCGAAGCCGACGACCAGCGAGCGGAATTCAGGCAGGCCGAGCCATTCCGGCACCTGGCGTCGCAACACGCCGCGCTCGGCATCGAGACCGCCGACCTTGCCCTTGCCGGTGATGACCAGCACGAAGGTGAGCCCGTCATGATGCGCGCGTTGCAGGAAGGCGAACAGCACCCGATGCGCGCGGATCTGCGTCATGCCGTGCAGGTCGAGCCGCGCGTCGATGTCCTGCCTGCCGCGCGACAGCTTTGCCCGCTCGCGGCGGCCGATCGGCGCCAGCGGTGGCATCTGCGGACGCGGCGGGGTGACGGATTTCACCGGCGCCACCGCCTTGGCCGGGATCGGCTTTGCGGCCGCTTGATGGGTCACGGGATCGGAGGCGGCCACATGTGCTTTCGCTGCGGCCGGTCGCTTGCGCAGCGGCTTGACCTGCTTCGCCACGCTCTCCCAGAGCGCACGCTCTTCCTCGCTGAGCGCACGCTTGCGCCGCGACGGAGCGGAGAGGTCTGGAATCGGCGCGGGACGTTTCATTGGTCGCGGTGATGGCGAATGCGCCGGCTGCGCCGCTGCTCCTGATCTTGTGGAATGTCGGGTCGGGCAACCGGCAATGGCACCGGTTCTGCCACAGGCGCCGCCTGCGCGACAGGGGTTGTTGCTGCAGGCTTGGTGGACGCCGCCTCCGGCGCGGCGGCTGGCGCCCTGGCCGTGGTGGCAGCCGCATCCTTGGTGGCGGCCTTCGCGGCGCCCTTGGTGACCGTCGTCGTCGGTGCATCGGCGGGTTTTTCCGCCGGCTTGTCGGGCTGCGGATCGGTCTGGGGAAACAGTTTCGCGATCCTGGCCGACGGCCGGTCCTCGGGGACGGGCAGCTTGTGGCCGCGCGCGACCGGGTCGAGCGCCTTCGGCACCAGCATCACGAACTGCATGTTGTGCCGCAGCCGGCCGGAGACCTTTCCGGCATCCGCGCCGGCGCCGAAATAGAGATCGGCACGGGCCGGGCCGACGATCGCCGATCCGGTGTCCTGCGCGATCATCAGCCGGTGGAACGGCGTCTTCGACTGCTCGGATTCGATCGGCAACTCGCCGGCGATGAAGAACGGCGTGCCGTAGACATGCAGCGCCTTGTCGACCGCGATCGAGCGGCCGGGCGTCAGCGGCACTCCCTGCGCGCCGACCGCTTCGTCCTTGTCGGACAGCGGCACCTCGCGGAAGAACACGTAGGCGCGGTTCTGCCGCCGCAGCTCCTTGGCGCCATCGGGATTCTGGTCCATCCACTCCCTGATCTTCTGCATCGACATCTGATCCCTCGGGATGATGCCGCGGTCGATCAGGACCCGCCCGACCGGCGTATAGGGATAGCCATTATGCGCGTCGTAATTGATGCGCAGCGTGGTGCCGTCCTCGAACTTGATCCGCGCCGAGCCCTGGATCTGCGCGAACAGCAGATCGGTCTGGCTCTTCAGCCAGCAGATTTCGAGCCCGCGGCCGGCGATCGCGCCGTCCTCGATCTGGGCGCGGTCGTAATACGGCACGAGCTTGCGCCGGCCGATCTTGCGGTACACCGGACCGCTGTTGGGCAGCCCGACCGAGGCCTGCGTCTTGCCGCGCACGAACAGGTTGGACGGCCGGCGATAGACCGGAACATTGTAGACGTCGGTCTGGGTCCGCGATCCCTCGAGCACCGGCTCGTAATAGCCGGTGACGAAGCCGGCATCCTCGCCGAGCCGCGAGATGCGCAGCGGCACGAAATTCTGCTCGAAGAATTCCTTCGCCTTGACGCCGTCGCTGAGCGCGAGCCCCTTGGCGATCCGGCAGGGATCGCGCAGCGAGCTGCCGAGCGCTTTCGAATCGACGGGCGCGCCCTGCTGGGCGGCGATCGGCTTGCAGCTGGTGCGAAACGCCTTGTAGGCGGCGAGATGATCGTCGTCGCCCCAGCCCGCGACATTGGGCCAGGTCAGCGGCTCATATTGGCTGCCGCTGACCTGCAGCGGCAATTCCAGATTGGGATAGGGGATCGGATGGGTGATCTCGTGTCGGGGCGGCGCATGCCGGCCCCATTTGCGCGCGGCGATCGCCGCGGTGGAGCACAACACGGCGAGCGCACAGCACGCGACCGCGAGGCGCCCGTAGCTGAGATGTCTAGTGAGCGCTTCCAGTGCCAACCAGCTTCCAGTTCGGATCGCGGGAAGTCGAGTCGCGGGCGAATGTCCAGACGTCGGTGATGTCGGCGACCTTGTCCGGGCTGCCGTCGACGATGGTGCCCGCCTTGTCGCGGGTCACCGAGATCATCTGCGACACGAAGCGGACGGTGAGCTGGGTCGAGCGATCGCGCGTCTCCGCGCTGACGATCTCGGCCTTGTCGATCGAAACGAACCGGGTCTCGGTCTTCTGCTCGTGCTTCTCGCGATCCTTGATCGCGGCCTCGAAGCTTTCATAGACCTCGGTCGACAGCAGATCGCGCAGCGCGCGGCGATCGCCATTGGCGAAGGCCAGCACGATCATTTCATAGGCCGAGCGGGCGCCGGAGAGGAAATGCCGCGGATCGAACGAGGAATCCTGGGCAGCGATCGCATCGAGACCCTGCGCCAGCGGCGTGCCGGGCTCGGCGATGCCCTTCCAGCGTTCCGTGGGTTCGACCGGCTCGGCCGGCGGCGCCGCGGCCGGCTGGTCGACCACCGATCCCGGGATCGGCACGACGTTGTTGTCCTGGCCGCGCTGCACGACGTTGGGAGCCGCACGATCATAAGGCGGCCGCTCGCTTCCCGTGCGCTGCCCGAGAACGCTGCGCAGGCGCAGGAAGATAAAAACGGCCAGCGCCAGGAAAATGATGGTGTAGATATCCACGTCGATTTCGCTTTCTGGTCT
>CALRXG020000221.1:0-10850 GCA_943372075.1 Bordetella parapertussis | reverse complement strand
ACATCTTCGCCAACCGCGCATTCGAGCGGTTCTCCCGTTTCTCGCGCGATCACATCGTGGGCAAGCGCGCCGACGAGATCTTCCGTCCCGAGACCGCGACCAGCATCGAGGCCGCCGACCGTGCGGCGCTGAACGCGCCGGAAGGCTATCATCGCAGCGAATTCGTGGTCGAGCGCGGTTCGCAGAAGCGCGTCCTCGCTTCCAACCGGGTCGTTGCCCGCAACGAGGCCGGCGAGCCGGAATTCCTGATCGCGCTGTTCGACGACGTCACCGACCGCCGCTTGCTGTCGCGCGAACTCGAGAACAGCAAGAAATTCCTCGAGCTCGTGGTCGACAACATCCCGGTCTCGCTGATCGTGCAGCGCGTCAGCGATGGCCGCTATCTGCTGGCCAACCGCAGCGCCGAGACGATCCTCAACCGCCGCCGCGAGGACGCCGCCGGCCTCACTGCCGCCGACATTTTCAACCAGCGCGAAGCCAAGCTGATCATCGCCCGCGACGAGGCCGCGATCCGGAAGCGCAGCATGATCGCGGAGGAGCACCCGATCTCGACCAAGGACGGCCTGCGGCTGTTCCTGACCCGCCGCATGACCGTGCTCGACGACACGGGCGAGCCGCAATACCTGATCAAGACCCATGAGGACGTCACCGACCGGCGCCAGACCGAATCGCGGATGGCGCATATGGCCTATCATGACGGCCTGACCGACCTGCCGAACCGCACCGCCTTCCTGCAGGCGCTGACCCAGATGATCGAAGCCTGCGCCGGCACCGACGAGGAGTTCGCGGTGCTCTGCGTCGATCTCGACGGGTTGAAGGAGATCAATGACGTCTACGGTCATGCGACGGGCGACAAGGTGTTGATCGAAGTCGCGCAGCGCCTGCAAGGCGCGGCGCGCGGTGGCGTGGTCGCGCGGCTGTCGGGCGACGAATTCGGCCTCATCATCGACGGCAAGCAGCCCGCCGCAGGTATCGCGCTGGCCGAACAGGCGGCCGAGGCGCTCGGGCAGGACTTCGCGATCGACGGCAAGTCGGTGCGGACCGGCCTGACCACGGGCATCGCGGTGTTCCCGCACAACGGCTCCGACGCGGCCTCGCTGCTGGCCAATTCCGGCGCGGCGCTGTTCCGCGCCAAGGCGAAGTCGCGCGGCACGATCTCGCTGTTCGAACCGGACATGGACCAGCAGATCCGCGATCGCCGCGTGCTGCACCAGGAGCTGTCGGTCGCGATCAAGAACGGCGAATTGTCGCTCTACTACCAGCCGCAGGCCGTCGCAGGCGCGAGCGTCGCGGCCAGCGAAATCATCGGCTTCGAGGCGTTGGCGCGCTGGCACCATCCGGTGCGCGGCTTCGTGCCGCCCGGCGACTTCATTCCGATCGCCGAAGAGAGCGGCCTGATCGTCGAGATGGGCGAATGGATCCTGCGCGAAGCCTGCCGGGAGGCCGCCTCGTGGACGGTTCCGCTGCAGGTCGCGGTGAACCTGTCGCCGGCGCAATTCACCCATGGCGACCTCGTCGGCCTGGTCCATTCGATCCTGCTCGAGACCGGGCTGACCCCGGACCGGCTCGAACTCGAAATCACCGAAGGCGTGCTGATCGAGGATTTCGATCGCGGCCTGTCGCTGCTGCGGCGGCTGAAGGCGCTCGGCGTCCGCATCTCGATGGATGATTTCGGCAGCGGTTATTCCTCGCTGAGCTATCTGCAGGCGTTCCCGTTCGACAAGATCAAGATCGACCGCGCCTTCGTCATCAACCTCGGCCGCAACCCGCAATCGGCCGCGATCGTGCGCGCGGTGATCGATCTCGGCCATGGCCTCGAGATGTCGATCGTCGCCGAAGGCGTCGAGACCGAGGCGCAGCTCGGCTTCCTCTCCGAAGAAGGCTGCGACGCGGTGCAGGGCTATCTGATCGGCCGGCCGGCCCCGATCTGCCAATTTGCCGCGCTGGTCGGCGGCGAGGCCCCCGCCGAAATCGTGCTCAAGGCCGGGTAGATCGGCCTGATCCGTCGGTCAGCGCTGGGTCGATGCGCTTGCCATCCGTTCCGTCGGCCATTACATCATCGACCGTCAACATCGTTTCAGCCGAGAAAGGAGGGCTGCGTCGTGGCGACATTTCTTGATCACCACTTCAGGCGTGGCCCCGTCAACGCCCTGCAAATGCGTTTGCAGGGCTGACCGGAAACTCGCGTAAAATCTCTTCCTGGTCTGCCCTTCGTGGCCGTGCGGCATCGAACGTCTGAGCGTTCGTGCCTGCACATCAATCCCTCGCCGCGCTTCGACACACGCATCCGATGGCTGGACGCCTCGGGATGTCGTGATGGCCGGCAAGACCAGAGAACGATCGTGACCCTTCTCAATCTACGCAATCTCGGCGTGACGCTGAACGCGCCGCTGTTTTCCGAACTGAACCTTGTCGTCAATGCCGGTGACCGGATCGGCCTCGTGGCCGCCAACGGGCGCGGCAAATCCACGCTGCTGCGCTGCATCGCCGGTGCGATGGAGCCGAACGAAGGCGACATCACCCGCGCCCGTGGATTGACTGTCGGCCATGTCGAGCAGGATGCGCCACTGCAATTGCTGGATGCGCCGTTCCATGCCGCCGTGCTCGAAGCGCTGCCCGCCGAGCAGCGCGCCAGCGAAGGCTGGCGGGTCGACGTCGCCTTGCAATCGCTCGACGTGCCCGACGAGCTTTGGGAGAGGCCGCTGAAGCAGCTGAGCGGCGGCTGGCTGCGGTTTGCGATGCTGGCGCGCACGCTGGTGACCGAGCCGGACCTGCTGCTGCTCGACGAGCCGACCAACCATCTCGACCTCGCCAAGATCAACAGGCTCGAATCCTGGCTGAACACGCTGCCGCGCGAGATGCCGGTGGTGATCGCAAGCCATGATCGGGCTTTCCTCGACGCCGTCACCAACCGGACGCTGTTCCTGCGCCCGGAGCGCTCGCAGCTGTATTCGTTGCCCTACACCGCGGCGCGCGCGGCGGTCGATGAGTTCGATGCCTCCGACGAGCGGCGCCATCAGCGCGACATGAAGGCCGTCCGGCAGCTCCGGCAGCAGGCCGCGAAGCTCAACAACCTCGGCATCAACTCCGGCAGCGACCTTCTGCTGTCGAAGACCAAGCAACTGAAGCAGCGGGCCGAGAAACTGGAGGAGGCGGCGAAGCCCGCGCATCTGGAGCGCTCGGCGGGAACCATCAGGCTCGCCAATCGCGACACCCACGCCAAGGTTCTGGTCCGGCTCGACAACGCCGCGGTCGCCACGCCCGACGGCCGGCTGTTGTTCAGGACCGGCCAGCAGTTCATCTGCAAGGGCGACCGCATCGCGCTGCTCGGGCCGAACGGCGCGGGCAAGACCCGGTTCGTCGCGGCGCTGCGGCTGGCGATCGAGAACGCGGAGGAGGCAGCACCCCAGATCAGGGCCACCGAGTCATTGGTGCTCGGCTATTGCGACCAGGCGCTGGCCGACCTCACCGACAGCGACACGCCGATGCAGATGCTGACGCGGCGCTTCGAGGTCGGCGATCAGCGTGCGCGCGGCCTGCTCGCCGGCGCCGGTCTCTCGATCGAGATGCAGGGCCGTCCGATCGGGCGGCTGTCGGGCGGGCAGAAGGCCCGTCTCGGCATGCTGGTGCTGCGGCTGACCCAGCCGAACTTCCATCTGCTCGACGAGCCGACCAACCATCTCGATATCGAGGGCCAGGAGACGCTGGAGGAGGAACTGATGGAGCAGCAGGCCAGCTGCCTGCTGGTGTCGCACGACCGCCAGTTCGTGCGGACGGTGGCCAACCGGTTCTGGGTGATCGAAGGCAGGAAGCTGGTCGAGGTCGATGGACCCGAACATTTCTTCGCCTCCGTCGGAGCTGGCTGACACGCCGCCGCAGCTGCACGCGGCCAAAATATCGAAAACAACCCCATGCAAAGCAGGCGGCGGCTGCCGGCGTTCGACAAGGCAACTTGACACGTCGGGCAACTCAGGGATAGATTTCCAATAATCAGAAATCGTGCGAGGAAACCGCAATAGCCGCAATAGCGGCTATTGCCGTGCCGCCTCCTGCGACCAGGCGAGGTCGCGCCGCGACGGACGCCGATGCAGCCGCTCCGAGATCAGGCCCGTTGCCTGCCGCCCCTGGCCGGCACGCAGGCACGCGACGATGAAAGTGTCCTCCCACAATTCGCGCTGGGCATGGCTGCCGCCGATCCGCACCAGTTCGGGCATCAACGGTGCCAGGATGCGCACGGCGTTGTCGTGGTCGCCGGCGGCGAAGGCCGCGATGCCGCGGCCGAGCCCGATCGCAGCGGGGCCGGGCGCCAGCTTGCCGTCGGCATCGCGCGCCGCCATCTCGGCCAGCCGCGCCTCGAGCGCATCACTATCGGTCGTGGCCGCGACCAGCGCGTGGTGGACGTCGGCGAAATGCGCGCCGGCCTTGGGGAAATAGCCGTCGCCATAAGCGGCGACATCCTTCCAGTGCGCGTCGAGACCGGTCTTGCCGGCGACCGACAGCCGCCACAGCAGCGAGGCCGTGTCGGTGTAGATATTGAGCGGCGGATAGGGCCGGTTGGCCGGTTTGATGTGCTGCTCGTAGATTTCGAGCGCACTGTCGGCATCGCCTTCCTCGATCGCGATCAGAGCGAGGTGCCAGGCGAGATGGCCTTGCAGGAAGCTGGTGCGATCATTCGCCGGCAGCCATGCGGAGAGGAAGCTGCGGCCTTCCGCCGCGTCGCCCTGTTCGAACAGCGCGTGCGCCACCGCGTGCGCGGCGCCGGCATTCTCCGGCTTCAGCGCATAGCCGCGCTCTGTGACGGCGCGACCCGAGACAAGGTCGCCAGCCTCGGTCTTCGACCAGCCGAGATAGGTGAGGAACCACCAGTCGTCGCCATAGTCATTGATGTAACGCTCGGAGATAGCGAGCCGCGCCGCGTCGTGGTCGGACCGGCCGGAGAACGCATAGAGCCCGAAGGCGCCGAGCAACAGTGACAGTATCTGCGCATCGCGCGGATATTCGGTGAGATGCTGCTCGGCCATCGTCATCGCCTTCTTGCCCTGGCCCTCGATCACGGACGCGATGATCTCGATGTGCTGGCGCTCGCGCGGGCTTGTGGCCGCGGCCAGCTTCCGGGCATCAGCCGCCTTGGCGCGGGCTGCGGCGCCTTCCATGTTGAGCTGGTGGACGCGGGCGCGGCCGAGATGGGCCAACGCGAAATCGGGGTCCTCGGCGATCGCCGCCTCGAACGCCGTATCGGCGCCGTGCAGCGCCGCCAGCATGCGATCGACGCCGTCGATGTAATCTGCAGCGGCGCGTTCCGAACTCGTGGTGAGCGGCAGGCCGTAGCGGTCATGAATCATCGGTTGTCCTCCCGAGTTTGGCTATGAAGTCTAGCAGAGGGGCGCGGGCCGACAATATTGCGGGAGATGTTCTTGAAGCGGTTGAGCCGGTGCCGATCCGCCGCTAGCTTGCCGCCAGGATTGGACCTTGCGGGGAATCGGGGCTACTTGACGTGACATCAGGCGAAGCGAGTGCGGAGGCGACACGGCCGTTGCCTGAACCGGCCGTGTCGGACAGGCCGCTGCTGCGGATCGAGGGCGTCGCAAAATCGTTCGGCAATTTCCGCGCGGTCGACCAGCTCTCGCTCGACATCCGCGCCGGCGAGTTCTTCGCGCTGCTCGGCCCGAGCGGCTGCGGCAAGACCACGCTGCTGCGCATGCTGGCCGGCTTCGAGACCCCGGACGAGGGCCGCATCCTGCTCGGCGGCAACGACATCGCTCAGGTGCTGCCGCACGAGCGGCCCGTCAATATGATGTTTCAGAACTACGCGCTGTTTCCGCATCTGTCGGTACGCGACAACATCGCCTTCGGCCTGAAGCGTGCCGGCATGGCGCGCGCCGACATCGCGACCCGGGTCGCGGAGATGGTCGCGCTCGTCAAGCTCGAAGGGCTCGAGAAGCGCAAGCCCGACCAGCTCTCCGGCGGCCAGCGCCAGCGCGTGGCGCTGGCGCGCTCGCTGGCGCGCCGGCCGCAGGTGCTGCTGCTCGACGAGCCGCTCGCCGCGCTCGACAAGAAGCTGCGCGAGAGCACGCAAGGCGAGCTGATGGAGCTGCAGCGCCGGCTTGGTATGACTTTTATCATTGTCACCCACGATCAGGAGGAGGCGATGACGATGGCCGGCCGGATCGGGGTGATGGATGCCGGCCGCCTGGTCCAGGTCGCCACGCCGCGCAGTCTCTACGAGGCACCGGCCTCGCGCTGGATCGCCGAGTTCGTCGGCGACATCAACCTGTTTAGCGGCCAGGTCGCCGCGCGCGAGAATGGACGTCTGACGGTTTCGACATCGGAGGCCGGATCGCTCGCGGTCAGCGAGCTGTGGCCGCCGGTGACCAAGGAGGTCGTCAGCGTCGCGATCCGGCCCGAAAAGGTGAAGCTGTCGCGTCGTGCGCCGGCCTCGGACGAGGGGGGATCGCATACGATCAACCGGCTCGAGGGCGTCGTCGCCGACGTCAACTATCTCGGCGGCGTCACCAGCTACCGGGTGAGGCTGGAGACCGGCGCGGTGCTGCGCGCATCGATGGCCAACACGGCGCGGCTCGATGTCGACGCTTATCTCGCCGGCCAGCGCGTGGTGGCTTGGTTCACCGCCGACGATTGCCTGGTGCTCGAGCAATGAGCGCGCGCCGCATCTTCGCCCGGCCGGCGCGGCTCGCTGCGATCGTGCCTTATCTCTGGATGGTGCTGTTCTTCCTGGTGCCGTTCGGCTTCGTGCTGAAGATCAGCCTGTCGCAGACCGCGATCGCGCAGCCGCCCTATACGCCGGTGTTCGACCTTACTGCGGGCCGCGCGGCATTGGCCGCGGCTTTCTCGCAACTGTCGTTCGACAATTTCAAGCTGCTCCTGTCGGACGATCTCTACATCCTGTCCTATCTGCGCAGCCTCGTCGTGGCGGTGAGCTCGACGCTGATCCTGCTGCTGATCGGCTACCCGATAGCTTATGGGATGGCGCGGCTGCCGCAGCGCTGGCAGGGCATCGCGATGATGCTGGTGATCGTGCCGTTCTGGACTTCGTTCCTGATCCGCATCTATGCCTGGATCAACATTTTGCAGCATGATGGCCTGCTCAACCAGGTTCTCCTCACGCTGCACATTGTCTCCGCGCCGGTGGTCTGGCTGTCGACCGACAGCGCGATGTATCTCGGCATCGTCTATTCCTATCTGCCGTTCATGATCCTGCCGCTCTATGCGACGCTCTCGAAGCTGGATGCCTCCCTGCTGGAAGCCGCCGGCGATCTCGGTGCCTCGCCGTTGCAGGCGTTCTGGCTGGTGACGTTCCCGCTGTCGCTGCCCGGCGTCGGCGCCGGCGCGCTGCTCTGCTTCATCCCGATCGTCGGCGAGTTCGTGATCCCCGACCTGCTCGCCGGCTCCAACTCGCTGATGATCGGGCAGACGCTATGGCTCGAGTTCTTCACCAACAAGGACTGGCCGGTGGCTTCAGCCGCGGCGGTCGCGCTGTTGCTGCTGCTGGTGCCGCCGCTCGTGCTCTATGACCGCCTGCAACGTCGTCAGCTCGGGGCTGACCGCTGATGGCGCACACCGTCACCAGGCTCACCCGCTTCAACATGACATCGCTGGCGGCGGGGCTTGCATTCCTCTATCTGCCGATCGTCATCCTGGTGATCTACTCGTTCAATGCCTCGCGGCTGGTCACGGTGTGGGGCGGCTGGTCGCTGCGCTGGTATCATGAGTTCTTCAGCGACCGCGCCATGCTGGAGGCGGCCTGGATGAGCCTGTCGGTCGGCGCGGTGTCGGCGACGCTGGCGACCTTGCTCGGCACGCTGGCGGCGGTCGGGCTGGCGCGGGGCGAGCGGTTTAAGGGGCGGGCGCTGTTCTCCGGCATGCTCTACTCGCCGCTTGTGATGCCCGAGGTGATCTCCGGCCTGTCGCTCTTGCTGCTGTTCGTGGCGCTGAATGCCGAGCGCGGCTTCTGGATGGTGACGATCGCCCACACCACGCTGACGATGTGCTTCGTCACGGTCATTGTGCAGTCGCGCCTCTCCGCGCTCGACCGCAGCCTGGAGGAAGCGGCGATGGATCTCGGCTGCGATCCGGTGCGCGCGTTCTTGTTGGTGACGCTGCCGCTGATCGTGCCGGCGATCATCGCCGGCTGGATGCTCGCCTTCACGCTGTCGCTCGACGACGTCGTGATCGCGAGCTTCACCACGGGTCCCGGCTCGGCGACTTTGCCGATCCGGATCTACTCGGAAGTGCGGCTCGGCGTGAAGCCGGAGATCAACGCGATCTGCACGCTGGTGATTGCGCTGATCGCCGTCATCATCGTGGTGGCGTCGTTCGCCTCGAAACTGTCGAACGCGCGCGGCGAGAGCGCCGCGCCGCTGTAACGACCGTCATTGCGAGGAGCGTGAGCGACGAAGCAATCCATTTCTCCGCTCGCGGTGGTATGGATTGCTTCGCTTCGCTCGCAATGACGGAGAAGCGATGGAGATCACGACTTGACGGCGCCCGCCGTCAGGCCACCCACCATGTAGCGCTTGAAGGCGTAATAGACTGCCGCCGGCGGCAGCGCGTAGATGAAGCCGGTGGTCATCAACAGCTCCCACGGCGAATCGTCCGCGGCGAGGAAATTGCCGAGCGCGACCGGCAGCGTGATGTCGGTGTCCTTCGACAGCAGCAGGAAAGCGTAGAGATATTCGTTCCAGGCGAGCAGGATCGCGTAGGTGCCGACTGCGACCAGCGAGGGCATCATCAAGGGCACATAGACCAGGCGGAACAATTGCAGCGTGCTGGCGCCGTCCATCGTCGCGGCCTCGTCGAGCTCGACCGGCAGCTTGTCGGAAGCCTGCTTCAGCACCCAGATCGCGTAGGGTGCGGCGATGGTGACCATGGCCAGGATCAGCGACCAGTGGGTGTTGAGCAGCCCGTAATTGCCCATGGTGCGGTACATCGGCACGGCGAGGAACGCCGCCGGGATGAAATAGGTGAACAGCGCCATGTTCATCACGGCGCGGCCGCCCGGCACGCGAAGCCGCGAGATCGAGAACGCGGCGGCGGTGGCGACGAACAGCGTCAGCGCGCCGACCGCGAGCGCGATCACGGTCGAATTCCAGAACTGGATCCAGAAGTCGCGCAGGAAGTAATGCTGCTGATGGAACACGATCGAGAAATTGTGCAGCGTCGGATGATCAGGCCACAGCTTGCCGGAGAACGCGTCCTCCTTCGGCGAGATCGCGAACACGAACATGTGGTAGATCGGGATCATGGTCCAGATGAAGACCGGGATGCCGATCAGCAGCAGCTTGGCTTCGGTGCCGACGTCGCGGAGGGTGGGCAGCTTCATCGCGACAACCGTTTCATCATGAAATAGACCAGCGGCAACACGAACGGCATCGCGCAGACGATCGAGGCCATCGCCAGCGAGAGCTGGTCGAGCCTGAGATAGCGGATGCCGAGCGTCGACAGCACATGGGTGAGATCGGCGGGGCCGCCGCCGGTGAGCAGATAGACGCTGTTGAAGTCACCCAGCGTCCAGATCATCGAGAGCAGCGTGCAGGTGATGTAGAGCGTCTGCATCGACGGCCAGGTGATGTAGCGGAATTTCTGCCACCAATTGGCGCCGTCGACGTCGGAGGCCTCGTAGAGGTCCTGCGAGATCGCGAGCCGTCCGGTCAGGAGGATCAGCGTCCAGAACGGCAGCGACTTCCAGATGTGGACGCCGATCGCCATCGCCAGCGCCACCGCCGGATCGTTCAGCCAATTCGGGCCGTCGTCGCCGGTGAACTTGAAGATCAGCTGGTTGACCACGCCCCATTCGGGATTGAGCATGAAGCGCACGGAGAGGATGGTCGGGATCGAGGGCACCGCCCAGGGCAGGATGAAGATCACCGACAGCCACCTGATCCAGGCGCGCTGCTGGGCGAAGAAGCCGGACAGGAACAGCGCGATCAGCATCTTGATGTTGATGCCGATCACCAGGAAGATCAGCGTGTTGACCGCGGCGCGCGCGAAGATCGGGTCATTGTAGAGCGCGACATAGTTCGACGGCTGGCGCGCCAGCCACAGGCCGTAGCCGACCGGATAGACCACGAAAGCGAGGAACACGAGCAGATAGGGCGCGAGCAGCGCGATGCCCCAGACCTGCGGCGGCGACAGCCGCGCCGACAGCGGCGGCGAGGGGGCATCGGATGCGGAGAGCGTGATCGCCATGATGCGCCTACTCTTGAAACGAGATGCCGGCCACGGTTACGACGTCGTCCCGGCGAAGGCCGGGACCCATAACCACAGGGCCCAGCCGCTGCGCGAAAGCCGTCGACGAGCCTACTCCAAGACGACCGCCGCGGCGTATGGGTCCCGGCCTTCGCCGGGACGACGCGGAGCAAGTCTCGGCAGAGGCGGCCATCGTTTACTTCACCCCGCAACCTGCTTGATGCGGGCGATCAGTTCGTCGACGGCCTTGTCGACCGGCACCTTCTCGCTGACCACCCGGTTCATCGCCTTGGCCCAGACGTTCTCGTTGTTCAGGATGGTGAACTTCCAGTTCTTGGTGAAGTCGAACGGCGCGGTGCCGCCCGTGAACTGGTTCCAGACCGCCTTGCGGTGCCGGTCCGCTTGCCAGAACGGGCTGGCCTGGCTCGCCTTCGTCACCGGGAACCAGCGTCCGAGCGCCCCCTCGACATAGGGCCGCACATTGTCCTCCTGCATCAGGAAGGCGATGAACTGCTTGCCCTCGGCCTTGTTCTTGGCGTTGGCGAAGATCAGCCCGGTCTTGACGTCGGAGCGGTACTTGATGGTCGAGCCGTCCGGCGCCTTGGGGAACGACGCCGTGATGATGTCGTGCTCATAGGCCTGCT
>CALRXG020000220.1:0-10893 GCA_943372075.1 Bordetella parapertussis | reverse complement strand
GTCGATTTCGCTTTCTGGTCTCTGCCGGCAACGGGCCGGCCGTCAAAGCGTTCCCGGTCGGGAACGGCAGAGATTACATCACCGATTGAGTCCGCAGCATGTAGGCACGAAACTATGCTCGGCCAATGGCGCTTTTTGGCACGGGCAAGTGTAGCGCGTTTTGGACCCGGGGGGAAACCCGTTCCTTTCAGGAAATCGCGCATCTTCAATAATTTAGGAAGCCGTTAAGAGATTTGGCGGACCAGTGCTCGCCGCCCTTTGGCCGGAGAATCCGGCCGCGGCCGCGCCGGGATGCGTTCGTTCGTCGTCCTTGTGGACCGAGCCGGGCCTATGATAGCCACTCGCCCGGCATCGGCATTCCCAACACCTTAACGCGTGCCGTCGGACATTCTGTCCATCGAGCGCTGCTCCAGGAGACATTTCATGACCAATGGCAACGGCGCCCCCGTCGAACAGGCCGCTCCCCAGCTCAACGTGCTGGCGCAGTACACCAAGGACCTGTCGTTCGAGAACCCGAATGCGCCGGCCTCGCTCGGCCAGCAGCAGCAACAGCCGGCGATCAACATCCAGATCAACGTCTCCGCCAACAACCTGTCGGAGAACGAATACGAGGTGATCCTCTCGGTCGAGGGCAAGGCGGAGTCGGCCGGCAAGGTGATGTTCAGCTTCGACCTGGCCTATGCCGGCGTGTTCCGGATCGTGAACGTGCCGCAGGAGAACCTGCACCCGCTGGTCATGATCGAGTGCCCGCGGCTGCTGTTCCCGTTCGCGCGCGAGATCGTCGCCACCTCGGTCCGCGACGGCGGCTTCCCGCCCCTGCTGCTCGACCCGGTCGATTTCGTCGGCCTCTATCGCCAGAACATGGAGCGCGCCGCAGCCGCGCAGGCCGCCTCCGGCGCCAAGCCGAGCTGAGCTGAAGTCCGGATAGACCGTCATTGCGAGCGAAGCGAAGCAATCCATCTCGCCACAAGAATGGATTGCTTCGTCGCTAACGCTCCTCGCAATGACGCAGGATCAGGAATTCAAGCCGCCGGGGCTTCCGCAGGCGCGGGCGGCGGCAGGTAATCGTTCCAGATCGGCTTGTCGCCGAGCGTGCCGACGAAGGCCCTGTGGGCTTCGCGATCCGCATCGCTGACCCGGGCGACCAACGGGGTCTCGCGCTGCCGCCGCGGCGAATCGCCATAGCTGCCGGCGCGCGCATCCGACGTTTCCGATGCCAGGATGAGCTGCGACTGCCGCGCCCCGATCAGGTCGATATAGACCTCGGCGAGCAGCTCCGCGTCGAGCAAGGCGCCGTGCTTGGTGCGGCGTGAATTGTCGATCTGATAACGCGAGCAGAGGTCGTCGAGCCGATTCGACACGCCGGGATGCTTGCGCCGCGCCAGCAGCAGCGTATCGACCAGCCGGTCCTTCGGGATCGCCTTCCGCTTGATGCGGTCGAGCTCGGCATTGATGAAGCTGATGTCGAACGAGGCGTTGTGGATCACCAGCGGCGTATCGCCGATGAAGGCCAGGAACTCGTCGACCACCTCGGTGAACAGCGGCTTGCTGGCCAGGAACTCGGTCGACAGCCCGTGCACATTGAACGCTTCCACCGGCATGTCGCGTTCGGGATTGATGTAGACGTGATAGGTCTGGCCGGTCGGCATGCGGTTGAAGATCTCGACGCAGCCGATTTCGACCAGCCGGTCACCGCGCAGCGGATCGAGGCCAGTGGTTTCGGTATCGAGAACGATTTCGCGCATGACGTGAGGGAGTCCGAAAAGACGCGAATCAAGCGCGCCGCTTCGGCATCTTAGCAACCTCGTCCAGAATGTCGCGGATGCGCGCCCGCACCGGATCAAGTCCGTGCGAGGTATCCACTATGAAATCCGCGCGCTTGCGCTTCTCGGCATCCGGCATCTGCTTGACGATGATGGCGTCGAGTTTTGCCGCATCCATGGTGCCGCGCGCCAGCACGCGCTCGCGCTGCAGTTCCGCGGACGTGGTGACGACGACGACCACATCGACGCGTTTCTCGCCGCCGGTCTCGAACAGCAGCGGGATGTCGAGCACGACGATGGGCGCGCCGGCGGCCTCTGCGTCGGCGAAGAATTTCTGGCGCGATGCGCCGAGCATCGGATGCACGATCTGCTCGAGCTGCTTGATCGCCACCGCGTCCTGCACCACGCGTGCCGACAGCTTGGCGCGATCGACCTTGCCATTGGCGGTGGTGCCGGGAAACGCGGCCTCGATCGCCGGCGCAGCTTCGCCTTCATAGAGTTGATGCACAGCCGCGTCGGCATCGTACACCGGTACGCCGGCCTCCATGAACAATTTGGCCGTGGTGGATTTCCCCATCCCGATCGAGCCGGTCAGTCCAACAATCAGCATCGCTTCAGCATCTCTCCGTCGCCATGTGTCGGCGGCTCACACCGCGAGCAGTTGTTCGCTGCGCAGGAACGCCAGCAGCGACAATAGCGGCAGACCGAGGATGGTGAAATGGTCGCCTTCGATCCGCTCGAACAGATGCACGCCGAGGCCTTCGAGCTGGTAGGCCCCGACGCTGGTCGTCACCGCCTCCCCGGCCCGGTCGAGATAGGCCGCGATCTCGCCGGCGGCGAGCGGTCGCATCGTCATGCGGGCGACGCTGACATCGTCGAACAGGATTTCTCCATCGCGCGCCACCGAGACCGCGGAATGCAGCTCATGGGTCTGGCCCGCCAGCAGACCGAGTTGCTCGGCAGCCTGCGCGCGGCCGGCAGGCTTGCTGAACATCCGCTGCCCCAGCGCCAAGGTCTGATCGGCGCCGACGACATATCGACCGGGCTTCTGCCTCGATATGAACAGCGCCTTCTGACGCGCCAGGAGCGAAGCGATCTCTCCCGGCGCCGAAAGGCCGGAATCCGCTTGCAGGCCGCGTTCGTCGATATCGGCCGGCACTGCTTCGAAATCGAGGCCGGCATTCTCGAGCAGCATCCGTCGCGCACGGCTTTGCGAGGCAAGGATCAGCTTCCGAGAATCGCGCCAGATAGTCATGACGAGGTGATCACTCCGACGGCCGCGCGCGCTGGCGGTCGTTATAGAGCTTCATCACCGCGGCCGCCGTTTCCTCGATCGAACGGCGCGTCACGTCGAGCAGCGCCCAGTTGAATTTCGCGCTCAGGCGGCGCGCAAAGGCCACCTCGTCGGCCACCGATTGCTTGTCGATGTAGGTGTCATTGTCGCGGTCGCCCATCGTGAGCAGGCGGTTCTGCCGGACCTGGATCAGGCGCTCGGGCGTCGCGTGCAGGCTGACCACCAGCGGCTTCTTCAAGGTCTCAAGCTGGTGCGGCAGCGGAATTCCCGGCACCAGCGGCACGTTCGCAGTCCTGATGCCACGGTTGGCGAGGTAGATCGAGGTCGGCGTCTTCGACGTACGGGACACCCCGACCAGCACGACATCGGCCTCCTCCAGGCCTTCGACATGCTGACCGTCGTCATGCATCATCGTGAAGTTCAGCGCATCGATGCGGGCGAAATATTCCGCGTTGAGCACGTGCTGCGCGCCGACCCGCCCGGTGGTCGCGGCCCCCAGATACGCCTCGAACAATTGCATCACCGGCCCGATGATCGACAGGCTCGGAACGTTGATTTCCCTGCACTTGCCCTCGAGCCGGCCGACCAGGTCCTTCTCCAGCAGCGTGAACAGCACGATCCCCGGGGATTCCTCGATCTCGTCGAGCACGCGATCGAGCTGCTTCTGGCTGCGCACCAACGGATAGACATGCTCGACCGCAGTGACATTGGCGTATTGCGCGGCGACCGCGCGCGCCACGGTGATCAGCGTCTCGCCGGTCGAGTCCGACACCAGATGCAGGTGGAAATAATTGGAGGTCGTCGGCACCGGAGCCCCTGTCTATCCTGTGAATCGCTGTGGAGGTCGAGGAGAAGAATCCGGGTCCGCCGTCCGGTCCCTGTATATCTCGTCCGCTTTTTCACAGCACCGCCGAAAAGGATAAGTCGACGTCATCAGGCGAATGATAGTGAACCGATGTGGATTTGTCTCTTGATAAGCTGGCCACGGACTAGTGCAACCAATTGAGTCACGCGACAGATTCCGGATCCCGCCACTGGGCAGCCAAAATGTTGAGGGATGTGAACAAGCCCGCAAGAACGGCTGGACCGCCTTGCATGAGTCAAATTCACCGCCACTAAGACTCAAACCTTAGATTCTAAAATTAATTAGGTTTAGGAGAGCCGTGTGTGCGGATATGTATCCGTCCCCCGCCTGCAGAGCCTCGCCTGCAACGCTGAACCCGCCCGAGTTGTTCCCTGAAAGGCATCCCTGCGATGTACGATTGGATCAAGGCCCTGCACGTCATTGCCGTCATCTCGTGGATGGCAGGCATGCTCTATCTGCCGCGGCTGTTCGTCTATCATTGCGAGGCCGAAGCCGGCTCGAAGCAATCCGAGACCTTCAAGGTCATGGAACGCCGGCTTTTGAAGGCGATCATCAATCCCGCGATGATCGTGACCTGGTTGGCCGGGCTCTATCTGGCCTGGGCCGGACACTGGTACCTTTCAGGCTGGTTTCACGTCAAATTTACGCTGGTGCTCGTGATGTCGGGTATCCACGGCTTTTTGTCCCGCTGCGTGAAGGATTTCGCCGTGGACCGAAATCAGCGTAGTCAGAAATTCTATCGTATTATCAACGAGGTGCCGACGCTTCTGATGATCCTGATCGTGATCATGGTGGTCGTGAAGCCGTTCTAGACATTGCGATGCCCAGGACGCATGCTTCAGTCCTTCTTGCGAAGGACGGATCGATTTTCTATATAGGTTTTATCCCACCCCACGCAGGCGGATGTGGTCGCGTTCCGGTTCTTTTCGGGCCGGCGCCGCATCAGGTTTGAAAGCCCCAACGGCACTTTCCTGGCTGAGACCTGCGGACCTTCCCTTGGCGTCCGCTTTTTCCAGAGCCACCTCGCACCCCTTCCCTACTTACTTCCTCACAGGACTACCCCAATGCGGGAAATCAAACTCCAGGACCTCAAATCGAAAACGCCGGCCGAGCTCGTCTCGTTTGCGGAAGAGAACGGGGTCGAGAATGCCAGCACCATGCGCAAGCAGGAGCTGATGTTCGCAATTCTCAAGCAGCTCGCGATCGCCGAGACCGACATTATCGGTGAAGGCGTCGTCGAGGTGCTGTCCGATGGCTTCGGCTTCCTTCGTTCGCCCGACGCGAACTACTTGCCCGGACCCGATGACATCTACGTGTCGCCGTCGCAGATCCGCCGTTTCGGCCTGCGCACCGGCGATACGATCGAAGGCCATATTCGCAGCCCGAAGGAAGGCGAACGCTATTTCGCGCTGCTGAAGGTCAACACGCTCAATTTCGAAGACCCGGAAAAGTCGAAGCACAAGGTCAATTTCGACAACCTCACGCCGCTGTTTCCCAATCAGCGTTTCCGCATGGAGCTTGAGGATTCCACCAAGAAGGACCTGTCCGCACGCGTGATCGACATCGTCGCGCCGATCGGCAAGGGCCAGCGCGCGCTAATCGTGGCGCCGCCGCGCACCGGCAAGACGGTGCTGATGCAGAACATCGCGCACTCGATCACCGCCAATCATCCCGACTGCTACCTGATCGTGCTGCTGATCGACGAACGTCCGGAAGAAGTCACCGACATGCAGCGTTCGGTGAAGGGCGAGGTGGTGTCGTCGACCTTCGACGAGCCGGCGGTGCGTCACGTCCAGGTCGCCGAGATGGTGATCGAGAAGGCCAAGCGCCTGGTCGAGCACGGCCGCGATGTCGTGATCCTGCTCGATTCGATCACGCGCCTCGGCCGCGCCTACAACACCGTGGTGCCGTCATCCGGCAAGGTGCTGACCGGCGGTGTCGACGCCAACGCGTTGCAGCGCCCGAAGCGCTTCTTCGGCGCCGCGCGCAACATCGAGGAGGGCGGTTCGCTGACCATCATCGCGACCGCTCTGGTCGACACCGGCAGCCGCATGGACGAAGTCATTTTCGAAGAGTTCAAGGGAACCGGTAACTCGGAACTGATCCTGGACCGCAAGGTCTCGGACAAGCGAACCTTCCCGGCGATCGATATCGCGCGCTCCGGCACCCGCAAGGAGGAGCTCATCACCGATCCGCAGGTGCTGAAGAAGATGTACGTCCTGCGCCGCATCCTCAATCCGATGGGCACCATGGACGCGATCGACTTCCTGCTCGACAAGCTCCGGAACACGAAGAGCAATTCGGAATTCTTCGATTCCATGAACACCTGAGGCCAGAGGGCCGAAACAGAAGAGGGCGCTCCGCAGAAACGGGGCGCCTTTTTTCATGCTGCGGCCTTATTGCAGCAAAGCGCAGCATGGATTGAGCTGCTTCCGCGGATGCGGTATTCAATTAACTATCTGATATATATCGTGTTTATACTTCGTATCGTGATTTGACCCTGGACTGGTGCAGCAAATTGCTGCGCGGATACCGCAAGGCGCCGCCGTTATGTTGCGACGCAACATATCGCGACCGGCCTGCGAAAGCGAAGCAGGATTGCCTTTGGCGATTTGCTGGAAGAAATAGGCGATGCATCCGCGCGACCAGACCATCTTCGCCTTGTCCTCCGGACGGCCACCGAGTGCGATCGCCATTGTCAGGCTGTCTGGCCCAATGGCCGCGTCGGTCATTGACGGATTGGCGGGTAAGAGGCCGACACCGCGGATGGCGACCCGAGCACTGCTGCACGATTCAAACCATCAGCCGATCGACGATGCCGTCGTGCTGTGGTTCCCCGGTCCGGCAAGCGCGACTGGCGAGGACGTCGCCGAATTTCATGTCCATGGCGGCCGCGCGGTGCTGTCGGCGATATTCGAAGCCATCGCGGCATTCGACAATGTTCGACCGGCTGAGCCCGGCGAATTCACCCGGCGGGCATTCGAGAACGGCAAGCTCGACCTGACGGAAGCCGAGGGCCTCGACGATCTGATCCACGCCGACACCGACCGGCAGCGACGCCAAGCGCTGCGCCAGCTGAAAGGGCTGCTCGGCGATCGCGCGCGTGACTGGCGCGAGCGGATCATTGCGGCGTCAGCGTTGATCGAGGCCGGGATCGATTTCTCAGATGAAGGCGATGTGCCGACGGAGCTGATCGCTCCGGCGCTCGAGCGGATCCGGGCGTTGCATGATGAGATCAAGAATGTGCTTGCGGGGCAGGCGCAAAGCGAGCGGCTGCGCGACGGCCTGGTGGTTGCGATTGCGGGCCCGCCTAACGTCGGCAAGTCGACCCTGATCAATCAGCTCGCCAAGCGCGAAGTCGCGATCGTCTCGCCGCATGCCGGCACGACCCGTGACGTGATCGAGGTACAGCTCGATCTGGATGGCTATCCCGTCACGGTCATCGACACCGCCGGGATTCGCGAAACCGATGACCCGGTCGAGCAAGAGGGTGTCCGCCGTGCCCGGGCTCGTGCCGCGGAAGCCGACCTCGTGCTGTGGCTGGCCGACAGCGGTGGTGCGAAGGTCGGACATGGCGGCGGCACGCCAACCTGGCTGGTGCGCAACAAGATCGATCTGGTGAGAACGCCGGCGGGTGAGGGCGGGGGCTCTCGCGAGTTCAGGATCTCGGCGGCCCGCGGCGATGGTCTCTCGGAGCTGATCGCCGCCTTGATCGGCTTCGCACACGACTATTTTGGAACCGGTGAGGCCGGCCTGATCAGCCGGACCCGGCAACGCGGACTGCTCGAAGAAACAGTTGAGTCGCTCCAGCGCAGCATCGATGTGGTCGGGCAGGGCGAGGAGCTTGCCGCAGAGGACCTGCGGAGGGCGGCGACCTCGCTTGGTCGCCTGCTTGGTCGGGTCGATGTCGAGGACATCCTCGACGTCATCTTCCGCGAGTTCTGCGTCGGCAAGTAGACGGAACCGGGCCTGTTTCACGTGAAACATGGTTTCCGATTGATTAAGGACTCACTCCGTTTCACGTGAAACAATCGGCCACGCCAGACCTGAGCTGTTTCACGTGAAACGGACTCCGCGTGTCATTGCGAGCCGGCCGAAGCGATCCATATTCGCTCAGGTGTTGGATCTCAGACCCGCGATCCCAACTTCGTTCTTCCGGCTTTCATTACTCCGCGATAGAAGTCCCGCCATGATCTCCAGGGCAGACTCTTTTGACGTCATTGTCATCGGCGGCGGCCATGCCGGCTGCGAGGCCGCGAGTGCGGCTGCCCGGATGGGCGCAAAGACGGCCCTGGTGACCCATCGCTTCGCAACCATCGGCGCGATGTCCTGCAATCCGGCCATCGGCGGACTTGGCAAGGGTCATCTGGTCCGAGAGGTCGATGCTCTGGACGGTTTGATGGGCCGGGTCGCCGACGCTGGTGGCATCCAGTTCCGGATGCTCAATCGCCGGAAGGGTCCCGCGGTCCGTGGTCCGCGCGCCCAGGCCGATCGGAAGCTCTATGCGGCTGCGATGCAGGCCGCGATCGTCGAGACCGCGAACCTTTCTGTCATCGAAGGCGAAGCTGACGAATTGACCGTCATCGACGGGCGCGTGACCGGCATTCGTCTGGGCGATGGTCGTCAGCTGTCCGCGGGCGCGGTCGTCATCACCACAGGGACCTTTCTGCGCGGCCTGATCCACCTCGGCGAGAAGAACTGGCCCGCAGGACGGGTCGGCGAGGCGCCGGCGATGGGCTTGTCCAACTCGTTCGAGCGGGCGGGCTTTGTGCTGGGCCGGCTCAAGACCGGGACCCCACCACGCCTCGATGGCACCACGATCGACTGGTCCTCGGTCGAAATGCAGCCCGGAGACGATCCACCGGAGCCGTTTTCGGTCATGACCGATCGGATCACGACCCCGCAGATCCAGTGCGGCATCACCCGGACCACGCCCGCAACCCATGAGGTGATCCGGGCCAATGTGCATCGCTCGCCGATGTACTCCGGCCAGATCAAGAGCTCGGGACCGCGCTATTGTCCGTCGATCGAGGACAAGATCGTCCGCTTTGGCGATCGCGATGGCCACCAGATCTTCCTGGAGCCCGAAGGGCTCGACGACAGCACCGTCTATCCGAACGGCATCTCGACCTCGCTTCCGGAAGAGGTCCAGCTCGCGATCCTCGCCAGCATTCCCGGCCTCGAGCGGGTGAAGATGGTTCGGCCCGGTTATGCGATCGAATATGACCATGTCGATCCGCGGGAGCTCGATCCGACCCTGGAAACCAAGCGCCTGCGTGGCCTTTTCCTGGCCGGCCAGATCAATGGCACCACGGGATACGAAGAGGCGGCGGGGCAGGGCATCGTTGCTGGCCTCAATGCGGCTTTGGCTGCGAGCGGCGCCGATCCGATCGTGTTCGACCGTGCTGACGGCTATCTCGGGGTCATGATCGACGACCTGGTGACCCGCGGGATCACCGAGCCCTATCGTATGTTCACCTCGCGCGCTGAATACCGCCTGACATTGCGGGCCGATAATGCCGACCAGCGGCTGACCGACAAGGGGATCGCGCTTGGATGCGTCGAAGCCGGCCGCGCGGAACGCCACCGGAGCAAGATGGCGGCGCTTGACGCGGCGAAGAGCTTGGCGAAGTCGTTGGCGATCACGCCGAATGAAGCCGCCAGGCACGGGCTCGCGCTCAACCGCGATGGCCATCGCCGATCGGCCTTCGAGTTGCTGGCCTATCCGGAGATCGAGTGGCCGGCGGTCCAGGCGATCTGGCCGGAGCTGTCGGCCATTGACCCGGCGATCGCGGTCCACCTTGAGATCGACGCCAAATACGATGTCTATCTGAAGCGCCAGACCGCCGACGTCGACGCATTCCGCCGCGACGAAGGCTTGGTTCTGACCGATATCGACTACGCCGATGTGCCTGGTCTCTCCAATGAAGCGCGCGCCAAGTTACAGAAGGCGCAGCCGCGGACAGTGGGGCAGGCCGGCCGGATCGACGGCATGACGCCGGCGGCGCTGGGTATCCTGGCGGCCTATCTGCGACGCGAGGCACGACGGAAATCGGCGAAGGCGACGGCCTGACGTTTCACGTGAAACGGGAGGTGGAGCGGGGGCGACGAAGCAATCCATCGGTTCCGCGGATGGACCATGGATTGCTTCGCATCGCTCGCAATGACGAGCTCGACCGGCATCCCAGAGAATGGCTCCAGCTCCACAACCCGCCGAGTTTAGCGTCTCCGCCAAAGATAAGGCCGCGGCGCTCGCGCTGACCCCTGTTTCACGTGAAACGGAAGCGCGGCTCGACCGCTATGTCGCCCTCCTCCTGGCGTGGCAGGCTAAGACCAATCTCGTCGCACCCTCCACGTTGCCGCATCTCTGGACCCGGCATATCTCCGATTCGTTGCAGCTTCTGAGCCTTGCGCCATCAGCGAAGTCCTGGGTCGATCTCGGCAGCGGCGGCGGCTTTCCGGGCGTCGTGCTGGCCTGCGCCTTGGCTGAAACGCCAGGTGCTCAGATTCATCTGGTCGAGCGAATCGCCAAGAAGGCCGCGTTTCTGCGCGAGGCGATTCGCGTGACGGCGTCACCGGGCACGGTGCATCTGGCTGATATCGGGGATACTGTGGATAGAATCGCCGGCCCGATCGATTGCGTCACCGCGCGAGCGCTGGCTCCGTTACATCAACTGATCGGCTTTGCCGAGCCATGGGTCAAAAAGGGCGCGAAAGCGCTGTTTTTGAAGGGTCAAGATGTAGAGGCCGAATTGACCGAGGCCACTAAATATTGGAATATTGCGCCTAAACTACATGCCAGCCGCACCGGCGGACAGGGCTGGATCGTCGAACTCGGGTCAATCGAGCGGCGTGAGGGGACTCCGCGAGAGTGAATGGTATTTTGGTATGACTGTGATGGACGAGGTTTATCAAGAGGATAGGACGGCCCAGCCGCCCGGCCAGCCGCGCATCCTGTCGCTCGCCAACCA
>CALRXG020000219.1:0-11016 GCA_943372075.1 Bordetella parapertussis | reverse complement strand
TCGCCAACTACTTCGCGGCCGCCGCGATGATGCCCTATCAGGCATTTCATTCCGCGGCCGAAGCACTCAGCTATGACGTCCACGTGCTGGCGCAGCGCTTCAACGCCGGCTTCGAGCAGGTCTGCCACCGCCTCACCACGCTGCAACGGCCGAACGCGCGCGGGGTGCCGTTCTTCCTGCTGCGCGTCGACACCGCCGGCAACGTATCGAAACGGTTCTCCTCGGGCACCTTCCCGTTCTCCAAGTTCGGCGGCACCTGCCCGCTCTGGAACGTGCATTCGACCTTCGACATGCCCGACCGCCTGCTCAGTCAGGTAATCGAGCTGCCCGACGGCACGCGCTACTTCTCGATCGCGCAGACCGTGCGGCGGCCGGTGGCGCCCTACCCGCAGCCGCAGCCGCGCTTTGCGATCGGGCTCGGCTGCGAGATCCGTCATGCGGCAAAGCTCGTCTACGCGACCGGCATCGACCTGGAAAAGACCGAAGGCACCCCGATCGGCGTCAACTGCCGGCTCTGCGAACGCGAGAATTGCAGCCAGCGCGCCGAGCCGCCGATCACGCGCACTTTGATCCTGGACGAGACGACGCGGCGGGTGTCGTCGTTCGCATTCTCGAATGCGCGGGAATTGTAGGCTCGTCTCAATCCTCCCCTTGAGGGGAAGGGCCAAGCGTCAGTCGACCGCGGCAAAGGCCTTGCACCAGCCGTCCTTGCTGATCGTTCCCTCGACCACCTTGCAGCCACCGGGCGCAACGAACAGCGTGCACAGGCCGCAGGAGTAGATGCCGTTCGGCATATCCTGATATTCGGCCTGCGGTTTTGTCATCTTGTCGGAAGCTGCCGCCGCTCGCAGCAGAAGTGCGGTGGGAAGTGCTGCGATCGCAACACCGATGAAGCCGCGCCGCGATCGTCCCGCTTGTTGTTTGGCCATTGGAGTTGTGTCTCCACTTGTCTAGCGGATGTCATCCTACCCATCATTGCGAGCGATGCGAAGCAATCCTGTTGAACCGAGAGGCCGCAGCGTACTGGATCGCTTGGTCCCGTCTTCGCCAAGGTTTCGACGAGGCCACGAGTCGCAGGCGCGCCGAAGCTTTAGCGGAGACGGCGAGCCGGACGGCGACAGTCGAAGTTGGGGACGCAGTTTCGAGTTCTCGCGGCCTCATCTGCCCGGAGTTTTGCATTTTGGTTAAGCCCTCCTTCATTCCGCACGCACGCCAGCGTGAACGCAACGACCTGGGGAACCGGAACCGTCGCAGCCATCGCGCGTTATTACTACGCGGGGCGATTCCATCAGAATTTGAGCGGCATCCCGAGCAATGAAGAACTTTTCCAATGCAGCGTTTGCGCCCGAGGTGATCGAGTTGATGACACGGGCGCTGGAATCTTCGGTTGCGACGCTGCCCGATCCGGTCAGCAGCTCGCATATCAAGACGATCGCGGAATCGATCCTGCGCACGGCAAAGGACGGCGAACGCGAGATCGACGCGCTCCAGCGTATCGCGTTGCTGGAGCTCGCGCTGGCGCCGCGCGACTGAAGCCGCTCAGGGCTTCCTGAGATTGAGCGAGAAGCGCAGGTTGAGCGGCTGCAACATTTCCGGCGGCGGCGCCTCGCCGACATTGCCGCGCTTCAGGATGGTACGCAGATCCTCGGTCGCGCCAGCGTCATTGAATGCGGGAAACGTGACGCGCTCGACGGTGCCGTCCGGGTTGAGCCAGGCGCGCACCACCAGCGTCGGCGGCGGTCCGTTCTCCTTGCCGGAATACTCGATGACCCAGTTGCGGAAGCGATTGGCAACGGTCTCGTCGGCCGCGATCCATTCCTCGAACCGGTATTTCACCAGCTTGGCGAACTGCGCCCAGGACGGCGGCGCCTGTTCGGGATTGCGAAAGTCGAAGTTCTGGGCATGGCCCGGCGCCGGGGAGAGGATCAGCAGGCCGAACGAGAGCACGAGCGTGCCCCGCAAGATGAGCATGGTTCTGGACAAGGGTTGACCGCAGGCAGCAGGCTGACAGGGCGACGCGAACATCGATCGGCGAGCAACTAGTCGCTCATTGTTGCAGGCATGTGACGCGCGCCGAGACGCTGGCGGCGCGATGCGCCCGTGACGCGGTACCGCTCATCTGCGGCCGGTCGTCTTCCTGGATGCGGACGCCGTGAGCCGCGAGAAACGACTTGGCGTGCGCGGCATCGACCGCCAGCACGCGATCGTGGTCCGACGGCTCACCACGCCTGCTGGGGGTCGCGCTGGATGGTATCGACGATACGCATTGCCGAGCGCACCGCCATGCGCAAGCATCGGCTTCAGCCGGTCACAGGCCTCGGCGAACACCATGTCGTTGGCGGTGGACACATTTGCGCGCAAAATACCGCTGCAAGGCCGAGCGTTCGCGGAACCTTGATCAATGCAATGTCGGTCGCGGCGAGCGCCACCAGGCGCGCAGTGACGGAATGGCCTTTCCTTGCCGACGACAATGCGAGCGCAGTCCGCGACGGCATGGCGCGCGGTCAGCATGTGGCCGAGATCGTCGACAAAGAACGCAGTGCCGTCGAGCCGCTGGCTGACCGTCGGCGGCCCGGTGACGTCGCGCGCCAGCGGGGTCACCGGTTCGATCTGTCGCGCCGGCTGAAACAGCGCGAATGGCACCTGCGATGCCACCGCGCCCCGGTCGTCAACACCGGAACGCTGTATGCCTAGGCGCGGGCACCCGAAGGGGCCGGATAAGGAGCCGATCCTGCTGCGGCTCGGCAGTCCGCTGCTGGAGATTCTCGATCGCTTGGCCGCCGCGGAATTCCGCTCGCGCCAGGGCCAGATCGAGAAGCTGCTGCACGAGGCGCTGCTCCGGCGCGGCGCCTGGCCGCCGAAGGCGGACGCAGAATCGGATGACGACGGCACCGCGGAGCCGGGTTGAGAGACGCGCGCGCGGGCGTTCCACGCCCTCTCGATCTCGAATGCGCGTAGCTGGCAGAATACCCGTTTAACGGGTACTGTCCTGTCCTATAAACCATCTTGATTCCCGAGATCGTTTGGAACGAACATGGGCCTGCTCGACCTGTTCTCGACACCCGAAGGCCGCGCGCAGTTGTACGACCTGCTGTTCAATTTCGACGGGCGGATTTCGCGGGCGGGCTACTGGCGGGCATGCTTCGCCTGGTTGATCCTGCTGCTTCTGCTACTGTTCGTGATGATCGTATTGGGAAGCTTGATGCCGTATCTCGCGGTCGCCGTCACGGCTGATCGCGTGGCTGCTCTTGCTGAACTCGCAAATCGCAGTGAGCAAGAAGCGCCTGCACGACCGTGACAAGAGCGGCTGGTGGCTGCTGTTGTTCTTTCTCGGCCCGGTGATCCTTGCGGCCGTTGCGATGCTCGGAGACACGATTGCACGCGTGTGCGAGATCGCCGCGCCTGTCATCAGCGTCTGGATGATCGTCGAGCTCGGCTGCCGCCCCGGCACCGCCGGTCCGAATCGCTATGGGCCTGATCCCCTCTGATCGGTGCCAGCCTTCTCTTCGTTCCGCGAAATTCGCACGCCGTCCGGTGGGAGCACCCGTTGTTTCCGGCCTTCCTGACGCCGATCGGAGCTGCGTCTTGCAAACAGACGCGATCCGTCTCACTCTCCGCGCGTCGCCTGCGATCGGCAAACAATCGAAAGAAAACGCATGAAGCTTCGCCCGCTCGGCCGTTCCGGCCTCACCGTTCCTCCTCTCTGCTTCGGCTGCAACGTGTTCGGCTGGACCGTGGACGAGACGTCGTCGTTTCGCCTGCTCGACAACGTGCTGGACCACGGCCTGACGTTCCTGGATACGGCGGACGTCTATTCGCGCTGGGTGCCGGGCCATAGCGGCGGCGAATCCGAGACCATCATCGGCAAGTGGATGAAGTCGCGCGGCAACCGCGACCGCATCATCCTCGCCACCAAGGTCGGCATGGACATGGGCGGCGGCAATGTCGGGCTGAAGCCGGACTACATCGCGCGCGCCGTCGAGGACTCGCTGCGACGGCTGCAGACCGAGACCATCGATCTCTACCAGTCGCACAAGGACGACGAGACCACGCCGCAGGAAGAAACGCTTGCGGCCTATGACAAACTGATCAAGGCCGGCAAGGTCAGGGCGATCGGCGCCTCGAATTTCTCGGCGGAGCGGCTCCAGAGCGCGCTCGATATCGCCAAGGCGAACGGGCTGCCGCGCTACGAGAGCATGCAGCCCGAATACAGCCTGGCGGAGCGCTCGAGCTATGAGGGCGCGCTCGAGCGAGTGTGCCGGGAGAACGATGTCGGCGTGATCACGTTCTTCTCGCTGGCCGCGGGCTTCCTGACCGGCAAATATCGGTCGGAAAGCGACTTCGCCAAGAGCCCGCGCGGGTCACGCAGCATTCCGAAATACATGAACCCACGCGGCATGCGCATCCTTGCCTGCCTCGACGAGGTCGCCGCAGAAAAGCGCGCCGAGCCGGCCGCGGTCGCGCTCGCCTGGCTGATGGCAAAACCCACCATCACCGCGCCGATCGCCAGCGCGACCAAGCCCGAGCAGGTCGCCACACTGGTTGCGGCAACCAAGCTCGAGCTGAGCAAGGAGCAGGTCGAACGGCTGGATGCTGCGAGCGCGTAGCAGTATCTACTGGCCTATCTGTTCCGTCATGGCCGGGCGTGTCCCGGCCATCCACGTCTTTCTCCGCCGGGAAAACGAACACGCGGATGCCCGGGACAAGCCCGGGCATGACAACTCATCGATTGTCAGGATGCGATCACGCCGAGCGTCTCGTCTGCACCGGACATTCCGCATGCAATCTCGATAAAGCCTCACTGTTGCGTGCAGATTGGGTCATCTTCCGCAATCGTCAGGTGTTTGGGAGCTGCCGGTGAACATCCTTGGAATCAACTCGGTCTATCACGAGTCCGCCGCCGCGCTGCTGGTCGACGGCAAGCTCGTGGTGGCCGCCGAGGAGGAGCGGTTCAACCGTATCAAGCACGGCAAGCGGGCCGAGTTCGACAACCCGCACCAACTCCCCGAACGAGCGATCCGCTTTTGCCTGAAGCACGCCGGGCTCAGCGCACGCGACGTCGATCACGTCGCCTTCTCGTTCGATCCCAGGCAGCGCCGCAAGCGATACCGCGCCGACTGGTGGGATCCGCGACTGGAGGAGACCTTCCGGCTGCGTCTCGGCCAGGTACCCGGCGCCGTCGACGAACTGCTCGGACGATCGCTCGGGCAGCGACTGCATTTCGTGCCGCACCATATGGCGCACGCCGCGTCCGCCTATTTCCCCTCAGGCTTCGAACGCGCGGCGATCCTGACCATCGACGGAATCGGCGAGAGCGCCTGCACCTCGCTGGCGAAGGCCATCGGCACCCGGATCCAGACGGTCGAGACCTTCGAATATCCGCACTCGATCGGCTTCATCTGGGAGGTGTTCAGCGGCTATCTCGGCTTCTCGCATTACGACGCTTCGAAGGTCATGGGCCTCGCCGCCTACGGCGACCCGGAGGTCTATCGCGAGCAATTCCAATCGATCATGCACGCCAACGAGGTGAACTACGGCGTGTCGCCGGATTATCTCGGCAACAGCCCGGAGCGTTACGCCCGAATGGAAGCCGTGTTCGGTCCGGGCCGCTATGAGGACGACGAGATCCTGCCGCGGCACGCCGACATGGCGGCGGCGTTGCAGGCCGCGACGGATGCCGCTGTCATCGCCGCGGTGCGCCGGGTCAAGCGCAGGGTGCCATTCGACAATCTGTGCCTTGCCGGCGGTGTCGCACTGAATTGCGTGACCAACGAGCTGGTCCGGCGCTGCGGCGAATTCAACAATGTATTCATCCCGTCGGCGCCGCACGACGCCGGCACCGCGATCGGCGCCGCCCATGCCGTGCATTGCGCCAAGCAGAAGCGCCCGCCCGAGCGCGGCAACCCGACGCCCTATCTCGGGCCTGAATTCAAGCGGCCTGCGATTCTCGCGGCGGTCAAGTCCGCCGGCCTCAAGGCGCGGCGCAGCAAGACGCCAGCACGCGATGCCGCCGGCATGATCGCAAGTGGCAAGATCGTCGCCTGGTTCCAGGGCCGCATGGAGTTCGGGCCGCGCGCGCTGGGCAACCGATCGCTGCTCGCCGACCCGAGGCGGCCGGACATGCGCGACATCCTCAATCAGAAGGTCAAGCACCGGGAAGATTTCCGGCCGTTTGCGCCGAGCGTGCTGGCTGAGCATGCCGAGGAATGGTTCGAGATCGGCCCGCTGACGGCCAGCCACGAATTCATGCTGTTTGCGTGTCCGGTGCGGCCGGAGCGGCGCGATCAGATCCCGGCGGTGCTGCACCGGGACGGCAGCGCCCGGGTCCAGATCGTCAGCCGCCGATCAAACCCGCGCTTTCACGAGTTGATCTCCTGCTTCTTTGCCGAGACCGGCGTGCCGCTCGTCGTCAACACGTCGTTCAACGACAGCGAGCCGATCGTCTGCACGCCCACCGACGCGATCGTCACCTTCCGCAAATCCGGCATCGACGCGCTGTTCATGGCCGACGTGCTGCTCACCGCGCAGGCGTGAGCCTGCATCCGGGCGCGCTTTAACCCCAAGGCCCGCGCTGGCTCGACGGTCCACCCCACGGGCTGCGCTGCGGATAGGTCGCGCCGGTGTTGCGCGGCGCGGTCTGGGTGCCGAGCTCGGCGGCAAGCTGCTGGAGCGCGGCGATGCGGTTCGCGGTCGACGGGTGGGTCGAGAACAGATTGTCGACGCCGCGGCCCGACAGCGGGTTGATGATGAACATGTGCGCGGTGGCCGGATTGCGCTCGGCCTCCATGTTGGTCACCTGGTGCGCGGCGTTCTCGATCTTCGCGAGCGCGGACGCCAGCCACATCGGCTGGCCGACGATGCGCGCGCCATAATTGTCGGCGGCGTATTCGCGGGTGCGGCTGATCGCCATCTGCACCAGCATGGCGCCGAGCGGCGCCAGGATCATCATCGCAATCGAGCCGATGATGCCGGGACCGTTGTTGTTGCGGTTGCCGCCGAAGAACATGCCGAACTGCGCCAGCATCGAGATCGCACCGGCGATCGTCGCCGTGATGGTCATGGTCAGGGTGTCGTGATGCTTGATATGCGCGAGCTCGTGCGCGATCACGCCGGCGAGCTCCTCGCGGCTGAGCTGCTGCATCAGGCCCGTGGTGACGGCGACCGCCGCGTTCTCCGGATTGCGGCCGGTCGCGAACGCATTGGGCTGCGGCTCGTCCATCAGGAACACGCGCGGCATCGGCAGCGCCGCGCGCTGCGCAAGCTCGGCGACCAGATTGTAGAGTTCGGGCGCCGTGCGCGCATCGACCTGATGGGCGCCGTACATCGACAGCACCATGCGATCGGAATTCCAGTAGGCGAACAAATTTGTCGCAGCCGCCACGATGAGGGCGATCACGGCGCCGGTGCCGCCGCCGATCAGATAGCCGACACCCATGAACAGGGCGGTGAGGCCGGCAAGCAGGAGCGCGGTACGAAAATAATTCATCGTGGTTCCCTGACGGCGGGCAGAATGCTGCCACAACTGACGCCGTTGAGGTAGGGATTTCGCCGCGCGCGCCGCAAGAGCAAGGCGTGCGTCGCAGCGACGCGGCCGACATTAACGATTGGTCATTTGTGGCACCGATCCCGTAGCCCGCATGAGTCCGTCTTCCGGGGCGCGCCTACTCCGCCGGCTCCTGCTGCGCGATCACCGTCTCCTCGTCGCGCAGCGCAACCCGCAGCAGGCGCGCGAGCTCGGCGCGGCTGTAGGGCTTGGCCAGGAACAGGATGCCTTGCTCGAGCTTGCCGTCCTGGTCGATGGCATTCTCGGTGTAGCCCGACGTGAACAGCACCCGCAAACCGGGCCGCCGCCGCTGCGCTTCGGCGGCAAGATCGCGCCCGTTCATCGCGCCGGGCATGATGACGTCGGTGAACAGGAGATCGACCGGTGCGCCGCTGTCGAGCACGGCCAGCGCCTCGGCACCGTTGTTGGCCGACAGCGTCGTGTAGCCGAGGCTGTCGATCTGGGCGAGCACATAGGTACGCACCAGCTTGTCGTCCTCGACGACCAGCACCACCTCCTGCGCGCCGCGGACCTCCGGATGACGCCGCTCGGGCGCCGCGACCGGCGCGGTAGCGGCTGCGCGCGGCAGATAGAGCATGACCCTGGTGCCGCGGCCGACCTGGCTCTCCAGCACGATATGGCCGTTGGACTGCTTGACGAAGCCGTAGACCATGCTGAGCCCGAGGCCGGTGCCCTTGCCGACGTCCTTGGTGGTGAAGAACGGCTCGAACACCTTGGACAGATCGGACTCGGCGATGCCCTGGCCATTGTCGGTCAGCGTGATCGCGACATACTCGCCAGCGGCAAGCCCGTCATGGCCGTGCACGTCGGACGGCTTCAGCTCGGCGGCGCGGGCCTCGATCGTGAGCCGGCCTCCCTTTGGCATCGCGTCGCGCGCGTTCAGCGCGAGGTTGATGATCGCGGTGACCAGCTGGTTGGCATCGACCAGTGCGCGCGGCAGATCGGGCACCGGGCGGAAATCGATGTCGACGTGATCGCCGATCGTCGGCCGCAGCAGCTCGATGGTGTCGACCATCAGCGCGTTGACGTCGACGTCGCTCGGCTGCAGCGGCTGCTTGCGCGCGAAAGCGAGCAGATGCCGGGTCAGCGATGCGCCGCGGTCGGCGGCGTCGCGGATCAGGCCGGTGATCTCGGTGAGCTGCCGGTTGTGGGTGACGGCGTCGGACAGGATGTCGATGGTGCCGGTGATGACGGTGAGGATGTTGTTGAAGTCATGCGCGATGCCGCCGGTGAGCTGGCCGACCGCTTCCATCTTCTGCGCCTGGCGGATCTTGCTCTCGTTGACCTCGGCCTCGCGGAACCGCTCCAGCAGAACCTCGGAGCGCTGGCGCTGCCGCCCCTCCTCGGCGAGCGCGACATGCGCCTCGTGCAGTTGCGCCTCGGTCGGGATCGCGAGGATGCGCGGGATCAGCGGCCAGAGCAGCACCGCGGTGAAGATCGAGGCGATCGCGGTCAACGCCTTGAGCAGGCCTTCGATGCCGTAGATCGGCACCCACAGCGTGTAGATCGAGAACACATGCGTCAGCCCGCAGGCGAGGATGAAGGCGGCAAACGGCCAGGCCATCCAGCCGAACTGGAAATCGCGCCGCTTGGAGACCAGGATCGCCAGCGCAAACGGGATCGAGAAATACGAAGCGGCAATGATGGCGTCTGAAATCACGTGGAGCCAGATCAGCTCCGGCTCCCACAACAGGCAGATGCCGTGCGGCGAAAGCGTCGACGAATCCAAGAGACGCTCGAGAAAACTCCACATGGGTCCCTCCGGGCGTGATCGATCCGCCGACACCCCTGCCCGCGAATCACTTGTCGATCATAGCGGCGACGACTCACTCTGCCGAAGCCCAATTGGTCTAACAGGGATGCCCCCGTTGTTGCCCGGTATTGCCCTGGTGTATGCAGGAGGTCTTATCCCCCTATTCAAGCCGGTGATATCGATGCCAGCATCTTCCCCCCGCGCCCCGATCGTGATCGCTGTGTTCGCGGCGGCGCTGGCGCTCTCGACGGCCGCCTTGGCGCAGCAGCTGCTGCCCAATCCCGCTGCGCCGGCCCCGGCCAGGGCGCGCCCGGTCGCCGTGGCGACGCCCAGGGCAGCGTCCTGCCACAACGGCCAGAGCTTCGATCGTTTCCTCGCCGAGTTGAAGCAGAAGGCGGTGGCCGCCGGCGTCTCGCAGGCCACCATCGCGGAGGCCGCGCCCTATTTGGTCTACGACCAGGGCATCGTCAACCGCGACCGCGGCCAGCGCGTGTTCGGGCAGATCTTCACCCAGTTCGCCGGCCGCATGGCCGCGAACTATCGTATGCAGCAGGGCCAGCAACACATCCGGACCTATGCCGCCGCATTCGCGCGGGCTGAGAAGGAATATGGCGTGCCGCCGGCTGTGATCGCCGCGTTCTGGGGACTGGAGAGCGATTTCGGCGCCCAGATGGGCAATCTGCCGACGCTGAGGTCGCTGGTGTCGCTGGCCTATGACTGCCGCCGCTCCGAGATGTTCCAGGGCGAGACCATCGCGGCGCTGAAAATCATCGAGCGCGGCGATCTCTCGCCCGACGAAATGATCGGTTCTTGGGCCGGCGAGCTCGGCCAGACGCAATTCCTGCCGACGCATTATTTCAACTATGCGGTCGACTATGACGGCGACGGCCACCGCAATCTGCTCGCCAGCGGCCCCGACGTGATCGGCTCGACCGCGAACTACATCGCCAATGGATTGAAGTGGCGGCGCGGCGAGCCTTGGCTACAGGAGGTGCGCGTGCCGCAGGCCGCGGACTTCGCAAATTTCCCTTGGGACCAGGCCGATCTCACCATCAAGCTGCCGCGCTCGAAATGGGTCGCGCTCGGCGTCACCTCGACCGATGGCAAGGCGCTGCCGAACGACGAACTACCGGCCTCGCTGTTGCTGCCGATGGGCCGGATGGGTCCGGCATTCCTCGCCTACCCGAACTTCGCCGCCTATACCGAGTGGAATAACTCGCTGATCTATTCGACCACGGCAGGTTATCTCGCCAGCCGCATCGCGGGCGCACCGCCGATGCAACGGCCGCACGCGCCGGTCGCGCAGCTGCCGTTCAACGAGATCAAGGAACTGCAATCGCTGCTGGCGCGCGCCGGCTACGATGTCGGCAAGATCGACGGCGTGCTCGGCCAGGCGAGCCGCAGCGCGGTGAAGGCGATGCAGATGAAGTACGGCCTGCCGGCGGATTCCTGGCCGACCGCGGAGCTGCTGGCGCGGATGCGCGGCGGCGGCCGTGCCCGACCGGCCGCGGATGCGGCCGTACCGGGGACGCGGTAGCCTCGCTGCTCACGTTCCGTAACCCTGATGAAGCGAAGCGAAATCCGGGAGACAACCGACGTGGCTCCGCGGATTGCGCCGCGCTACATCCTGGCTACGCCCTCTCTATCCCCGTCACCCTGACGTGCGAGAAGCGAGCCTCGAAGTGTCGACGGCCCGACT
>CALRXG020000218.1:0-11041 GCA_943372075.1 Bordetella parapertussis | reverse complement strand
GAGCTCGTCGAGCACGGTGCCGAGGATCATCGCGCCGGTCGCGCCGAGTGGATGGCCGAGCGCGATCGCGCCGCCGTTGACGTTGATCTTGGCATTGTCGATGTCGAAGGCCTGGATGTAGCGCAGCACCACCGAGGCGAAGGCTTCGTTGAGCTCGAACAAATCGATGTCCGACTTCTTCATGCCGGAACGTTCGAACAGCTTTTCGGTGACGTCGACCGGGCCGGTCAACATCATCGCGGGCTCCGAGCCGATATTGGCGAAGGCGCGGATCTTCGCCCGCGGCTTCAGGCCGTGCTTCGCACCGGCTTCCTTGCTGCCGAGCAGCACCGCGCCGGCGCCATCGACGATCCCTGAGGAATTGCCGGCGTGATGCACGTAATTGACCTTCTCGACCTCGGGGTGCGACTGGATCGCCACCGCGTCGAAACCCGCCATCGCCGCCATCGCCGCGAATGACGGCTGTAGCTGGGCTAGCGACTGCATCGTCGTGGTGGGACGCATGTGCTCGTCCTTGGCGAGGATGGTCAGGCCGTTGACGTCCTTGACCGGCACCACCGACTTGTTGAAGCGGCCTTCATCCCAGGATTTCGCCGCGCGCTGCTGGCTCTGCACCGCATAGGCGTCGACATCGTCGCGCGAGAAGCCGTATTTGGTCGCGATCAGATCGGCCGAGATGCCCTGCGGCATGAAATAGGCCGGCACCGCCATCGAGGGATCCATCGGCCAGGCGCCGCCCGAGGCGCCGATGCCGACGCGGCTCATCGATTCCGCGCCGCCGCCGATCACGAGCTCATGCTGGCCGGCCATGATCTGCGCCGCGGCGAAGTTCACGGCATCGAGGCCGGAGGCGCAGAAGCGGCTGATCTGCACGCCCGGCACCTTCTCGCCGAGGCCGGCGTTCAGCGCCGCAAAACGGGCGATGTCGGACCCAGCCTCGCCGACCGGATCGACCACGCCGAGCACGACGTCGTCGACGGCATCCTCGGGAAGATTGTTGCGCTCCTTGAGCGCCTTCAGCGGCACCGTGGCGAGCGCCAGCGCGGTGACCTCGTGCAGCGCGCCATCGGCCTTGCCGCGGCCGCGCGGGGTACGAACGTGATCGTAGATGTATGCCTCAGGCATGACGCCCTCCTTGATATGAGGATCATAATATATGCGGAAGGAAGCGCCGCCGCAGCACTGCGGCGGAAATTTTCAAGGCTTTCTCATTCGACGCGTTGTCTTCACGCGAACCGGTATCCACTTCGCTGGAAACGCTTCAGAACGCTTCCGCGGCCAATTCCATCGTGGTGGCGCTGCCGCTCTGGATTCTTGCCAGATGCACGGCGGTCTCCGGCAGCAGCCTTTCCATGTAGAAGCGGCCGGTGACGAGCTTGGTGTTGAGATAGGGCGTGGCGCCGGCCGCGGCCTTGTCCTGCGCGACCTTGGCCATCTTGGCCCACATGTAGCCGAGCGCGACCAGGCCGAACAATTTCATGTAGTCGGTGGCGGCCGCGCCGGCATTGTCGGGCTTGGTCAGCGCGTTCTGCATCAGCCAGCCGGTGGCCTGTTGCAGATGGCCGAGCGCGGTCGAGAGCGGCGTGATGAACGGCTTCATCGCCTCGTCGCCGCCATGCTCCTTGGCGAAGGCGCCGACCTCGCCGAAGAACGCCATTGCGGCGCGGCCGCCGTCGCGCGGCAGCTTGCGGCCGACCAGGTCGAGCGCCTGGATGCCATTGGCGCCCTCATAGATCATCGCAATCCGCGCATCGCGCACGAACTGTTCCATGCCCTGCTCGGCGATATAGCCGTGGCCGCCATACATCTGCTGTGCGGACACCGTGTTGGCGAACCCGGTGTCGGTCAGGACGCCCTTCAGCACCGGCGTCATCAGGCCCATGTGATCGTCCGCAGCCTGACGGTCCTTCGGATCGTTGGAGCGGTGCGCAACGTCGCTCTTCAGCGCAGTCCACACCACCATGGCGCGCGCCGCCTCGTTGAAGGCGCGGATGGTGAGCAGCGTGCGGCGCACGTCGGGATGCACGATGATCGGATCGGCGGGCTTGTCAGCCTCCTTGGCGCCGGTCAGCGAACGGCCCTGCAGGCGCTCGCGGGCATAGGCGACCGCGTTCTGGTAGGCGACTTCGGACTGCGCGAGGCCCTGCACCGCGACGCCGAGGCGGGCCTCGTTCATCATCACGAACATGCCCTGCATGCCCTTGTTCTCTTCGCCGATCAGCCACCCGGTGGCGTTGTCGTAGTTCATCACGCAGGTGGAATTGCCGTGGATGCCCATCTTGTGCTCGATCGAGCCGCAACTGACGCCGTTGCGCGCACCCAACGAGCCGTCGCCGTTGACCAGCACCTTGGGAACGACGAACAGCGAGACACCCTTGATGCCGGCCGGCGCACCTTCGATCCGCGCCAGCACGAGATGGATGATGTTCTCGGTGAGATCGTGCTCACCGGCCGAGATGAATATCTTGGTGCCGGTGATCTTGAAGCTGCCGTCGGGCTGGCGCACCGCCTTGGTGCGAAGCAGGCCGAGATCGGTGCCGCATTGCGGCTCGGTCAGGTTCATGGTGCCGGTCCACTCGCCGGCGATCATCTTCGGCACGTAGGTTTTCTTCTGCTCCGGCGTACCGTGCACCAGCAGGGCCGCGGTCGCGCCCATGGTCAGGCCGCCATACATCGAGAACGCCATGTTGGCGGAGATCTGGAATTCGTTGACCGCCTGCGACAGCGTCACCGGCAGGCCCTGGCCGCCAAACTCGGTCGGCGCCGACAGGCCGAGCCAGCCGCCCTCCGCGACCTGCCTGAAGGCGTCCTTGAAGCCCTTCGGCGTGGTGACGCTGCCGTCGTCATTGCGCTTGCAGCCCTCGAGGTCGCCGGTGCGATTGAGCGGCTGCAGCACTTCCTCGCTGAGCTTGGCGGCCTCGCCGAGGATCGCCTCGCGGACATCGGACGACGCATCGGTGAAGCCGGGAAGATTGCCGTAGCGATCGATCTGGAAAACGTCGTTCAACAGGAAGCTGACGTCTTCGACGGGGGCTTTGTAGGTTGGCATGCTGATCTCCCGGCTGGCTCGTGGCCGCAGGTACGGCCGACGCTCTGCAGCTTGTCCTTGGGTTTGTTGCAGCGGACCTTATCCGGTTCCGGAGGTCCGCGGCAGGGCCTAGCGAGACTGTGATTGCGACGTAGCGCCGCCCTGCTTCATCAACTCTTCGCCCATCATCCGATGCAGCAGGTTGATCGCCTTGAGCGGACGCACCATCACCTTGAAATGCGTGATCTGGCCGTCACCATCGAAGGTGATGATGTCGACGCCGTTGAGCTTGATGCCGTCGATCTCGTTCTCGAATTCGAGCACCGCGCCGGTGTCGTTCTTCCATTCGCCGAGATACTTGAATGTCGGACCGCCGAGCACCTTGGCGGCGCTGGTGAGATATTTGAAGGTGATGTCGCGGCCGCGCTGCGGCGTGTGCACGACCGGACTTTCGAACACCGCGTCGGGATGCAGCAGATCCCACAAAGCGGCGGTGTCGTGGGACTTCATGTAGGCGTACCACTTGTCGAGGCCCGGCTTGCTCATTCGGACGTCTCCTGCGGCGGGGTTTAAGAAGCCTGAATATCGGCCACGCGCGCCAAGGCAGCGGGCCGATCACCATATGCATATTGACGCATATGCACAGTAACGCATAAAGTCAAGCGAACTTCAGAATGACGAACTCGGGAACTCAGATGGAGGTGGGCGTTGGCACTCGGTGACGCAATCCTCGCCTGCCTCACGGAACGTCCGATGACGGGCTACGAACTCGCCAAGACGTTCGATGCCTCGATCGGCTTTTTCTGGAAGGCCGACCATCAGCAGATCTACCGGGAGCTGTCCCGGCTGCGCGACAAGGGCTACGTCCAGGGCCGCGAGGTGGTGCAGTCGGGCAAGCCCAACAAGCTGGTCTACACCCTGACCACCGAGGGCCGCGCGGCGCTGAAGCATTGGGCGGCGCGGCCGAGCGTTCCGCCATCGATCAAGGACGACCTGCTGGTCCGGCTCTATGCGCTCGACTGCGTCGACATCGCGCCGCTGCGCAACGACCTGATGGCGCGGCTGGAGCACCACCGCGACCGCTACGAACGCTACGAGCGCCTGCTCAACAAGCGCTTCCCCGACGGCATCGCGCCGCCGGCCGACCTCGGCAAGATGCTCAGCCTGCGTCTCGGGATGCGCCATGAGCGCGTCGTGGTGGAATGGTGCGAAGAGGCGCTCGACGCGCTGTCGGCGATGTCAGGCCGCGGCAATGTGCTGCCGATCGACGACGGCAAGCCCGAGAGCAACGGCTAGCAGCCGCGGTCCCGCGCGCGGTCAAGGCGCTAAACAAAATCGACTTTGCCTAAAAACGATAGCGCTGTCCTGATCCGGCGCAACAGGTTCCCGGATTCCCTAACTTTAAGGCCCGCCGGCCGCATTCCTTAACCCGTTATTTACCGTGACGGGAAAAAGTCAGCAGCTGAAGCAGACGACCAGCGCAGAATTCGATTGTCTCTTAACGGGAATGCGCGGGGAGGCTGCGGGCGCAGGCTGTGGCGCCGGAGTCGGGACCGGACGGAATCATGAATTCGCGCGTATCGTGGAGTGTTGACGGCATCGATCCCTCCGTCCGCGACAGGGCCGAGGCGGCTGCGCGCCGCGCCGGCATGTCACTGAACGACTGGCTCAACTCCACCGTCGGCGAGCCCAGCCCGCCGGATTGGCGCATGGAGCAGCGGCAGCCGATGCCGAGCCGGGAAAGCCGCGAGGTCGCCGACATCCATCAGCGGCTCGACGCCATCACCCACCAGATCGAACAGATCGCAAAGCCGCTGTCGCGCGGCGAAGCCGTGCGCGCGGAGGTGCCGCGCGGCCAGCCCGCCGTCGCACGGCAGTTGAACGAGGCGATCTCGCGCCTCGATGCACGGCTGTCGCAGATTTCACGGCCGCAGCCGGCGCGCGAGCCGCCCCCCCAAACGACGCGTGAATCGCAGATGCAGCGGGAGCCGCAAATGCAGGACCGCCAGCACCAGGAACGCCAGCGCCAGGCCGAAGCCGTCGAGCGCGCCGCCGCGCAGATCTACCGGCCCTCGCCGCCGCTGAGCCCGGCATCGTTCGATTCCGCGATCGCGGAAATCGCCGCACGCCAGAACGAGCTCGATGACGTCGCGCCGCGGCAGATGCCGCCGCGCAGCGCGCCGATGCCGCAATCTGCGCCGCCGATGGCTGCCTACGCGCCGCCGCCTGCCGCGCCCGCCGGACCCGACTTCTCCTCGCTCGAGCGTCATTTGCTCAAGATCACGAGCCAGATCGAGGCGCTGCAGCGACCCGACCATATCGAGCAGTCGATCGCGGCCTTCCGCGGCGAGCTCGCGGAGATCCGCCAGGCCATCACCGAGGCGATGCCGCGCCGCGCGATCGAATCGATCGAGAACGAGATCCGCTCGCTGCATCACCGGATCGACGAGATCCGCCAGGACAACAGCAACGGCCAGGGCCAGGCGATCGCCGGCATCGAACGGGCACTGTCGGAAATCCGCGAGGAATTGCGCACGCTGACGCCGGCCGAGCAGCTCACCGGCTATGACGAGGCGATCCGCAATCTCGGCGCCAAGCTCGACACGATCCTGCGCGCCAATGACGATCCGTCGACGGTGCATCAGCTCGAGAGCGCGATCGCGGCGCTGCGTACCATCGTCTCCAATGTCGCCTCCAACGACGCACTGCTACAGCTGTCCGGCGACGTGCATGCGCTGGCGACGAAGGTCGACCAGCTGTCGCAGATGTCGCGCGGCGAGTCCTACGGCGACGCCTTCGCCGGGATCGAGCAGCGTATTGCCGCGCTGGCCTCGACCCTGGAAAGTCGCGAGCGGCCGGTCGGCACCGACAACACCGACGCCATCGAAAGCGCAGTGCGCACGCTGTCCGAGCGGATCGACCGCCTGCAGGTCGGCAACGACAGTTCGTCGGCGTTCACCCATCTCGAGCAGCGCGTCTCCTATCTGCTGGAGCGGCTGGAATCCGCCGACCAGCGCTCCGGCAATCTCGGCCGGGTCGAGGAAGGGCTGCATGACATCATGCGGCACCTCGAGGCGCAGCACGCCCATCTCGCCTCGCTGGCCGACGCCACCCGCAACAACGGCCCCTCCGCGCCACAGCCGATGATGGACAGCGGCATCGTCGACCTGGTGAAGCGCGAGCTGTCCGACATCCGCTTCAGCCAGTCGGAGACCGACCGCCGCACCCAGGATTCGCTGGAGACGGTTCACAACACGCTCGGCCATGTCGTCGACCGCCTCGCGATGATCGAGACTGATCTGCGCTCGGTCCGCACCGCGCCGCCGCCGGCACCGCCTGCACCCGAACTGGCCGAATCGCGGTTCGAAGCGCCGCGGATGGAGATGCCGCGCGCGGCGATGCCGCAGCCGATCGCGCAACCCGAATCGTATCGGCCCGAATTGCCGAATCCTGCGCTGGCGCAGGAGCACTTCATGTCCGCGCCGCGCGAATTCCACGCCGCGCAGCCGGTCGAGGCCGCTCCGCCGCCGCTGCCGCCGCGCGCCATCAGCGAGATTCTCGAGCCGCATGCGGCGTCCGCACGCGCCGCCATCGCGCCGGAACTGCCGCCGGATCATCCGCTCGAGCCCGGAACGCGCCCCTCAGGCCGCATGTCGTCACCGTCGGAGCGGATCGCAGATTCCGAACGCGCGATCAGCGATCTTCCCGCCGGCAAGAAAGAGCCGGTCTCGACGTCGAGCTTCATCGCCGCCGCGCGCCGTGCCGCGCAGGCCGCCGCCGCACAGCCCGTCAACGACAAGGCCGCGCGCGCAGCAAGCAAGGCTGCCGCCAAGGCCAAGGAGAAGGCCGACAAGGCTGCGAAGGCCGCCGCCGCCAAGACGGGCGCGCCCGCTGCCGGCGCCGCAGAGGCCCAGTCTTCGACCATCACCTCCAAGATCCGATCATTGCTGGTCGGAGCGAGCGTGGTCGTGATCCTGCTTTCGACCGCCAAGATGGCGATGAACCTGCTCGACACCAGTTCCCCGGCGCCGATCCCGGCAGCGGAACGCAGTGAGCCGGCGCCTGCGGCGCCCGTGCAACCGCCCGTCGAGAACTCGACGGTGCCCGCACCGGCTGGACCTTCCGGCATGCCGGGGCCGTCGATGACCTCGCCGACCCCGCTCGGCCGCCAGTCCAACAACATGCCGACGCCGAATACGCTCGACAGCGCCCAGGTCAGCATTCCACCGGCGTCCGCGCCCGCCAATGCCGCAATGCCGTCGGCGCCTCCCGCCGCGGCGGCACCTCCCGCCGCCAACGACGTCACCGGCGCTATTCCGACCGCACCGCCGCTTGGCGGCAAGCTCGCCATGATCCAGATTCCGGCGGGCGAGAAACTGCCCGACGCGATCGGTGGACCCGCGCTGCGCACGGCCGCGATCAAGGGCGATGCGGCGGCAGCCTACGAGGTCGGCGTCCGCTTTGCCGAAGGCAAGGGCGTTCCCGCCAATCTCGACGAGGCCGCCAAATGGTACAATCGGGCGGCACAGGCCGGCGTTGTGCCTGCGATGTTCCGGCTCGGCACCTTCTACGAGAAGGGCCTCAGCGTGAAGCGCGACTTCGATGCCGCACGGCGCTACTACGTGCAGGCCGCCGAACGCGGTAACGCCAAGGCGATGCATAATCTCGCCGTGCTCGATGCCGACGGCGGCGGCAAGGGCGCCGACTACAAGAGCGCCGCACAGTGGTTCCGCAAGGCCGCCGATCGCGGCGTCGCCGACAGCCAGGTCAACCTCGGTATCCTCTATGCCCGCGGCATCGGTGTCGAACAGAACCTTGCCGAGTCGTTCAAATGGTTCAGCCTCGCGGCCGCGCAGGGCGACGCCGATGCCGGTCGCAAGCGTGACGATATCGCCAAGCGGCTCGACCCGCAGTCGCTGGCCGCAGCCAAGCTCGCGATTCAGACCTTTATGCCCGAGCCGCAACCGAGCGATGCGGTCAACGTGACGACCCCGCCCGGCGGCTGGGACAGCGCACCCGTGCAACCCGCGGCGGCGAAGTCGGTCAGGCAGCCGTCGAAGCGCACCGCGGCGCTGGCCGCCCCGGCTCACTAAATCGAGAAACGCTGCGGCGCCTTGACGGCGCCGCTGTCCTATCCCTCCAGGCTTTCGCCGTGTAGACAGGCGCAGTCCCGCGCCGACGGCGCACGCGTTCCGGAGGCCCGGCTTGTCTGTCGACGATCGTCAGGATGATGGCACCGGCCACCGTTCGTCGCCGACCGGTCCCCGCGTCGCGCCGCCGCGCCAGCCTCCATCGCCGTTCGCCGCGCGCCCGAGCGCTCCACCGCCGCCTGCCCCTCTGCAAGGAACTATCGCCTCGCCGCGCGGCACCTTCCGGTTCTCGCTCCCGTCGATCATCATCTTCGTGCTGCTGCTGTCGAGCATCGCGATTCAGGCCTATCGTGACCTGTCGCGGCCGGGTGCCTGGGATTTCTGGCGCGAGACCTATATCGCGGCGAGCATGACCTCGGCGGTGATTCCCGACGTCGACATCGACGGGTCGGGCCACGGCCGGCGGGCGCTTGCGATCAGCGGCAAGATCGGCTCGGCCAGCGCGAGCTGGCTCCGCGAGCGGCTGAGCGAGGCCCGTCTCGCGCCGGGTGATGCCGTGCTGCTGTCGTCGCCAGGTGGCGCGCTGAATCAGGCCGCCATCATGGGCGAGGTCATCCGCTCGCACGGTCTGGTCACTGCCGTCGCAACGGCCGATGCCTCGGGCAGACTGCGCCCCGCGGCCTGCGCCAGCGCCTGCGTCCTGGTCTATGCCGGCGGCGCGACCCGCTACGGCATCGCGGGCTCGCGGCTCGGGGTACATCGCTTCACGACCGCCACGCCGGTCAGCGATCCGCTCGCCGAGGCTCAGCGCATCCAGGGCATGGTGCTCGGCTACATGACCAAGATGGGCGTCTCGTCCGGGATCGTCGAGGCGATGTCGCAAACCTCGGACATCCGCTGGCTGAGCCCGCAAGAAGCGCTCACACTGAACCTGATCACCAAGCCGCTCGAGCGGCCCTGAAGCACGATCAGGCAAAGCGCGGAACGCGTTTGCGCGGAGATCATGCTCAAACCAGTCGGTTCAGGCGTCATTAATCTGAATTATCAACCACGTGCGCAACAGGGCGGCAACGTGCGGCGAAAAATGCCATCCGGGGCGGATTCTTTAGTCCCTCCTTCCACCGAATTCGTTTATGCAAGAACGCGGCAATCGACCCGCGTTCGCCAGCGTCCTGCGCGCCGACCGGATTCGTTCAGCCGGAGAATGCCCGACCAGAACGACATCACGCCGTGATGCGGCCTTGCGCCCCAGCATACGGCGAACCGACAAGAAGCGACGCGCGTGCAGCTCTACCTCCCGATCGCCGACATTCCGGTCAATGTCTTCCTCATCCTGGCGATGGGCGCGGCGGTGGGATTCGTCTCCGGCATGTTCGGGATCGGCGGCGGCTTCCTGATGACGCCGCTGTTGATCTTCGTCGGCATCGCGCCCGCCGTCGCGGTGGCCTCGGTCGCCAGCCACATCGCGGCCTCCTCGTTCTCCGGCGCGATCTCCTATTGGCGCAGACGCGCGATCGACCCGCTGCTGGCGGCGGTGCTGCTGGTCGGAGGCACGCTCGGCACCGCACTCGGGGTGTGGACCTTCACTTTCCTGCGCTCGCTCGGCCAGCTCGATTTGATGATCGCGCTGTCCTACGTCATCCTGCTGACGACGGTCGGCGGGCTGATGTTCTGGGAAGGCCTGCGCGCGATGCTGCGTTCGCGCCGCGGCGGCCCGGTCACGCTGCGCAAGCCCGGCAGCCATGGCTGGATCCACGGCCTGCCGCTAAAGCTGCGCTTCAAGCGTTCCAAGATCTATCTCTCCGTCATCCCGGTGGTCGCGGTTGGCCTCGCGATCGGCTTCATCGGCGCTGTCATGGGCATCGGCGGCGGCTTCATCCTGGTGCCGCTGATGATCTATGTGCTGCGGGTGCCGACCTCGACCGTGATCGGCACCTCGATGGTGCTCACCCTCGTCACCATGGTGTTCGCCACCATGCTGCACGCGGTGACCAACCATCTGGTCGACGCCGTGTTGGCCTTGATCCTGATGATCGGCGGCGTCACCGGCGCGCAGTTCGGCGCCCGCGCCGGCCAGAAGATCCGCGGCGAGCATCTGCGCCTGCTGCTCGGCCTGCTCGTGCTCGCGGTCGGCATCCGCTTCGCGGTCGAGCTGGTGATCCGGCCGCAGGACCCCTACAGCATCCGCGAAACCGGCGGAGCCCCGCCATGAGGCTGCGCGCGCCGCTTGCGATCGCGAGCCTCATCGCCGCCGGCCTCGTGGCCGTGCCCGCGAGGGCCGAACGGCTGATCGTGTCGGTCTCCAACCATCGCGTCACGGTGACGCCGAACTATTCCGGCGGCGAGCTCGTGCTGTTCGGTTCGGTGGAGAAGGACGACAAGACGCCGCCCAATCGCGGCAATTACGATCTCGCGGTCACGGTGTCCGGGCCGCGCGCCGACATGGTCACGCGGCGCAAGGAGCGCAGGTTCGGTATCTGGATCAACACCGACTCGCGCCAGTTCCTCCAGGTTCCAGGCTACCTCGCGCTGTTCGCCAATCGCCCGTTCGACCAGATCGCCTCGACCGACGTGCAGCGGCGCCAGCAGCTCGGGCTCAACAACGTGCTGCTGATGCAGCGGGTCGGTCCCGACTTTGCCGACGTGGTGCCGAACGACCCGTTCCGCAGCGCCTTCGTCCGGCTGCGTTCCGAGCACGGACTGTACCGCGAGGCGACCTCCGCCGTGACGTTCCTGACCCCGACCCTGTTCCGCACCGGCATTCCGCTGCCGGCCGAGGTGCCGATCGGCACCTACAATGTCGAGATCAAGCTGTTCTCGGACGGCGCGCTGGTGACCAAGACCGAGACCGCGTTCGAGATCGTCAAGGTCGGCTTCGAGCAGTTCGTCGCCACCACCGCGCGGCAGAACGGCTTCGTCTACG
>CALRXG020000217.1:0-11048 GCA_943372075.1 Bordetella parapertussis | reverse complement strand
GATGTACGGGCAGGTTACCGAGCGCGCGCAGATGGAGATCTTCGTGCGGGGCATGCCGGCGCCGATCGCCAAGGCGCTCGACGTCAAGACCGGCTCGCCGGCGCTCACCGTCGTCCGCCGCTACTACGGCCAGCGCGAGGAGCTGTTCGAGGTCACCATCACCACGCACCCCGAAGGGCGCTACACCTATACGATGGATATGCAGCGCTCGCTGCGGCCGAAGCTCTAGCCAAGCTATCGCGCGAAACGCGTTACCGCACCCGAGCCAGATGCGTGCTGGCGGACGTATGTGCCATCTGCGGGGTGCCGCTCACGCCCCAGATCGCGACCGCAATCAGCGCAGCCGCCCAGACATATGGCACAGCATTCGGCTTCTTCATTTCCGAGATCATCCCCAACGTCTCAACGCAGCACCGTCCGACCTCTCGACGTCAATCGTCAGCGTCTCACCAGGCACCCGTCTTGCACAACGCTACTAAGGTTAGACCTTGTCGGTTTCAGGACGTCTTCGTCCGAATCTTGAAATGATTTCGTGGGAACCCGGCCCTCTCATCCGAATTGATGAGATCGCGGCTTCGACATCATTCGACACAATACTGGGAGAAATTCGCGGGGAGAATTTTCTGCTTAAATTTGAGTCAGGTGCACAACAAACGTTCCAAACGCCCCCCGCTGAATTCTTTTTGATTGTTCGCCCGACCTCGGTCGTGGCATGCCTGTGACGGTGTGATGACAAGGGTTTCTCAGTGACTGCCCAACCGGCCAAATCGCAAAATAGCTCCCGTCGCCCTTCCAGGGAAACACAACAGGAGGTTGCGCGGTCGCTGGAACGGGAACTGAAGCTCTTGACCGAAGAGCGCCAGGAACGCGCACTCCGGCTCGGCTTCGACATCGCCGGCAAGGCGCCGAAGGTCGACCAGTAGGTCTGCCGCAGCCGGCGCATCCGCATCGACCTGCACATTCTGGCGGAAGCGGCGCTTCGGGAGTCTGGCGTCGCCATTTCCAGTTCGTCATGCGCTGACGGTGCAAGCACGTGCTACGTCAGCGCCCGCCGGGTGAGGCTATTGGCCGATCCAGGATGAACTGGATCGCGTCCGGGCTGTGCTCGCATTCGATCAGAAGCAGGGCCGGGCCGCCCTCGATGCTATTGTGACAGGTGAGCGGCTTGTTGGAGGGCGGTGCTAAAGAGCGCCTGCATCGCGGTCTGCAATGAGTTGCTGTCGCTCGCCTGGAAGAAGAAGCTCGACGACGACGCGCAATTCTGCAAAGCGCCGGCGATATTGCTAGCGAAAGGGGCGACCATATCGGTGTACTGGGTGCCGCCGACGTTGATGTAGGTCGTATAGATCACCCCCACGGTCGCATTCTTCTGGAGATTGGCGCACGCCGGGCTCCACTGCATCACGCTGGCATAGGGCGAGCCGTTCCAGGTCCCGACCGGCGACGTGAGGGTGTCATACTTGAGCGGAGAATAGTTTCCGTCGAAGTTGTAGTGGTCCTCCACCCCGTCCGTCACAAGAAACACGAATTGGAACGGCGAATTCTTGGTACCGTTGCCATTGGCCGAAGTTACCACGTTCTGGTTGAGCCAATACACAGCGTCGGCAATTTGGGTGCTCTGGTCGGTCGTCGGCAACTGGATGCCGCCGGACTGGTTGGCGAGCCCGACATCCGCAGACGTCTGGGTGAGGTTCGACGTCAGCGTACTGAGCTTGGTCACGGTGTTGTTGAAGGTGTAGACCGCAAACTGATATTGGCCCGACACCATTTCACCCTGCGCTTGGGTGATGATGGATTGCACCGCCGTCTTCAGGGCGTCGAGACGATTCGAGGCCCCGCTAACATAGCCGGTGGTATAGCCGGGATAGCCGCCCTGGGTGGCATCGGGCGAATGACACTCGAAGCCGCAGCCATTGTTGACATTGCCGATCTTGGTGATATCGGCCGCCGTCGCGCCGATCCCCATCGATGGAGAATTATCGAGCAAGAGATAGAAGTTCACGTAGGTCGGCAGGGTCGCGGTTGCGGTCGACGTGCCGCTCACCGAAGTGAACCAGTTGCCGAAGAAGCTGGGTGCAATGCTTTTCAACGTCCCGGAATAGGTGACCGTCGCGGTCAATGTGCCGGGCGACGACGTCGTCGCTCCGGTTGCCACGACGTTGACGTTCAACGAGGAGATCGTAACGCCGATGACGCTGGCTGCCTGGGTGTTGAACATGGTGGTGGCGTTCGCCTTTCCAGTCGTTCCCGTATTCACATAAGTCAGCACCGCGGGATTCGAGACCGCTTGCAGCGCGGCCGCGTCCGCAACGGTGTTCAGTTTGGTCTGGGCCGATATTGCAAACCCGTATTGAATGACGCCGAGCGTCGCCATGATCATTGGCACCAGCGCGATAGCAAAGATCATCGCGACGTTGCCGTTGCGGGCGCGGCCGAAGTGCAGGGTTACCGCGATCAACCGGTTCGGCGCTCGACGATCCGACATTTTGACTCGACCTGTGCTACGGCGACACGCGCGCAATCGACGCGCTGTTTCGCGGTGAAACGTAAATGGAATCGAAAAGGGTGATCGGGCCACTGACGAAGTAGGCGAATGTGGGCGTGAACGTGTAGCTCACGGTGGCGTAGATCAAGTAGCTGTTCGGAATCGCCAGGGCTGTGGGAAGCTGGAACGTAGAGCCTGGCACGAGGTTGGTGCTCCAGCTCACCGTGGCGGCGCCGGATGCGCTTATCGCGATCTGCGATACGTTCGAGGCCGCGGGCGCGCTTGCATAGGGCGCCAGCACTGCCGAGGTCGCTCCCAGGATCGCAGTCATGTCGGCGTCGTGTATCGGGTCGGACGTGCTGTTATACTGATTGGTGATCTGCGCCAACGTTGCGGTTGCAAAGCGGGTCCGGGTGTAGATCGTGAGTGCCGTGCCGGCGTCGTAGAATGCGAGCAGGAGCAGGACGAGAATCGGCAGGATCAAGCCGAATTCGATTCCGGCGACGCCGCGCGTCGAACTCGCGAAGCGCGACATACAGACTCTTGAGCCGCGATGTCATGGTTCTACCCTGAATGCGGTAATCCCCATGACCAGGGCCGTCCCGTTAGACACATTGGGAATGAGCAGCCCGAGCGGTCCGGTCACGACCGGCCATTGATACATCAGGCGGAGGACCATAATCTGTCCGGGAGCGCCAAGGTTGTAATTCCAGGCGTTGGTGACCTGGCCCTGGGCGTTGTATGTCAGGGTCGGCGTCGATACGTTTGCGCCGCTGAACGAGCTGTAAGTGTTCACGTCCACCATCAAGCCGGCGCAGTTGAACAAGGCCTTGATCATCGGACAGACACCGGACGCGAAATTTGCCGCGGTCAGGTTGCCGGCTTGCGCCTGGCCCGTGAGAAACTGGCGGCCGGATTGAACAGCCGCGGTTTGCAACACGTTCTGCGCGAAGAAGTAGATTCCGGTTTCGAGCGTCGAGATCAGGATTCCGATCAAAAGGGGCGCAACGATCGCGAACTCGACGGCAGCCGAAGCGCGTCGCTCGCGCCAGAAACACCAGATGCCGCGCAGCCCCGGACCTGACTTCGTGCGGGGACGGCAGCCTGCTCCAATCACAGATGCCCCCCTTGCTGTGTCAGGAGCGCCTCGCCGCTCTTCGGCTCGCGGGCATGAATTTGCTCTGCGATATCCTTGAACGGCGTCTCGGCATCGCCGAGTTGCAGGCGCGGCTGACAGAGATGCTCGCAATCAACATAAGTGCCCCGCTGCTGCCCGCGATGGACGGTGACGACACCGTCCATCGCCTCGCGCACATGCAGGATCGACGTGGCAGCAACTTCGCCCGCAGCGTCGAGCACCGTAAGCCGCGTTTCACCGTACGAGATGCCCGTCAGGACGACCTGATTGCTGCCCGGGAGATACGTCGCTCGGGCAACTCCCGGATTGTCGAGGATGATCCGGCGCTGCGTTGCGGGCAGCCGCATCAACATCGCATGATCCAGTTCGACGGTGATCGGAGTTGGCACCTCGGCCGCGACAGCCGACCCGCTGGTCGTAGGCGAACACAAGAGAGCGATCGTCAACGTCACCGGCCAGGCAGTCGGAAGTCGAACACGCCCGAGCGAGCGACCCGCCGCACTCGCCGGTGGTGCTTGCCTGTGCGAACCTGCAATGAGCTGCGCAACGAAAAACATTGGTACGTATCCAAATTTATGGGTTGCAAAGTTACGCAGTGAAAATTTCGCGTCTGTTAAGCGCGCTCGCGCGCAACCCGCAGCAAGTTCAACATGTTGTCGCAGAGAAATTCGACGCAGGCTGACGTTGTAAGTCTGGTGTAAGCCAAGCGACTGGAATGCTCGCGGACACGGCGCCCCGGATGGCTGCCGAAGCGCGCGTCGATTGCCAAACTCGCTTGCCGGATTTCGATAAGAAACTTAGCCGTGCATCAACTGGCGATGCCTGTTCGCCCGACGCGGCAAACGGGAGCGATGCAATCGAGATCGGCGCGCCTCGGTCGCACCCTCCGCGCTTGCAGCGCCATCGCGCGTTCTTGATCGACGGAACGGGAAACGGGCTTCAGTAAAGGCGACGATAGCGACTCTTGTCTCAGACGATCGCATCGGGACGATGGGTTTACAGAACGCAATCCGAGACTGCAGTTATCGCCGGTTGACGGCGGCCCGGATGACGCAACAGGCGGACCGCCGAACGGGCAACACAGCCTCGCACGTTCGACACCCGATCAGGTGTCGAACGCTTCAGGGAAATCGTCGGTTCTACGGCGCGGACGAAGCCGCGAGGCTCGGCAGGGGCGCGAACTGCATCTCTGCGACGGCCGACCCGGCATATGCACTGGCGATCAGGATCATGACTCGAATAGCGACGGACATGGTGCCTCCTCAGTCTTCTTGTTGGCCCATCAATGCCAGAGACTTCTTTCGGGCCGGTGAGGAAAGCTGGTTGCCGCAACCTTGAGGTCGTTGGTAAGCGAGCCGTTTACACGCCACGTTCACGAAATGGGAACCGTATCGGCCGGTCGATCCAGCAGCTAAACGCACGGTTCACCGTGGCCGGGCATTGTTAGCCTCAATCAAGAAGGCGCAATCACAATGCCGGTTTTCAGGACGATCCTCGTTGTCGTATCGATTTTTCTTGCTGTTTTGTACGTCTACGATAGCTGCCGCAGCTACGGCTTCGCCCTAGCGGCTCCGGTAACCGACGTCGTTGCCAGCCGGTGGCCAGACCCCGATGAGTTCCGCCCGACGGCGGTAGAAGCCTCCGCGCCTGCTAACGCGCCGACGCCGGCGGCGCGCGTTAGGGAAACGTTTGCGATGTTTGTCCCGGCGGACGGACGACGCCACCCGACCCAGCGCAGCCTTTGACGGCGGCAGATCGCTAGCAGACGACGCGGCGATTCAACCCAGCGACACCCCGGCCTTTGCGCGACTCATGCCGAGCGTCACGATGCGATGCAGGAGACCCGGGTAATCCAGCCCGTCATGCTGGGCCGCCGTCGCGAACTCCTGGCTCTTGGCGATTTCGGGATTCGGATTGGCTTCGATGAAATACGGAGTGCCGTCGGCGGAGAGGCGGAAGTCGATCCGCGCGTAGCCATCGAGCCCGAGCGTCCGGTAGATGCGTTTCGCCAGCCGCTGGATATGCGCGGACAGTTCCGGCGCAAGATCCTTGGCCGGCCCGTCGGCGATTCCGATGCGCTCCTGATAGTTCGGATCGTGCTTCGCCTTCTCGGTCGCGATACCGGGGCCGCCCATGCTGCCGAACTTCAACTCCCAGACCGGCAGCACGCGCAGCCTGTTGTTGCCGAGCACGCCGACATACAGTTCGCGTCCCTCGATGAACTGCTCGGCGATGGCGGCCGTTCCGATCCGCTCATGGATGAAAGCGACGCGCTCGGCGAGCTTCTCGTCGGTATCGACGATCGATGCCTGCGAAATGCCAAGCGATCCATCCGAGCTCAGGCTCTTGACGATCAGCGGCAGCGCAAGACGCGGCGGCCGCTTGACCTTGCGGCGCATCGGGAACACCGCGAAGGCCGGCACCGGAATCCGGCGATGATGCGCCAGCGTCTTGGACAGGTCCTTGCCACGCGCCAGAATCAGGCCACGCGGGTTGCACCCCGTATAGGGCACCTTCATCAGCTCGAGATAACTTGCGATGTGCTGGTCGTAGACCACCTCATAGTGGAACTCCTCGAGCAGCGTGAACACCACATGCGGCTTGAAGTTCTCGATCTCGTCGCGGACCGGCTTGATCTCCTCCTGCACGCCGAGCGGCCGCACCTCATGGCCGGCGGCGCGCAGGGTGCTGACGACGTCGTATTCGGTCTTCCACGCGTTGATCTCGCGCGCGGAGTATCCGTCGGTGGTGTCGGGCGGCACGAAGTCCGGGTGCATGAGCACGAGAATGCGAAGACGTTTCATAGCGCAATCCATTTGCGGCGGGAGGGGCCGAACAGCGCGTGCATGGTCTTGGCGGTGAGCAGGATGGTGAAGTTGGTCACAAGCTTCTGCTCGGGACCGACGGCGCGCAGGTTGAGCTCGCGGCAGCGCGAGATCATGTCGTCGAGCACGGCATCGAGCGTCAACTGGTTCTCTCCGGTCCAGCGCGCGACCAGCTGCCTGATCTGGGCGCGATGCCGCCTGATGAAGACCGCGGCCGCCGGCTGCCGTCGATGCCGTGGATCGGCGGAGAACAGCTTCGACAGATCGCGGTCATAGGTCTTCGGTGGGTTGAAGGCGTAGAACGCCTGCTTCTTCTTGTAGTGCTCGGCCAATGTCTGCTTCAGCGAATGCAACGGATCGACGCGCTCGCGCGTCGTGAGCAGCGGCCGCTTGCCGGCAATCTCGGCCATCAGCTCGTCGACATATTCGAGCTTCTTCAGCGCGGGCCATCCCGCATAGCGCGTCCGCCAGTTCGAGCGCGGCCGCAGCCATACCGCGAAGGTCTCGGCGAAATCCTCGTCCGGATGGCTCTGCGCGTACCAGAGCCGCAGATGCTGGACATAGTTCCGGCTCGCCGGATTGGGCCGGTAGTAGCGCGGATAATGCTTCGAGGACGGGCCGAACAATTGTTGCCAGCGCCGGCGGCGGTGCAGCTGGTAGCCGTGCTGCACGACATGCCCCGCCTCATGGCGCAGAATGGCCATGCACTCCGACCAGGTGCCGCCCTCGACGTCGAGCATCATCTTCTTCTCGAGTTTCATCAGCCGCGGATGCGCGAGGTAAAACGGAATCGCGATGCCGGGCGTGGTCGAGGGGCTGAACCATTCGCTCGATATCCATGCGTGCGGCCGCAGCCGGATGCCTCGCTCTTCGAACTCCTCATGAAGCGTGCTGAGGCAATCCTCCAGCCAGGTGCCCTCGACCGTAACCCTCAGACTGCTGAGGCGTAGCCCGAGCAACTGCTCATCGGACAGTTTCTCCCAGGCAAATTTCCGGCGCGGCATGGGCCTCCCACGTCAAACCAAATCGGAATCGGGATGGTGTCATAGGTTGTGGCCGGCAACAACCGCGGGCCTTCGCGGACGGGGGCCTACCGTGCCAGCGACGGGCCCGGGCCCAGGGGCGAAGACCGGCGCCGGCCGGCGTCACTCGGTCACTGGGGGGCGCCTGCGCGCTTTCTGCTATGGTCGGCCATTACTGGCGCAAAGTGATTTGAGGGGCGAGCATGGATTATCGGCGGCGACTGCTTTTCCACGGCATGGCCCTGTTCCTGATCGGGCTGTTGACCGGCCTTCTCGAGCAGCACTTCGCCAATGTGCGGATGGCGCTCGCGGCCCATCTCGAAGGCGTCATGAACGGTACGTTCCTGCTCGCGGTCGGAGCGATCTGGACCGAGGTCAGGTTGCCGTCGCGCAGCAGCGCCGTCGCCTACTGGGGGCTGCTGTTCGGCACCTACGGCAACTGGGCGGTGACGACGCTCGCCGCCATTCTCGGAACCGGGGCGCTCTCGCCCATCACCGCACCCGGGCGCGCCGCCGCGCAATGGCAGGAAACGCTGGTGACCACCGGGTTCGTCGCGATCGGGCTTGCGATCATCGCAGCATCGGTCCTGCTGCTGTGGGGGTTGCGCGGCAAGGCCTCGCGGATCGCGCCTAAGGCCTGACCCAGCGCTGCACCGCTTCCGCGGTGTCGGCCGGGTTGGTGTTGAAGCAGATCGGCGCGGCGGGCGCCAGCCGGTGCACCAGATTGAGAATCTTCTCGAACAGCAGGAGCCGCTCCGGCGGCTCGCGCAGCCCGGCACCGATCACCACGCAATCATAACGCCGCGCATTGAGCGCTGCCGCCGCCACGGCTTCAGCTGTGTCGCCGAGATCGATCAGGCAGCTGCCGACGTCGTAGCCGAGCGTCCGCAGGCCCTCGATCTGCGCGTCGATGTAGCTGCGCACGAGTTCCGGCGTGAATTGCGGCATGACCGAGAGATCGACGAAGGTGGGGTCGAGCCCGATCGCCAGCACGGATGGCTTCGTCATCATGGCGGCTCCCGTTGCAATACATCATGCCCGAGCATGCCGGTGATTTGAGTCGAAATCGCGGAGCCATCACCGGCCGCTATGGTCCTGCGCGGCGCGCGCGGCGGCCGCGGCGCGGCGCTTGAGGAACTCACGCTCGCGCGCATTGCCGGCCAATGCGGCGGCGGCCTCGAACGCTGCGTGCGCCTCGGCGAAGCGACTCAGCCTGTGCAGCAAGTCGCCGCGCACGCTCGGCAGCAGATGATAGGATTTCAGCGCCGGCTCGTCCGCAAGACCGTCGACGATCGCAAGCGCCGCTGCCGGCCCCTCGGCCATGCCGATCGCGACCGCGCGGTTGAGCGCGATGACCGGTGAATCCAGCAGCGCCGCGAGATCGCCATAGAGCGCAGCGATGCGGCGCCAGTCGGTGGCGTCGGGCGTATCGGCCTCGGCATGGCAGGCGGCGATCGCGGCCTGCAGGGCATAGAAGCCGCCGGCGCCGCCGAGCTCGCGGGCGCGGGCCAGCGCGAGCTGGCCGCGGCGGATCTGCAGGCGATCCCACAGCACGCGGTTCTGGTCCATCAACAGGATCGGCTCACCGGCCGCATCGGTGCGCGCCGCCATCCGCGAGGCGTTGAACTCCATCAGCGCCAGCAGGCCGTGCGCTTCCGGCTCCGACGGCGCGATCGAGGTCAGCACCCGGCCGATGCGCAGCGCCTCGTTGCAGAGCTGCGGGCGCAGCCATTCGTCGCCGCGCGCCGCGGTGTAGCCCTCGTTGAAGATCAGATAGACGACCTCGAGCACCGACGCGAGACGTTCGGACAGCTCCGCGCCACGCGGCGTCTCGTAGGCAAGACCGGAGTCGGACAATGTTCGCTTGGCGCGCACGATGCGCTGGGCGATGGTCGCCTCCGCCTGCAGGAAGGCGCGCGCGATCTCCTCCGTGGTGAGGCCGCAGATCATGCGCAGCGCCAGCGCGGCGCGGGCCTCGCGCGACAGCAGCGGATGGCAGGCGGTGAAGATCAGCCGCAGCAACTCGTCGCCGATGTCGTCGTCGAGCCTCGAATCGAGATCGGGCATGATCTCCTGCTCCCGCGCCAGATCGTGCGCCAGCATGCCGTGCTTCTGCGTGCGCATGCTGACATGACGCAGATGATCGAGTGCCCGGCGCTTGGCGGTCGCCATCAGCCAGGCGCCCGGCTTGTCCGGGATGCCATCGGCCGGCCAATGCTCGAGCGCGGCTATCAGCGTTTCCTGGGTCAGATCCTCGGCGAGCGGCACGTCGCGCAGCATTCGCGACAGGCTGGTGATCAGCCGCGGCTGCTCGACGCGCCAGACGCCGAGGATGGTGCGCTTGACCTCGTCGTCCGTCATGCCGGCCACCAGCATGCGATGGCGACGATCGTCAGCACGCCATGAACGGACGAACCTCGCATGACAACTCCCAATCCGGCATGTGATCGAGATGAAGCTGCATGAACTCGACCGCGCGCGCCACCGCCTCCTCCTTGTCCTTCAGCTCGAACACGGCATAGCCGCCGACCACCTCCTTGGCCTCCATGAACGGGCCGTCGGTGACGGTGAGCTTGCGGTCCTTGATCTTCACCTCGGCGCCCGCCGTGCGCGGCAGCAGCGCGCCGGTATCGAGCATGCGGCCGGCCGCGATCTCGCGCTCGGCCAGCTTGCCGATCGCCTCCCGCAACGCGGGGTTCGGCAACATCGGCTTCTCGGCGACCAGGACGTACATGAAGCGCATGGCCTGTCCTCCCCTAGCCTATTCCGGACACTGTCCGGCGAAGCCGGCGAAGGCGCGGACCTCGCAGGTGCCCTCCCAGCCCGGCATGTGCTCCTTGTGCAGCTGCATGAATTCGACCGCGAGCGCCACCGCCTCTTCCTTGCTGCGCAGCTCGAAGATCGCATAGCCGCCGATCACTTCCTTGGCCTCGACGAAAGGACCGTCGACGACACTGAGATCGCCGTCGACAATGCGAACCCGCGCGCCGGTCGCGAGCGGCATCAGGCCGCCGGTATCGACCATGCGGCCGGCCTTGATCTCGCGGTCGGCCAGTTTGTGCATGGCCTCCAGCAGCGCCGGGGTCGGCTGCGCGGGCGGCTGCGGGGAGGTCACGATCGACATGAAACGCATGAAAATGCTCCTGTTTCCGGCGAGAGGCGGGGATGAAATCGGCTCGCTATGGGAGACGACGATCCGGCAGCCGCGGGATCGACAGGGGCCGGGGAATTATTTTCGGGGCGCTCGCAGGGGGCTGCGTGGCCCGGGTCAGCCGACGGGCCGCGCGAATTACTGCTCCCGCAGCATGATCAAGGGGTCGGCGCTGTCGGGGACGCGGCGCCACTGGGCGTTGTCGTCGGCCTCGAACTGCCAGCTCTCGCCCTTGGCCGACATCAGGATCATCTGGCCGTGGTCAAGCCGCCACAGCGTCGGATTGAAGGCCGCGACCGCCGGATCGCATTTGCCCTTCATGAACACCTGGAAATTGTCGTTGCCGGCGTCGGTGTTGGTCAGCACCAGGGCGCAGATCGCCTGGCCGTTGCCGCGCACCATCGACCAGTCGCCGATCATCTGGTCC
>CALRXG020000216.1:0-11086 GCA_943372075.1 Bordetella parapertussis | reverse complement strand
GAGATCGCCGATCCGTGCCGGCAGCACGGCCTCAATCTTCTCGCGGATGCGGCGCGCCACCACCGGCGACGTGCCGCCGGTGCCGACCGCGACCACGACATCGCCGCGATCGACGATCGCCGGCATGATGAAGGTGGAGTGCACGAGGTCGTCCATCACATTGACCGGCAGGCCGACGGCTTTCGCGCGCACCGACATCGCAACCCCGATGTCGCCCGCACCGGCGCAGAGAATGGCGATGACGTCGGAGAGATCGGCTGCAAGCGGATCGCCGTCGGCGCGCTCGATGCGCGCGGCGTCCTCGGCCGCGATACCGGCGAGCTCATGATCGCCATCGGTCGCGTACCAGCGGACCGCCGCGCCGGCAGCCGCGAGCAGTCGCAATTTGGCGCGGACAAGGTCGCCCGCTCCAACGAGCAGCACCTTGCCGCTTTGCAGATCCAGAAACACAGGCAGGTATCGCATCAGACACTCGCTTCCCCAATTTGGGGGTTGACTGAAATTATTTTCTATTTATCTCTCGATCAAGCCCAGCAAAGAGAAAATTATTTCTTCTCTATTGCAGCGCAACTTTAGAATTTTCAACTCCACAGGCCAAGGCCAAGAGATGCATCTTCTCGACAACGAATCCGCCGCTGCCGGAACGCGGTCAGCAGCCCTTGCACAAGCATCTTCCGTGCCGGGAGTTTCGGCCCTTCAGGCCGCTCCGACCATGGATCATCTCGACGAACTCGAGGCCCAGAGCATCTACATCCTGCGCGAGGCGTTCGCCCGGCTGAAGAAGCTGGCGCTGCTGTGGTCGCTCGGCAAGGATTCCAACGTGATGATCTGGCTGGCGCGCAAGGCGTTCTTCGGCCGGGTCCCGTTCCCGGCGATGCATGTCGACACCGGCAAGAAGTTTCCGGAGATGTATGCGTTCCGCGATCGCTTCGGCAAGGAATGGGATCTCGACCTCCGCGTCGAGCCCTGCCCGCCGATCGACGCCGTCGATCCCACTCTGCCGCCGGCGGCGCGCTCCGCCGCGCGCAAGACCGAGGGCCTGAAGCTCGCTCTCAATAAATACGGCTTCGATGGATTGATCGCCGGCATCCGCCGCGACGAAGAAGCGACCCGCGCCAAGGAGCGCGTGTTCTCGCCGCGCGGCCTCGAGGGCGAATGGGACGTGCGCGACCAGCCGCCGGAATTCTGGGATCACTTCAACGCCTCGCCGCCGCAAGGCGCGCATCTGCGCATCCACCCGATCCTGCATTGGACCGAGGCCGACATCTGGGCCTACACCAAGCGCGAAGGCATTCCGATCATCCCGCTCTATCTCGCCAAGGACGGCAAGCGCTATCGCTCGCTGGGCGATCAGGACATCACCAATCCGGTGGCTTCGACCGCATCCAACATCGACGAGATCCTGGCCGAGCTCGATGCCACCAAGATCCCGGAGCGCGCCGGCCGTGCGCTCGACCACGAGACCGAGGATGCGTTCGAGCGACTGCGCGTCGCCGGCTATCTCTGATCCCAGTTTGGCGCGAGTGCTCTGATGAACATGATCCTTCCGACCGCCTCGATCTCGGCAACCCCCAACGGCACCACGCGTCCCCAGGTGCGCATCGTCATCGTCGGCCATGTCGACCACGGCAAGTCCACCCTGGTCGGACGGCTGCTGCATGAGACCGGCAGCCTGCCGGACGGCAAGCTGGAGATGCTGAAGGCAGTCAGCGCGCGGCGCGGCATGCCGTTCGAATGGTCGTTCCTGCTCGACGCGTTGCAGACCGAGCGCGACCAGGGCATCACCATCGACACCACCCAGATCCGCTTTCGCACCCGCTCGCGCGATGTGGTGCTGATCGACGCGCCCGGCCATGCCGAGTTCTTGCGCAACATGATCACCGGCGCCTCGCAGGCCGATGGCGCGGTCCTGATCATCGACGCGCTGGAAGGCGTGCGTGACCAGACCCGCCGGCACGGCTATCTGCTGCATCTGCTCGGCGTGAAGCAGGTCGCGGTCGTGGTCAACAAGATGGACCGGGTCGATTTCAGTGCTGCCCGGTTCGACGAGATCAGCGCGGAGATTTCCGCACATCTGATCGGCCTCGGCGTGACGCCGACCGCGGTGGTGCCGATCTCCGCACGCGATGGTGACGGCGTCGCCGAGCACACGCCGCGGATCGACTGGTACAACGGACCGACCGTGGTCGAGGCGCTCGATGCGCTTGAGCCGGCAAAGCCGCTGGCTGAACTGGCGCTGCGGCTGCCGGTGCAGGCGATCTACAAGTTCGACGACCGTCGCATCGTGGCGGGCCGCGTCGAGTCCGGCAGCCTGAAGGCCGGCGATGAGATCGTGATCATGCCGACCGGCAAGATCGCGAAGATCAAGACGGTCGAGAGCTGGCCGGTGACGCCGGTCAACGGTCCGCAGGGCGCCGGACGCTCGGTCGGCATCACGCTCGACCGCGAATTGTTCCTCGAGCGCGGCGACATCATCGGCCATGCCGGGCAGAGCCCGCGCGACACCCGACGCATCCGCGCCCGGATCTTCTGGCTGCACGACAAGCCGCTGACCAAGGGCGAGCAGATCCTGATCCGGCTCGGCACCAAGGAAAGCCGCGCCACGGTGGTCGCGATCGAGAAGGCGATCGATCCCGGCGCATTGTCGAACGAAGAGAACTCAGCGATCGCACGCAACCATGTCGGCGAGATCGACATCTCGCTGGCGCAGCCGGTCGCAACCGATCCCTACACCGACAATCCGCGCACCGGACGTCTGGTGATCGAGGTCAATGGCCGGATCGCCGGCGGCGGCCTCGTGCTGTCGGTCGACGCCGGCCGTCCCGCGGTGCCGGTCGATATCGTGCCGGTGGAATCCGCGTTGCGACTGGACGAGCGCTCGGCGCGCTACCATCACAATGGCGCGGTGATCTGGCTGACCGGCCTGCCCGGCTCCGGCAAGTCGACCTTGGCGCGGGCGCTGGAGCGGCGCCTGTTCGGCATTGGCGGCTCGCCGATCCTGCTCGACGGCGACACGCTGCGTGCGGGCCTCAACAGCGATCTCGGCTTCGCGCCGCAGGATCGCGCCGAGAACATCCGCCGCCTCGCCGAGGTCGCAACCCATCTGGCGCGCAACGGCCATATCGCGATCGTCGCCGCGGTGTCGCCATCCGCGGCCGACCGCGCTGCCGCGCGCCGGATCGCCGACAGTGCGTTCCGCGAAATCTATGTCGCGACGCCCGCCGAGGTCTGCGAGACCCGCGATCCCAAGGGCCATTACGCCAAGGCGCGCTCGGGCGGATTGCCGTCGTTTACCGGCATCACCAACGACTACCAGGCGCCGACCGACAACGAGCTGACCATCGACACCTCGAACCGCTCGGTGGCCGACGCGACCGAAGAGATCGAGCGGATGCTGGCCGAGACCGGCGTGCTGTTCGACGAACTGACCGATCTCGCGGCGAACATCTAAAGGTTGCTTGATCTGTCGTCGTCCGGCTTGACCGGACGATCCAGTATTCCAGAGACATCGGTGCTTGAGCCGAAAGGCCGCGGCGCACTGGAGCCCCGCTTGAAGCGGGCATGACGGCGGCGTGTGAAACGAGAGGCGCGTCGTCACGCAACCGCTTCGCGCGGAGCTACTCTGCCGCGCGACGGCTTCCGGCCGCCTGCCGCACCATCCCCGGCGATTGCCCGGTGATGCGCTTGAACGCCCGGCTGAAAGCCGCCTGCGACGCATAACCGAGCCGTTGGGCGATCAGATCGATCGGCTGCCGCTCATGCTCGATCCACTGTGTCGCAAGCCGCATGCGCAGTTCGGCCAGATAGCGCGCGGGCGACAGCCCGGTCATCGACTGGAAGCGTTCGGCAAACAGCGAGCGCGAGCAACCTGCCTCCATCGCCAATTCGGCAACCGTCCAATTGCGGCCGGGCGCGCGATGCAGCGCGCCGAGTGCACGGCCAAGACGCGGATCGCGCAACGCCTCGAACCAACCCATGGCGTTGTCGCCGCCGCATTCCACCCAGCCGCGCACGATCGATGCGGCAAGAACGTCGGCGAGCCGAGCCATGATGCCGACCGAGCCAGCCCGCGGCGTGCAGGTCTCCCGCTCCATGGCTTTGAGCATCGGTTCGATTTCAGGCTGGCGCACCAGCAAAGTGTCGGCCCGCATCACCTCGGGCATCAAGGCGATCAGCGGGCGCATGCCGCCAAGATCGAAATTCATGCAGGCGCTGAAGACGAGAACCTGATCGCCGTCCAGGCTTCCGGCGGGACAGGCCGATGTCACATCGACATTGCCGCACAGGGTTTCGGTGTCGAAATCCTCGACATCGCAGCTCGGCTCGTCCGGAGCCGAGACGAGATCATGCACGCCGCCGCGCGGCAGGAAAATCGCGTCACCGCAGCCGAGGGAGAGCAGCGACGTGTCGGCGTAGCGCAGCAGCGCCGTGCCATGCGCAACGAAGTGAAATTGCGCGCGCCCGTAGGGTGTTGCGAAACGAAAACCGAACGGCGCCCTGGTCTCGACCCGCCGGTAATGAACCCCCTCGAGCCGCATGCCGAGCAGCAATTCGCTCACCAGGTCGACGGAGGTGGTTGCCGTATTGGCTATAGGCAATTTGGACGAATGATCAAACATTGGAGTGTCTATGGCATAGATTGTCCAAAACCTCCAGCCTATGTCTGCGGCGGTGCAGCATTAGATGGAAGTCTCACCCCATGGATCAAGAACTGGACCCTGCTCTGGCGCACGCCGATGCCGTCGCGCTCGCACCGGAACACGTTGCGCTCAAGGTTGACGAGCAGACCATGCCCGCCTGGGGCGCCGTCGCCGCAATGATGCTGGGCGTTACCGCGCTTCTGACGGCGGAGTTCCTGCCATCGGGTCTGCTGACGCCGATGGCAAGGGACCTCGCTGTCAGTCCGGGCCTCGCCGGTCAGGCGGTGACGACGACCTCGCTGGCCGGCCTGGTCGGCGCCTTGTTCACACCGACGCTGACACGCAGCTTCAATCGAAAGCCGGTGCTGCTGAGCTTCTCGATTCTGCTGGTCATCTCCAACCTGCTGGTGGCGCTGGCGCCGAACATCACGTTCCTGCTTGCGGCGCGACTGGTGCTTGGCCTCGCTCTCGGCGGCTTCTGGGCGATGGCAGCGGCGACGACGATCAGGCTGGTGCCGCCGCTGCTGGTCCCCCGGGCCCTGTCGATCGTGATGAGCGGCATCCCCGCCGCGATGATCATCGCCGTGCCCGTTGGCAGCTATCTCGGCGAAGTGGTGAGCTGGCGGGCCGTGTTCCTGCTGGCGACGGCGTTTGGCGCAATCGTGTTCGTGATCCAGGCACTGGTGTTGCCGCCTCTCTCGCCGAGGGGAGAAGCCGGGTTCGGCACGCTGATCGATATCCTGACACGGCCAGGGATCGGCGCCGGCATCCTGGCGGCAACCTTGGTGTTCACCGGACACTTCGGCTATTTCGGCTACATCCGTCCGTTCCTTGAGAGCGTGACCGGGCTTGGCGCCGCTGGTGTCGCCGCAACCTTGCTCGCCTTCGGCGTCGCCAACTATCTCGGCTCGTTCGTGAGCGGGGTGATGGCCGAACACAAACTCAAGCTCACGCTGATCATCATGCCCGTCGCGATCAGCGTGCTCGGCCTGCTGCTCGCGGCCTTCGGCAAGGACGTCGTGCCTGCTCTGGTGCTGGTCGCGCTCTGGGGATTCGCGTTCAGCGGCGTCCCGGTGGCGACGACGACCTGGATCACCCGCATGGTCCCCGATGAGACCGAGAGCGGGACCGGAATGACCGTGGCCTCGATTTTTCTCGGCATCACGATGGGCGCGGCCGGCGGCGGACTTGTCCTTGATCTGATGGGCCCCGCGGCTGTGTTCGTGGCCGGCGCCATTCCCCTGGTGCTTGCGGCATTGCTGATCGCCGCCAAAGTCCGAACCAGAGCGCCCTGATCGGCGCAGAGCCGCATAACGCTGCAACGTCGGGCCGGAAAGGGGCCTTCTCAGAGCCGTGACTTTAAGGCTAAAAGAGCCGTGAACGCGGCCCTTTGGCGCGTTTTTTGCTGATTTCGTTCGAAAACAGCGCCTAAACGCCCCATTTCTTTGAGAAAGCCCATCATGACTCGTGTCGATGCCCATGGATTGAAGATCGCCCCTGTCCTGTTCGATTTCATCGCCAAGGAGGCGACGCCCAAGACCGGGATCGCGCCGGACGCGTTCTGGGCCGGACTTGCCGCCATTATCCAGAAGCTCGGACCGAAGAACCGCGAACTGCTCGCCGTGCGCGACACGCTGCAGGCCAAGATCGACGACTGGCATCGCGCCCACAAGGGCAAGGCGTTCGACATCAATGCCTACACCGCCTTCCTCAAGGAGATCGGCTATCTGCTGCCGGAGCCGGCGACCCACAAGGTCGAAACGGCCAATGTGGACGAAGAGATCGGCAAGATCTGCGGCCCTCAGCTCGTGGTGCCGCTGACCAACGCCCGCTACGCGCTGAACGCCGCCAACGCGCGCTGGGGCTCGCTGTACGACGCCTTCTACGGCACCGACGCGATCCCGCACGATCCGAGCGAGGCCGGCCGTGGCTACAACAAGGCCCGCGGCGACAAGGTGATCGCCAAGGCCAAGGCCTTCCTCGACGCCGCCGCGCCGCTTGCGACCGCGAGCCACACCGACGTGACCTCCTACAGCGTGATCTCGGGCCAGCTCTCGGCCAAGCTGAAGAGCGGCAACGCCACCGCGCTGAAGAACGGCGCGCAATTCGCCGGCTATCAGGGCGATGCCGCGTCTCCGAGCGCGATCCTGCTCGTCAACAACGGCATGCATGTCGAGGTCAAGATCGACCGCAACAACGCGATCGGCAAGGACGATCCGGCCGGGGTCGCCGACATGATCTTGGAATCGGCGGTTTCCACCATTCTCGACATGGAAGACTCGGTCGCCGCCGTCGATGCCGAGGACAAGGTGCTGGTCTATCGCAACACGCTCGGCCTGATGAACGGCACGCTGTCGGCCGATTTCGAGAAGGGCGGCAAGACCCAGACCCGCGCGCTCAATGCCGACCGCGTCTACAAGAAGCCCGACGGAGGTGAGCTGAAGCTGCACGGCCGCAGCCTGCTGCTGATGCGCAATGTCGGCCACCACATGTTCACCGACGCCGTGCTCGACGCCAAGGGCGAGGAGATTCCGGAAGGCCTGCTCGATGCCGCGGTCGCCGGGCTGCTCGCGATCCACGACCTCAAGGGCAACTCGAAGACCAAGAACAGCCGCACCGGCTCGGTCTATATCGTCAAGCCGAAGATGCACGGCCCCGACGAGGTGACGCTGACCTGCGACCTGTTCGCCGAGGTCGAGAAGATGCTCGGCCTGCCGGAGAACACCATCAAGGTCGGCATCATGGACGAGGAGCGCCGCACCACGGTCAACCTCAAGGCCTGCATCCAGCGCGCCTCCAAGCGCATCATGTTCATCAACACCGGCTTCCTCGACCGCACCGGCGACGAGATCCACACCTCGATGGAAGCGGGTCCGATGATCCGCAAGAACGACATGAAGGCGCAGCCCTGGATCAAGGCCTATGAGGACTGGAACGTCGACACCGGTCTCGTCGACGGCCTGCCCGGCCATGCCCAGATCGGCAAGGGCATGTGGGCCGCGCCCGACAAGATGGCCGACATGCTGGCGCAGAAGATCGGCCATCCGCAGGCCGGCGCCACCACCGCCTGGGTGCCGTCACCGACCGCCGCCACGCTGCACGCGCTGCACTATCACCAGGTCAACGTGATCGCCCGCCAGCAGGAACTCGCCAAGGGCGGCCCCCGCGCCAAGCTGTCCGACATCCTCACCATTCCGGTGTCGCAGTCGAACTGGGCGCCCGACGACGTCAAGCAGGAGATCGACAACAACTGCCAGGGCATCCTGGGTTACGTCGTGCGCTGGATCGACCAGGGCGTCGGCTGCTCCAAGGTGCCTGACATCCACGACGTCGGCCTGATGGAAGATCGCGCCACGCTGCGCATCTCGAGCCAGCATCTGGCGAACTGGCTGCATCAGGGTATCATCACCAAGGATCAGGTGATGGAATCGCTGAAGCGGATGGCGGTCGTGGTCGACAAGCAGAATGCCGGCGACAGCCTCTACAAGCCGATGGCGCCGTCATTCGATGGCGTCGCGTTCAAGGCCGCCTGCGATCTGGTCTTCGAGGGTCGTACCCAGCCGAACGGCTACACCGAATACATCCTCACCGCACGCCGCCGCGAGGCCAAGGCAGCGGGCTAATCCGCGAATCCCGCGACAGGCAAAAGCCCCGGCGATACGCCGGGGCTTTTTTGTTGGCGATGCACTGCTGCATCCACGTCATTGCGAGCGAAGCGAAGCAATCCATTTGCGGAGGCATGGATTGCTTCGGGGGTTAAAATACCGCGAGATATTTCAGCAGCGACACGATGCCGATGATGATGACGACGACGCGCGCGATCTGCTTGGCGCGGCCGTCGAGCGGCAGCATGTTGATGAGATAAAGAACCAGGATAACGACAAGGAAAGTGACGAGTACGCCGACGAGCATGCGGGGCCCCCTGATGGCATCGGTGAATGTGCTGTTCGCACCGAACTAACGTGCGAGAGGAAGGCCGGTTCCCAAACCTGGAACCGAATATGGCCGCGCCGTCCAGGCTGCGCTATTCGCGCGCCAGCACCGGCGCGCGCTCGTATTTGGCGCGGACGCGATCCGGCGCCGGCGTGAAGTTGAGCGATGCGCCGCGGCGGTCAGGACGTCCGACCGACATCAATCCATCCTTGCCGGCGACGATGTCTCCCTTGCGCAAGGTCGGATCGTCCTCGATCTTCACCGCGGCGAGGCCGACAGGGTCCTTGCCGTTGCAGGTGCAGCCCGAGACGATCTCGTCGCGATAGCGGAATGCGTTCGGCAGCTCGGAATACGGCTTGCCGTCTTCGGTCGCGGCATTGTCGATGTTGCCGCCATAGACCACCTCGGTCGCGCTCGCCGGACAGAAGCTGTTGCAGCTTTCCGCCTTGCTCTGGTTGCCGGTCGCCGCCAGCGGGAAGTAGCGGCCGTCGCAGGTGCGCACGCAATAGGCCTGGCCCACCTCATAGCGCGGACGGCGTTCGACCCGCGGCGCCATCGGCGCCGGACCGTCATCGAACGGCATCCGGATCACCGGCGGCCGGCCCTGCATGAAGCCGCCGAACAGTTGCGAGAAGAAATCCTGGGCTTGTGCCGCGGGCGCGAGGGACAAAGCGAGCAATGCCGCCGTCCCGAACGCCCACCGCCTGGAATTGAGCTTCATCATACCGGTCCCCGGTGCAACGCCGATGCTCAGTACAACGACGAACCGGCCGGGATGTTCATTGCCTGACGGCCCGACGGCAGCGTCATGACCGCGGGACGCGGCTGCAGCGGCATCGGCCGGGCCGAGATCTGCGTCGTGGCCGGGCCGATCTCACGCGCGGCCAGATGGGCTGCGTTCTTCGGCAGCACCACGACCTTGGTGCCGACATCGACCCGGCTGAACAAGTCGGAGACGTCTTCATTGGTCAGGCGGATACAGCCCGACGACACGAACTTCCCGATCGTCGTGGGATCATTGGTGCCGTGGATGCGGTACTCGCTTGAGCCGAGATACATTGCGCGGGCGCCGAGCGGGTTGCCCGGGCCACCGGCCATGAAGCGCGGCAGATAGGGCTGGCGCTTGATCATCTCGGCCGGCGGATGCCAGTCCGGCCATTCCGCCTTGCGGGTGATGGTCTGCGTGCCGGCCCAGGTAAAGCCCTCGCGGCCGACGCCGACGCCGTAGCGGATCGCCCGGCCGCCGCCGAGCACGTAATACAGCGCGGTGTTGCCGGTATCGATGATGATGGTGCCGGGCGCCTCGGTCGTATTGAGTGCGACCGTGGTCGGACGCAGCCGCGCCGGCAGCGCGCCGTCCTCGGTGGCTTCGGTCGAGGGATCGTTCATCACCTCGTCGGAGGGATAGGCGCCGGGCTGTGTCGACGCATAGCCGAGCGCGGAAGAACTGACCTGGGCGCTGGCCGGACTGGTGAGGACGAACGGCGTCACGAACAAGACGCTGGCGAAGGCAAGGGTCCGCGCGGCGCGCGACGCAAGCCGGCGGCTGGAGAGAGACTGCTCTGTCATGTGCTGCCCCTGCACGGGATGCGCATCGTGGTGATGCTGTGACGATCTAACGCGCGGGACCGCGCAGGAGTTCCGCCGCGAATCGTCCCGAAAGCGCGATTGTCAACCCGTCACGCCTCACGAAGCCGCGATGGAACTTCTCCGAGAGCGGACCGTTGTTACGCGCATTTTGGCGCGCGGGGCAGGCTCGCGGCGCGACGTTGGTTATCCTCGTGCGGGAGGAATTTGGTGCGCGCCTTTCCGAGTGAACGTCTGCTTGGCAACGCGCCCGAAGGCACGCCAGTCCCCGACAGCAAGGCCGAATTGCCGCCGGTCATCCGGCGCGCTGAGGTCGTCGCCTTTGCGCTGGTCGCGCTATTGGTCATCGTCGTGGTCGCGGTGCTCTATCTGGCGCGCGCCTTCTTCCTTCCGATCACGATGGCCTTCATTGTCGGCACCATGCTGTCGCCGGCTGCGAGCCTGCTCGAACGCTACCGGATCCCGCGCGCGCTCGGCGCCGTGCTGATCGTGATCGCGGTCGGCGCCGCGGTCGCCTTCATGGTCGGGCTGATCGCCTCGCCGGTCATGGAGTGGAGCTCGCGGCTGCCCGAACTCGGCGCGATGCTGAAGGAGAAGCTGCACGTGTTCGACCGGCCGCTGGCGCTATGGCAGGAGCTACAGAGCATGGTCGGCGGCTCCGACACGCTGGCCACGTTCCAGCTGCCGAAATTCGAATGGGTGCAGCCGACGCTGGAGTTCTTGTCGCCGACCTTCGCCGAATTCCTGCTGTTCATCGCGACCCTGATCCTGTTCATCGCGAGCTGGAAGGATCTGCGCCGCGCCCTGGTGATGACCTTCAGCGAACGCGCGGCACGGCTGCGCACGCTGCGGATCCTCAACGAACTCGAGACCCATCTCGGCAATTATCTGCTGACGGTGACCATGATCAATGTCGGGGTCGGCAT
>CALRXG020000215.1:0-11095 GCA_943372075.1 Bordetella parapertussis | reverse complement strand
GTCGCCGCGATCATGCCGGTCATCGCCTGGATGATCGCGTCGTAGCCGGGATTGCCGCCGCGCGGGCCGTCGGCTCCGAAGCCCGAGATCCGGCAATGCACCAGGCGCGGAAACTTCGCGCGCAGCACGTCGTTGCCGATGCCCCATTTGTCGAGCGTGCCCGGCTTGAAATTCTCGATCAGCACGTCGGCGGTTTCGAGCATCTTCATCAGCACCACGCGGCCGCCTTCGGAGGCGAGGTCGAGGCCGATCGAGCGCTTGTTGCGGTTGATGCCGACGAAATAGGCCGCGTCTTCGTCATGGAAGGGAGGGCCCCAGTCGCGCACCTCGTCGCCGGCGGGCGGCTCGACCTTGATCACGTCGGCGCCGTGGTCGGCGAGGATCTGGGTGCAATACGGACCGCCGAGCACGCGCGTCAGATCGATCACGCGCAGGCCGGTCATCGCGCCCGTAGCCGCAGGGGTATTCATGGAAACAACCTTCGCTCAGTTGGGATCAGAAAAACGAGGGTCCCAGAGCTAACGGTCTTCGGCCGAGGCAGCAATGCTCTGATCGGCGCAGGCCCATGCAGCAGGCGGCGCATGCGTTCGCCAAGCGAACCGGAGAGAGCGAACTGGCATCTCGAATGCAAACAAATAGTCCGCCACGCGGCAGGCGTGGCGGACTATTGGCGAGAGCTGAATTAGACGACGGTCAGCTTGACGTCGACATTGCCGCGGGTCGCGTTGGAATAGGGGCACACCTGGTGGGCCTTCTCGACCAGCGCCTCGGCGTCGGCACGGGACAGGCCGGGCAGCGAGACGGCGAGGTCGACGGCGAGGCCGAAGCCACCTTCCGAGCGCGGGCCGATTCCGACCGTCGAGGTCACCGCGGCGTCGGCCGGAACCTTGGGGCCGCCCTGCGAGGCCACGAACTTCATGGCACCGATGAAACAGGCGGCATAGCCGGCCGCGAACAGCTGCTCCGGATTATTGCCGGCGCCACCGCCGCCGCCGAGCTCCTTCGGGGTGGTGAGCTTGACGTCGAGCGCGCCGTCGAGCGTTGCCGCATGGCCGTCGCGGCCGCCGGTTGCCTTGGCGCTGGTCTTGTAGAGCACGTTGACTGACATGGTCGTCTCTCCCTCGGGTTTGAATTCGACGATCGATCTATCGCATGCAATTGAATTGTGTGCAATACAAAATGCGCAGCCTCACATTTAATTGTTCGCAATTGAATTCGCGGTCTTGCGAGCCCAGAATGACCCGGAAACGGGATGGATTCGATGGGAATCATGGTCAGGAAACAGACGGCGGCGGATCAGGCGCTGCGGCTCGACAACCAGATCTGCTTTGCGGTCTATTCGACCGCGCACGCCTTCAACCGCGTCTACAAGCCGCTGCTCGACCGGCTCGGGCTGACCTATCCGCAGTACCTGGTGATGCTGGCGCTGTGGGAGCGCGACGACGTGCCGGTCAAGGACCTCGGCGAGCGCCTGTTCCTGGATTCCGGCACCCTGACGCCGCTGCTGAAGCGGCTTGAGGCGGCGGCGTTGATCAAGCGAACCCGCAGCACCGAGGACGAGCGGGTGGTGCTGATCGCACTGACCGCGCAGGGCCATGCACTGCGCGAAAAAGCCAAGGCGGTCCCGCAATCGATCCTCGCTGCGTCGGACTGCTCGGTCGGGGAATTGCTGGCAATGAAGGACGAGATCGTCGCGCTACGCGATCGGTTGAATGCGGTGCTGGGGGAGTAGGAGGCGGGCGGCGGCTAGAGGCGTTTTTTGGCGAAGGCGCGGCCGGAGGCTGACTTCAGGTATTTCTCAAAAGCGACAGCCTGCTTCTCGTCGCTGAAGGCAATATAGGTCTTCAGCCGCCAAGGCCCATACTTCGATGTATGCGGCACTTCGCCAGCGTTGTGTTTGGCAAGTCTGGCGCGCAGATCGTCGGTAAGCCCGACGTAGAAGTGCAGGCAGTCAACGCTCTCGAGGATGTAGACGTATTTCATCGGACCCCCACGAATTGATGGGGTCGATGCTAACGCATCTGAATTTCGGTGAGAGCCCGGCTTCGCCCTTCGGGCTACGCCGCGGCAGCCTTCGCTCACTTCGCTACGAGGGACTTCCCGGGCTTGCCGAGCCGTAGCTCGCGAAGCGAGCGAAGGCTGGTGGAGCCAGGCGGGATCGAACCGCCGACCTCTTGCATGCCATGCAAGCGCTCTCCCAGCTGAGCTATGGCCCCTTAGTCCAGTTTGGGCGGACCCCTCAGGATCCTGCCCGGCCTCCGAGTCCTAGGCGACTCGGGAGGATGCACCGTTGATCACAGATCGGCGGCGATCTCAAGTCTCTTCGTCGCCTCCGACGTCACCAATGATGTCGGTGACGTCCTCATCGCCCTCTTCTTCGTCGGCGATGAAGGTCGAATCGTCGTCATCATCGTCATCGATGGTCTCATCGACCTCGATATCGTCCTCGGACTCGGGAACCTGGGCCTTGACCTTGCCGGTGTTCTCCTCGGCATCGGCCTCCTCGAGCGAGACCATTTCTTCCGCCTCGGCCGGCTCCGGCATGTCGGCGGCGGTCGCCGGCGAGCTGACGGTGGCGCCACGGCCCCGCGGCGGCGCGACCGGCGCGATCGGCACGACCTCGCCGGTGTAGGGCGAAATCACCGGGTTCTTATTGAGGTCGTAGAACTTCTTGCCCGTGGTCGGGCAAATGCGCTTGGTTCCGAGCTCGGACTTGGCCAACGTGGTCATCCCAGAATTTTGCTGAAAAACGGTGCTTCACTTGGCTAGTTGAGGAGCCGCTGTCAATAGCGCTTTGCGCGCAAGTGACGGGCGCGTGACGCGGTGTTGCCCATGTGATACCTGCCGCGGCGCGAGAGGACACGATCTTGGCCCATTCTGACACCCCCACCCCGCTGGAATCGCGCGCTTGCGGCCCCCTGGCCGGCAAGGTGCGCGTTCCCGGCGACAAGTCGATCTCCCACCGCGCCCTGATCCTGGGGGCGCTTTCGGTCGGCGAGACCCGGATTTCCGGCCTGTTGGAGGGCGAGGACGTCCTCAATACCGCCAAATCCATGCGCGCGCTGGGCGCCAAGGTGGAGCGCACGGCGCCGTTCACCTGGTCGGTCGCAGGTGTTGGCGTCGGCGGCTTCGCCCAGCCCGCCGGCCCGCTCGATTTCGGCAATTCGGGCACCGGCTGCCGGCTGGTGATGGGGGCGGTGGCGGGCTGTCCGATCGCGGCCGTCTTCGATGGCGATGCCTCGCTGCGGTCGCGGCCGATGCGCCGCATCCTCGATCCGCTCGAGCTGATGGGCGCCCGCACCAGCGATATCAAGGAGGGCGGCCGGCTGCCGCTCACCCTGCATGGTGCCCGCTACCCGGTGCCGATCGTCTACAAGACCCCGGTCGCCTCGGCCCAGATCAAGTCGGCGGTGCTGCTGGCCGGCCTGTCAGCACCCGGCGTCACCACGGTCATCGAGCAGGAAGCGAGCCGCGACCACACCGAGTTGATGCTGAAGCATTTCGGCGCCGAGATCACGTCGGAGAAGGAAGGCAGCCACGGCCGCAGGATCACATTGAACGGCGAGCCCGAGCTGCACGGCGCCAATGTCGTGGTGCCGGCCGATCCATCTTCGGCGGCGTTCCCGATCGTGGCGGCCCTGATTGTCGAAGGATCCGACGTGGTGTTTGCCGACGTCATGACCAATCCGCTGCGCACCGGCCTGTTCACCACGCTGCGCGAGATGGGCGCTTCCATCGAGGAGAGCGATGTGCGCGGCGACGCCGGCGAGCCGATGGCGCAACTGCGCGTGCGTTCCTCCAAGCTCCGGGGCGTCGAGGTGCCGCCGGAGCGCGCGCCGTCGATGATCGACGAATATCTGGTGCTCGCGGTTGCGGCCGCATTTGCCGAAGGCACCACGATCATGCGCGGGCTGCAGGAGCTGCGGGTCAAGGAGTCCGACCGGCTCGAAGCGACCGCGGACATGCTGCGCGTCAACGGCGTCAAGGTCGATGTCTCCGGCGACGATCTGATCGTCGAGGGCCGTGGCCATGTTCCGGGTGGCGGCCTCGTTGCCACCCATATGGATCATCGCATCGCGATGTCGGCACTGGTGATGGGCTGTGCCGCGGATCAGCCGGTCAAGATTGACGATACCGGCTTCATCGCCACCAGTTTTCCGGACTTCATCCCGATGATGCGCACGCTCGGAGCCGACTTCGCATGATCATCGCCATCGACGGACCCGCCGCCTCGGGCAAGGGCACGCTCGGCAAGCGGCTTGCCCACCATTACGGCTATCGGCATCTCGACACCGGCGTGATCTACCGCGCGGTGGCGTATGCGATGATGGCGCAGGGCGCCGACCTCAACGATGAGGCGCTGGCGGTGGCCGTGGCCCTGGAGCTCGACCCCGAGAAATTCGGCAATCCGATCCTGAAGACCCAGAAGGTCGGCGAGGGCGCATCCGTCGTCTCGGCCTTTCCCAAGGTGCGCGAGGCGCTGGTCAGCTTCCAGCGCCAGTTCGCCGCCGATCCGCCCGGTGCGGTGCTGGATGGGCGCGACATCGGCACCGTGATCTGCCCGGATGCCGATGTGAAGATCTTCGTGGTCGCCGACCCCAAGGTACGGGCTCGGCGGCGCACCCTGGAAGCCCGCGCCCGCGGCGAGGACGCCGACGAGGCGGCGGTGCTCGCCGACATCATCAAGCGCGACGAGCGGGACCAGAACCGGGCCATTGCGCCGTTGCGGCCGGCCGCCGATGCCCACACCCTGGACAATTCCAACCTCGACATCGAGGCCGGCGTCCGCGCGGCCATCGCCATCGTCGAGGCGGCGCGCGCCAAGCGCTAGGGGAGCCGGCGCGAAAGCGCCCTGGCGGCCCGAAAACCCAGCAAAATGGGGCATTTCCTGCTTGCCGAAAGCAGGGCTCAGGGCTATATCAGCGCGGTTCGGACCACCATCGACCATGTCGAGGCCGTGTCTGAGCGGGCCGGCGCCGGGTTTGAGCCATCCTCAAGCAAAACTGACGCCGCATCTGGAGGAACGCCCGCTCCCAGGTCTTGCAGTCGATATTTTCGCTTCAGGCTCCGGACTATCAAACGTACCGAACGTGCAGTTTTACTGCCGGCCCGCTGTTGCACCTCCTGCAACGAGCGGTCGTCAGGGTTTGCGGAACCCTGACACTTCACGCGCGGTGCGCCCATCAACCCGAACGGCCGGCGAGATCCCGCATCTGGAGAACAAATGGTTTCGAATTCTGCGTCTTCCTATTCCCCGACCCGCGACGATTTCGCGGCGATGCTTGATGAGTCCTTTGCCGGCGGCAATCTGCAGGAAAGCTCGGTCATCAAGGGCAAGGTTGTTGCGATCGAGAAAGACATGGCCGTCATCGATGTCGGCCTTAAGACCGAAGGCCGCGTCGCGCTGCGCGAATTCGCTGGCCCCGGCCGTGAAAGCGATCTGAAGGTCGGCGACACCGTCGAGGTGTTCCTCGATCGTATCGAGAATGCGCTCGGCGAAGCCGTGCTGTCGCGCGACAAGGCGCGCCGCGAGGAAAGCTGGGGCAAGCTCGAGAAGGCGTTCCAGAACAACGAAAAGGTCAACGGCGTCATCTTCAACCAGGTCAAGGGCGGCTTCACGGTCGACCTCGACGGTGCGGTGGCCTTCCTGCCGCGCTCGCAGGTCGACATTCGTCCGATCCGCGACGTTGCGCCGCTGATGAACAACTCGCAGCCGTTCCAGATCCTCAAGATGGACCGCCGCCGCGGCAACATCGTGGTGTCGCGCCGCACGGTTCTCGAAGAGACCCGCGCCGAGCAGCGCCAGGAACTGGTGCAGAACCTCGAAGAAGGTCAGGTGATCGACGGCGTGGTCAAGAACATCACCGATTACGGTGCGTTCGTTGATCTCGGCGGCATCGACGGCCTGCTGCACGTGACCGATATCGCCTGGCGCCGTGTCAACCACCCGACCGAGGTGTTGACCATCGGCCAGACCGTGAAGGTCAAGATCATCAAGATCAACCACGAGACGCACCGCATCTCGCTGGGCATGAAGCAGCTGCTGGATGATCCGTGGCAGGGCATCGAAGCCAAGTACCCGCTGGGTGCCCGCTTCACCGGCCGCGTCACCAACATCACCGACTACGGCGCGTTCGTCGAGCTCGAGCCGGGCATCGAAGGCCTGATCCACGTCTCCGAGATGTCGTGGACCAAGAAGAACATGCACCCCGGCAAGATCGTTTCGACCTCGCAGGAAGTCGAAGTGCAGGTGCTGGAAGTGGATTCGGTCAAGCGCCGCATCTCGCTCGGTCTCAAGCAGACCATGCGCAATCCCTGGGAAGTCTTCGTCGAGAAGTTCCCGGTCGGATCGGTGGTCGAAGGCGAGGTCAAGAACAAGACCGAGTTCGGTCTGTTCCTCGGCCTCGACGGCGACGTCGACGGCATGGTCCATCTCTCCGACCTCGACTGGAAGCTTCCGGGCGAGCAGGTCATCGACAACTTCAAGAAGGGCGACATGGTCAAGGCCGTGGTGCTCGATGTCGATGTCGAGAAGGAGCGGATCTCGCTCGGCGTCAAGCAGCTCGAAGGCGACCCCTTCGCCGAGCCGGGCGACGTCAAGAAGGGCGCGGTCGTGACCTGCGAAGTGCTCGAAGTGAAGGAGAGCGGCATCGAGGTCCGGATCTCGGGCACCGAGTTCACCACCTTCATCAAGCGGTCCGAGCTGGCCCGCGATCGCAACGATCAGCGCGCCGAACGCTTTGCCGTCGGCGAGAAGGTCGATGCCCGCGTCATCCAGTTCGACAAGAAGGCCCGCAAGGTGCAGGTCTCGATCAAGGCGCTGGAAGTCGCCGAAGAGAAGGAAGCCATCGCGCAGTACGGCTCCTCCGATTCGGGTGCGACACTCGGCGACATCCTCGGCACCGCGCTCAAGAACCGCGGCACCGACAAGTAAGCGTTGGCTCGGCCGACGCGATCAATCAGGCCCCGGCGAAAGCCGGGGCCTTTTTGTTTGGAGCCGTGCGCATTGCCGGAGCCTGTAGCCCGTTGGCTTCACCCGGGCTACGGTTTCACTACGAATGTCGCGCCTGCGGAGAGCCTTGTTTTCTTCATATTGCGTCGCAATTGATGTATCTGGCTAAGCTGATAGTGACGCTGCGACTGCAAAACGCGGGTTGCGCGCTGACCATTCCTGGAGAGATCGGATGTCGCTGGATTCGGACGTGATCGTCGACCGCCGCCGTATCAGGCGCAAGCTGACATTCTGGCGTGTCGCGGCTGCGGTGATCGCGATCGCGGCGATCGTCGGCGTCGGTGTGATCGCCGCTGGCGGGCGTGGCGCCTTTTCGACGTCGAACGCGATCGCGCGGATCAATATCGAAGGGCTGATCCGCAGCGACCAGGAGCGCGTCGAGGCGCTGGAACGGCTCGGCAAGTCGAGCTATGCGGCGGTTGTCGTGCACATCAATTCGCCCGGCGGCACCACCGCGGGCTCCGAGCAGCTCTACGACTCGCTGATGCAGCTGAAGGCGAAGAAGCCGCTCGTCGTCGTGGTCGAGGGACTGGCTGCCTCGGGCGGCTACATCACGGCGATCGCGTCCGATCATATCGTGGCCCAGCAGACCTCGCTGGTCGGCTCGATCGGCGTGCTGTTCCAGTTTCCGAACGTTTCTGAATTGCTCAAGACCGTCGGCGTGAAGATGGAAGAAATCAAATCTTCACCGCTGAAGGCGGCGCCCAATGGTTTCGAGCCGACCAGCCCGGAAGCCCGCGCGGCGATCGACGGTCTGGTCAAGGACTCCTATGCATGGTTCCGTGGATTGGTGAAGGAACGGCGCGGCATGGACGACGCTCTTCTGGAGAAAGTCGCCGACGGGCGCGTCTTCACCGGCCGCCAGGCGGTCGATCTCAAGCTGATCGATCAATTGGGCGATGAGAAGACCGCAATCGCCTGGCTGGTTGCGGAGAAGAAGGTCAAGAGCGACCTTCCGGTGCGCAATTACAGCCTTAGTCCGCGATTCAGCGACCTGACCTTCCTGCGCACCGCGGCGTCGGTCACGCTCGATGCATTGGGCCTCGGCGCCATTGCGCGGCGGGTCGAGCAGGGTGGCGTGGCCCAGGCGGTCGACCGGCTCGGGCTCGACGGCATGCTGGCGCTGTGGAGCCCGGCGGGAACCAACTGAATGATTGCCAAAGGCGTACTCGCCGATGAATTCCCGCTCTGCGGGAATCGCCGCATGCCCCAATTGGGCTATTTGTCACGCGATTTCACGGCGGCCTAAATCGATTTAGCGTCTTGACAGTGCACGGCATTTTCACGGAAATGGTTCTCCGCAAGAGCCGGGATCCCATTTTCGATGATCAAATCCGAACTTGTTCAGCGTATCGCCGAGCACAACCCGCACCTCTATCAGCGGGATGTCGAGAACATTGTGAATGCGATTCTCGATGAAATCGTTGCGGCGCTGGCGCGTGGCGACCGCGTCGAACTGCGTGGTTTTGGCGCGTTCTCGGTGAAGCATCGCCCGGCGCGCGCCGGCCGCAATCCGCGCACCGGCGAGCACGTGCCGGTCGACCAGAAGAGCGTGCCGTTCTTCAAGACCGGCAAGGAAATGCGCGAACGCCTCAATCGCGACGAGGCCGAGGCGGGAGCCTCCAAGATCGACGCGCCCAAGGCTGACGCCTAACAAGGCCGACGCGTCGCCGTTGCCGTGTTGCGGGTGATGCGCCCGTGCTTTCTCCATCGCTGCGAGAGATGGTCATGCGAAAGTTCTTCACGGCAGTGGTCGTCATTCCGCTCGGACTGATCTTCCTGATCTTCGCGGTGGCCAACCGGCACTGGGTGACGGTGTCGTTTGATCCGTTCAACTCTGTGACCCCGACGGTTGCGGTCACACTGCCGCTGTTCGTCGTCATCATCGCCTCCGCGATCCTGGGCGTGATCGCAGGCGGCATGGCGACCTGGTTCAAGCAGGGGCGCTGGCGTCGCGCGGCCCGGCAGCACGAGGCTGACGCCCGCCACGTTCGCGCCGAGCTCGCCGACCTGAGGGCCGCTGCCTCCCGGGACGAGGCGCAGCGCCGCCCGGCTCCCGCCCAGCTCGGCTTTTACGGGCCCAATGGGCGAGACAAGCAGGGCGCGACGTTGTAGAACCCGCCCCGTCGGACCAGGGTTCACCTCGGTTCCGGCCGCCCGAAAACCTGTTCTGAGACCTGTTTCGAGACCATGCCCCTGCTCGTCAAAATCTGTGGCCTGTCCACGCGCGAGACGCTCGACGTCGCGCTCGACGGCGGCGCGGACATGGTAGGCTTCGTGTTCTTTCCTCCGTCGCCGCGCCATATCAGCCTCGAGACCGCGCGCGAGCTCGGCAAACAGGCCAAGGGCCGCGCCGTCAAGGTCGCGCTGACCGTCGATGCCGACGACGCGACCCTGGAAAATATCGTCGAGACGCTGCGGCCGGATATCCTGCAACTGCACGGCAAGGAGACCACGGCGCGGCTGCGCGACATCAAGCAGAAATTCGGACTGCCGCTGATGAAGGCGCTGCCGGTCGAGACCTCGGCCGATCTCGCAGCCCTGCCGGGCTATGCCGGCGTCGCTGACCGCATCCTGTTCGATGCCCGCGCGCCGAAGGATGCGACGCGGCCGGGCGGTCTCGGCGCGCCGTTCGATTGGCATGTGCTGGACCATCTCGATCTGGCGCTGCCCTATATGGTCTCCGGCGGCCTCAACGCCGGCAATGTCGCTGAAGCCGTCGGCGTCACCCGCGCCGGCGGCGTCGACGTCTCGTCGGGCGTCGAGCGCACACCCGGCGTCAAGGATCCCGAATTGATCCGCGCCTTCATCCGCGCCGCACGCGCAACCCAAGAACTGATGGTTCGATGAATCCAAACTTGCCCAATTCCTTCCGCAGCGGTCCCGACGAGCGCGGGCATTTCGGCATTTTCGGCGGACGATTCGTCGCGGAAACGCTGATGCCGCTGATCCTCGATCTGGAAAAGGCCTATGCCGAGGCCAAGGCCGATCCGGCATTCCAGGCCGAGATGAACGTCTATCTGAAGGACTATGTCGGTCGTCCCTCGCCGCTCTATTTCGCCGAACGGCTCACCGAGCATCTCGGCGGCGCCAAGATCTATCTGAAGCGCGAGGAGCTCAACCACACCGGTTCGCACAAGGTCAACAACGTGCTCGGCCAGATCATGGTCGCGCGCCGCATGGGCAAGAAGCGCATCATCGCCGAGACCGGCGCCGGCCAGCATGGCGTGGCGACGGCGACGCTGTGCGCGCGGTTCGGGCTCGAATGCGTGGTCTATATGGGCGCTGTCGACGTCGAGCGGCAGCAGCCGAACGTGATCCGCATGGAGATGCTCGGCGCCAAGGTGGTCCCGGTGCAGTCGGGCGCGCGCACGCTGAAGGACGCGATGAACGACGCGCTGCGCGACTGGGTCACCAACGTGCACAACACCTTCTATTGCATCGGCACGGTCGCGGGCCCGCACCCCTATCCGATGATGGTGCGCGACTTCCAGTCGATCATCGGCCATGAAACGCGCACGCAGATGCAGGAGGCCGAAGGCCGCCTGCCGGACTCGCTGATCGCCTGCATCGGCGGCGGCTCCAATGCGATGGGCCTGTTCCATCCGTTCCTCGACGATCCCTCGGTCGAGATCTTCGGCGTCGAGGCCGCCGGCCACGGGCTGACGCAACTGCACGCGGCCTCGCTCGCCGGCGGACGTCCCGGCGTGTTGCACGGCAACCGCACCTATCTGTTGATGGACGCCGACGGCCAGATCGAGGAAGCGCATTCGATCTCGGCCGGCCTCGATTATCCCGGCATCGGCCCCGAGCATGCATGGCTGCACGAGACCGGCCGCGTGAAGTATCTCTCGGCGACCGACGAGGAAGCGCTGGCCGCGTTCCAGCTGCTGTCGCGGCTCGAAGGCATCATTCCTGCGCTGGAATCCGCGCATGCGATCGCGAAATTGTCCGAACTCGCGCCGCAGCGGCCGAAAGATCACCTGATGGTGGTCAATCTCTCGGGCCGTGGCGACAAGGACGTGCCGCAGGTCGGCGACATCTTGAAGGCGAGGCAGAAGTGACGGGCTGGGCGCTCCTTCC
>CALRXG020000214.1:0-11106 GCA_943372075.1 Bordetella parapertussis | reverse complement strand
GCTGCCGTGAAGGCCGAGGTGACGGGTCCAAGCAGATTGGCCTCCCGGGTCGAATACAGCGTCAGCTCATCGGCCCGGACCGTGGCGCATGCGAAAGCGGTCGCGGCCAGGACGGCCAGCACCCCGATCGCTGTCAGCGCCGTGCCCATGCTAGAATTTCACCGTGGCCGAGAGCGAGAAGCGCCGCGCATCGCCCATCGCCACGGCCAGATTGCTGACAGCGGAGGGATAGTAGACGGTGTCGAACAGGTTCTTGACGTTGAACTGATAGATGACCGGCAGCGTGTCGACCTTGGTCTCGTAGGTCGCGAAGATGTCCGCGACCGTGTAGGACGGCAGCACGAAGCTGTTGTTCGCATCGCCGGGCCGGTCGCCGACATAGCGCGCACCGCCGCCGAGCCGGAGCCGGCCGGGCAGGGTGGTGCCGAAATCATAGACCAGATAGAGCGAGGCCGTATTCATGGCGACGTTCTGTAGCTGCTTGCCGGCGTAAGTCGGGTCTTCGGTCACGCGGGCGTCGGTATAGCCATAGCTACCGATCACGCTCCAGTTGTCGGTCAACCTGCCGGTGACATCGAATTCGGCACCGCGCGATCGCACCTTGCCGGCCGCCGTGTACACGTTGAAGGTGGTCACCGGATCGAGCTGGTTCACCAGCACGTTCCGTTTCTCGATGTCGTAGACGGCGACGGTGCCGGAGAGGCGCTTGTTGAGATCGAACTTGAGGCCGGCTTCGTATTGCGTGCCTTCCTCAGGCGCGATGTTCGAGCCGAGCACGACACCGCCGCCATTGCTCAATGGCGCGATCGTCGAGTTCGGCTTCAACGATTGCGTGTAGCTCGCATAGAGCGAGACCTGGTCGGTGAGCTTGAAGATGGCGCCGCCGAGCGGCAGCACCTTGTCGGCCGACACGTTGGTGTTGGTGATGAAGGGCCGGCCCTTGCCGGCGAGCTGGTCGTAATCCATGTAGCGCACGCCGCCGACCAGCGCGAAACGCTCGGTCAGATGCAGCGTGTCCTGGAAGAACAGCGACCACTGGCCGAGCTTGTCGGTCTGGGCGCTGTCGACCGCGGACACCGTGGTCCCCGGCGTGATCAGCCCATAGACCGGATTGTAGACATTGAAGCTCGCCGTCGACTGCCGGATCAGGTTGTCGCGGTAGATCGTGCGGTACTGGCCGTCGCCGCCGAACACCACTTCGTTGCGGAAGCCACCGAGCCAGACATTGCCCTGCAGATAAGAGGTGCCGTAGCTGACATTGCTGAGCGAGCCCTGCGTGCCATCATTGCTGCGGGTCTCGACGCCTGCCTTGATGCCGGTGATGCGGAGCTGGTTGGCGCTGAAGGTCTCGGTGTTGTAGCTGTAGGCCGCGAACAGTTTCCAGTCCTGGTTCAGGCGATGCTCGACCGAGGCCTGCATCAGGTCGGAAGTGCCCCACATGTTGTTGAAGGGCTCGTCGAGCCGGCGCGTCGCCGGGATCGCCAGCGGCGCCTTGGTTGCGGGATCGAGCGCCGTGCCCCGGTCGAACGGCGAGATGAATTCGCGGTGCTCGTAGTTGAGCTGGACGGTGGTTTTCTCGCCGTACCAGGCCAGCGACGGCGCGATCAGCATCTCGCGGTGGCGCCCGAAATTACGCCAATAGTCCTCGCTCACACCGTAGCCGATGAAGCGATAGGCGAGGCCGCGATCGCCGATCGGGCCGGTGATATCGATGGTGCCGTCGGCGCCGCTCTTGTTGTTGGCGTAGGTCGAGCCAAGCAGGGTCACCGAGCCGTGCTGATAGAGCTCGGGGCGCTTGCTGATGGTGTTGACGATGCCGCCGGGGTCCATGATGCCATAGAGCAGCGACGCCGGGCCCTTCAGCACCTCGACACTCTCGACGGCTGCATTGAGGCTACGGCCCTGCACCAGCGGCATGCCGTTGCGCATGATCGAGCCGTCGCGGTTGTCGCCGAAGCCGCGACGCATCACGGCATCCTGGGTGCCGGCCAGCGTGTTGGCCTGGGTGACGCCGCTGATATTGGCCAGTGCGTCGTCGAGGTTGCGCGGCAACTGATCCTTCAGCACCTGCTCGGGCACGACATTGACGGTTTGCGAGGTGTCGAGCGGCGAGGCGCCGCTGCGCAATGTGGTCGAACTCGGCATCGCGCGATAGCCGAGCTTGGCTTCGTTCAGTGCCGCGGCGGCCGCGGCTGCGCGCTCCGACGGCGTTGACGGTGTCGTCTGCGCATTCCGGGCGCGTTGCCGCGCCGCGGCGGCAGCCTGTGTCCGCTGCGCCGGCCGCGCCGAACTGGCCGCCGGCTTGCGCTTCTGTGTCGGCGATTCCACCGTCACCGGTGGCAGCGGCACGCTGGATTGGGCGTTTGCCGGCGTTGCCGCGGCGGAGACGTCGGCGAACAGGAAGGCAGCGCCGATCAGCAGATGGGTACGGCCCTTGTCGGCGGCATTTCGACGGTCGCCGATAACACGGCCATCAGCATTCACAGGCACTCTTGGACTTCCGATTCACGCGAACTCGTTCACGCCGGGCCTCTAGCAGTCGGCGCGCGCGAAAAGAACCGGAGCAGACTTGAATCTCTCTAACCGGAAAGGATTTGAATCGTTCTAAGACGAGGTAAAGCTCGCGCGTGTGTGCGAGCCTTGTGCCTCGTCACCTGACTGTCGCATCGATGCGTCAATTGGTCGCGCGCCTCTGCCCCGAGGCCGCGCGCATCAACGGATGCAAATCATGTCGCGCGATGCGCTCACGACATCGCCAGGCTGACGGGTGCCTCGCCGACCATGCCCGTGCTCACACCATCGCGCGCCATCGATTCGATCGCGCTCCAGTTTTCGCGAAAGATGCGCGCCGCCTCGTTGGCACTCTCCGCCTGGATCGTCAGACTGCACGCGCGTCTCGCGCCATTGCTGGCAAGCTGGAAGTACAGGACATATCCAGACGATTCCGCGCTCCGTGCGCCCAACGGTGCCTGCTGCATGTAGGTTTTCCCCAATCGTGTTTTTGTTGCGCCATCCGCGAACAGGATTTGACAGGGATGCGGCACAGTCGTGATCCTGAACGCGCAATCTGCAGGATTGCGCGTTTTTGTCTGGCGGTGTTGCCGGGATTCAACAGGCATTGGAACCGGCGCGGGCATCGACTGCAACCCAGCCGCCATCACGGCGTGGGCTCAACCGGCGCGGCGTGGCCTACGCGTCGCCATTCGGATGCACCATCAGGGTTTCCTGGATCGAGGTCGCGAGCATCGCTCCCTCGCGATCATGGACCCGGGCGATCGACAGCCCGCGGCCGCCATCGGCGCAGGAACTCTCGGTTTCGACATGCATCCACGCGTCGGGCGAAAACGCGCGGTGAAACCAGATGCAGTGGTTGAGGCTCGACAGATAGAGCGGTGCGCGTGTTTGCAGGTCGCGGAGATGGCCGCCGACGCTGGAGAAGTTGAGCCACCAATCCGAGAGATAGGCGAACACCGCCGCCTGGGCGCGGGAACCCGGGGCAAGCGGCTGCCGGCTTCTGATCCAGAACCGCAGCCGCGGTCCGGCTGACGAGGCTGAGAGCTGACGATCGATCTCGGGGATACGAAAATCCATGCTCGGCTTGATGTGCTGCGAGTAGGGGCCGAGCGGCCGCAACTGAGCCATCAGTGCGTCGGGGATCATGGAGAGATCGGGCAGGCTGTCGGGATCCTCCGAGCGTGCGAACGGCGCGGCGTGGCGTGGGCCCGGCTGTGCTGCGCAGAACGTGGCCTGCGCGCTCAGCACCGTTCGCCCATCGCCCTGGTGGCCCAAGACATGGCGTGAGGAGAACCGCTTGCCGTCCTGCAGAACCTGCGCGTCGAAGGTGATGCGCCGGCCAGGATCGGCGCCGCGCAGGAACAGGAGCTGCAACATCGCCGCCGGGCGATCCTCGGGTGCGCTCAGCGTCGCGGCCATCATCGCCTGGCCGAGGATCTGGCCGCCATAGGATCGCCCGTTGAGATTGCCGTCGCCGAAGCGGCTGCGATAGCGAAACGGAGCGATGACCTCGAGCGAGACCACGGCTTCTGCCGCATGATTGTCCCATGGATCGCAAGCGGCTGCGTCACCGTCCGCGCCGCGGATGCCTTGCCCGTCCATCCCGATCACATCGCCGGGAATTTCTGTGGTCCGGGATAGAGCGGATAGCCGGCGGCGACGCCATATTCACTGATGCCGAATCCGGTCTCACCGCCGCTCTCGAGCCGGACAACGTGGTCCGACAGCGTGCGTGCGATGGCCCGTGTCGCGGCATCGTCGAGATTCCAGACGTCGTGCGCGGCATCGTGCTCGCCGCGGTCGTCGCCATGGGTCCAGCCCTGCAACCCGCCATACATGCCGGCCTTGAGATAGAACCGGATCGGCAATCCCAGCATCCTGACCTGGCGCGGCGCGCCGCGATCGAAGGCGAAGGTGAAGTCGGCCGTCGCGATGGTCTGGCCGAGCGGATCGTCGGCCCACTCGATCCTGTGCTCGACCGACGTGACCTCGCGATGCGACACCGATCCGTCGGCCTCGCGGCGGAACTCGGTGCCGGAGAGGTAATGCGGCTTGCCGGGCGTTCGCTCCTTGATGAAGATCGACAGCGCCGACTGCGGAAACTGGAACATCGACCAGGTCCAGAAGAAATTGCGATGGGTCGCAACCGGCGGCCTGGCCTCGTCGGTGCGCATCTCGGAGCGCAGGCCCCAGGAGCGGTCACGCTGTCCCCACCACAATTCGGGCTCGATCTCGTAGCGCTTGCCGTCGGCGACGATCCAGCCGCGCCAGCGGCCGAACTGCGAGACGCGGGCGAGGTCTTCCTCGACGACGCCATTACGCTCGCGGAAATTCTGCTTCTCCTGCGCAGCCGGAAAGCTCGCCTTGAATTCGAGCGCGAAGCTGATACCGGACGGGTTCTCGGCGAGCGACAGCCGGTGCAGGCCGTTGCCCTCGACGATCTCGATCCTGAGCCCGCCGACCTCGGTCTCCAGCGGGCGCGTTCCGAGTCGGCGCGAGGCGCGGAAATTGTGCTGGCGGCGGCCGACGGTAATGCCGGCGAAGCCGTCCATCACGTTGCGGTTCGGATAGTAGCCGAGCCCGATATCGATCAAGAGCTCGCTGCCGTCGATCGGATGCGCGGTGTACCAATAGCGCTCGGTGAAGCGGACGTCGCCGCCGCCTGCCTTGGCAAATGGCTGCGGCGTCTGGTGGCCGATGAGATCGTCCTGGGCTGTCAGCATTGTTCTTGTCCTTGTGTTTGAGCCTCGGTCGTTCGATGCGCAGTGCGGTCAGTCCTTGGCCGCCTGCTTGGCCGGTCCCGCACCCACGATGTCGCCGAACAGCACCCAGGTCTTGCCGTCGAAACGGGCGAAGCGGCGTTCGGTGATCGCCGCGTAATCCTGCGGCGTGGTCTGGATGGTGATGCCCGGCAACAGCATCGGAAGCTCGATGCCGCTGAGATTGGTGGCCTGCTTCAGCACGTTCTCCCGGGTGAGATTGTCGCCGCAGCGCTGCAGGATGATCGCGCCGAGCTGTGCCGTGGTGTAGCCGGTCACCGCGATCACGTCGTTCGGATCCATGCCCGGCATGTATTTGGCGACGAAGGCGAGATAGTCGATCATCCCCTTGTCACTGGACCACTCAGGATCGTTCGGCGTCTTGTAGGAGGTCGTGGTCAGGATGCCGGTCGAGGCCTCGAGCCCGGCCGGCACCAGCACGCCGGCGATCGAATTCGCGGTCGAGCCGAGGAAGATCAGCGGCTTCCATCCGAGTTCGTGGATCTTGCGGATCGCCATCGAGGCGAATTTGTTCTGCGCCGCGATCAGGATGGTATCGGCGCCCGAAGCCTTCAGGTTCACGATCTGGGAATCGATCGTCGGCTCGGTCGACTGATACATCGCCTCCTTGACGATCATCGTGTCGGCTTTCGCGCCCAGCCCTTCCTTCAGGCCAAGCACAAAATCCTTGCCGATATCGTCGGCCTGCAAGAGCACGCCAATCTTCGCATCTGGCTTCTCGCGCAGGACGTAGCGCGCGATGATCCGGGACTCGTTGACGTAGGTCGGCGAGTAGGGCGTCGTCCACGGGAACTGCTTCGGATCGTTCCAGCGTGTGCCGCCGCTTTGCACCAGCAGCTGCGGGACGCTGTTGCTGTTGAGATATTTCTGGATCGCGGCGTTGGTCGGCGTGCCGAACGGCGCCATGATCGCGAGCACCTTGTCGTTCTCGACCAGCGCGCGCGTCACCTCGACGGTCTTGGGCGGGCTGTAGGCATCGTCGCGGGTCAGCAGGTTGATGTGGCGGCCGTTGATGCCGCCTTTCTCGTTCAGCATCGTGAAATAGGCGAGCATGGTCTTCGGGAAGCTCGAATAGATCGATGCCGGTCCGCTGTAGGGTGCATTGGCGCCGAGCAGGATCTCGGTGTCGCTGACCCCTGGACCGTAGGCCTTCTCTGCATTCGCTGGCCCGAGCGTGCCGGCGAGCGCGAACGCCCACACGGCAAACGTGACGATTGGCTTCCGCATCATCCCCTCCCATGACGGCCCTCTTACGGGGCTCGTTGATCCCTGCGGCGGTGCCTCCAAAGGCTTTACCCGTCGCGTTGGCTATGCAATAATAGACCGTCTGTCCGGATTATCAACTGAAATCTCCGGGCGGGGATATCGGCTTCACGCGTGACGGAAACATCCGCGCGTGCGCGGCCGTCTGGCGGTGAGGAGGAAACATGAAGCTGACGCAGGCGCTCATCTCGGCAGTGCAGTTGCGCAAGGATGCACCCGGCACCATCCATGCCGGACGATCGCGGAGCTGGAAGGAGATCGGCCGGCGCGTCGCCTCTGCCGCGGGCGGGTTGCGGCGGCTCGGCATCGAGGCCGGCGATCGCGTCGCGATCCTGGCACACAACAGCGATCTCTATATCGAGGCGCTGTATGCCATCGCCTGGGTGGGCGCGGTCGCGGTGCCGCTCAACACGCGCTGGGCGGTTGCCGAGAATGCCTATGCGATCGATGATTCCACGCCAAAGCTGTTGCTGGTCGACAAGGCCTTCGCCGAAATCGCATCGGCGCTGAAGGGCGCGAAGTCACTCACCGCGACGATCTATCTGGACGAGGGCGAGGTTCCCGACGGCATGCGGAGCTATGACGAGCTCGTTGCTCAGGCGCCGATCGAGGACGCCTCCGGCGCCTACAATGATCTCGCCGGCATCTTCTACACCGGCGGCACCACGGGCTTTCCCAAGGGCGTGATGCTGTCGCACGCCAACATCATCTATGAATCGCTGGTCTGGATCTATGCGCTCCGCTTCCGCGAGGACACCCGGTATCTGCACTCGGCCGGCATGTTCCATCTGGCCGGCACCTCGCCGATGATCGCACTGACACTGGTCGGCGGCACGCATGTCACCATCCCGAAATTCGAGCCCGAGCTGGCGATGAAGACGATCGCCGAGCACAGGGTGGATTACTGCCTGTTCGTGCCGACCATGCTCAACATGATGCTCAACCATCCGTCGTTTGGCACATATGATCTGAGCAGCGTCAGGGATTGCGAGTATGGCGCCTCGCCGATGCCGGACGCGCTGCTGGTCAAGCTGATGCGCGTGCTGCCGAGCTGGCGTTTCCATCAGGGCTACGGCATGACCGAGAGCGCGGCGCTTGCGACCATCCTGCCCTGGGAATATCACGCGCTGGAAGGGCCGCTGGCGAGCAAGCGCAAATCGGCGGGACGGGCGGCGCCCGGTGTCGAAATCCGCATCGTCGATCCCGCGGGCAACGAGCTTCCGCGCGGCACGGTCGGCGAGATCGCGATCCGCGGCGCCGGCGTGATGCTCGGCTACTGGCGCAAGCCGGAGGAAAGCGCCCGCGTGCTGCGCAATGGCTGGCTGCACACCGGCGATGGTGCCTGGATGGACGAGGACGGCTTTGTCTATATCGTCGACCGCCTGAAGGACATGATCGTCTCCGGCGGCGAGAACGTCTATTCCGGCGAGGTGGAGAACGCGATCTTCCAGCATGAGCAGGTCAAGGAATGCGCCGTCATCGCGGTGCCCGATCCGGAATGGGGCGAGGCGGTGCACGCGATCGTGGTGCCGAAGGATGGCGCGCGGCTCGATTCCGAGATGGTGATCGCGCATTGCCGCACCTTGATCGCGGGCTACAAATGCCCGCGCTCGGTCGACATCCGTCTCGAGCCGCTGCCGCTGACCGGCTCCGGCAAGATCATGAAGTCGACGCTGCGCGAGGAGAAGTGGCAGGGCTATACGAGGTCGGTGAATTGATGCAGGAAGCTGCGAAACGATCCGACGATGTGGTGGGTGCCGCGCCAGAGCCTGCGAGCCCAGCGGTGGTCAATGACGACGCGGTGCGGAGTGCACTAGCACGACATTTGTCGCTGACATCCGGGAGCCGGACGGAGATCACGAGCTTCGGCCGCAAGTCGTCGGGCTTCTCCTGGATTACTTATGCGTTCGTGGCCCGCTCGGCCGAGGGGGACCGCAAGCTGATCCTGCGCGTCGGTCCGCCGAACGGGCTGTTTGCTCCGTATACGGTGCTGCCGCAGGTCTACGCGTTGCAAGCGCTGGCCGGCACCGGCGTTCCCGTTCCGGCGCTGGTGTCATCAGAACAGGATGGCGCCGAGATCGGCTTTCCTTTCTTCATCTGCGCGCATGTCGAAGGCGACGTCCCGGCGCCCTGGGCAGCGAGCGAGCTCGATCCGGAGCACAAGCGCACGATCGCCCGGCAGTTTGTCGAGATTCTCGCATCGCTGCACCGGATCGACGCGGGCACGACGCCATTTGCGACGTCGCAGCAGGGCGAAGAGCGCGCCGAGCTGCGCGCGATCGGTGGCTGGCGCGCCTCGCTCGCGCGCCCGACGGCGCGATACTATCCGTTGCTCGATTGGGGCGGCCGCTGGCTGCACGACAATTGCCCGCAGCCGCCACGCCGCACCATCGTGCACGGTGACTACCGGATCGGGAATTTCATCGAGCACGAGGGACGGATCACGGCGATCCTCGATTGGGAACTGACCCATCTCGGCGATCCCCATGAGGATCTGGCCTGGGCGCTGTTGCCGACCTTCAACGCGAGAAGCCGGAAGCTCTATGGCGTGCTCGAGCGCGCCGAGGTGATCGATCTCTATCAGCGCGCCTCGGGCATCGCGGTTTCCGACCGCAGCCTCGCATTCTACGAGGCCTATGCGCTGTATCAGGCCGCCGCGATCCAGATGTGCGCGGTGCGCGCCTTCGAGGTCGACCGCTTCAACGACATGCGCCTCGCGGTGATGGCAAGCCAGATGCCCTCGATCGTGCGGGCCTTCGAGCGCGCATTGGAGGCCGCGGCATGAGTGCATCTTTCGAGCGGCTGATCGACGGCATCATCGATGCCCTGCAAAGCCATGTCGTGCCGAACGCCAGCGACGATTTCGTCCGCGGCCAGGTGTTCTCCGCGATCTACGCGCTGAACGGGCTGAAGCTCGCTGCCGACTGGAAGGCCGGGCCATTGCTGGAGCAGGTGCGCCTGCAAGACGACACTTTTGCTGCGATCAGGCGATTGGCCGACGGCATGGCGCATCCGGAGATTCCCGCGGCGCCCCGCGTTCACGGCGACATCTCCGCTGCTGCCGCGATCGAGGCGTTGCGGGATGATGGCGACCGGCAGCTTGGACAGCTTCTGCTCTGGGCCGGCGGCGAGGGCGCGCGTGCGGCTGACCGCGCTGCCGCGAACGAGATCGAGCGCCTGCTGCGGCGCGCGATCTGCGACCAGCTCAAGATCGAGCTCGCGACGACGCCGAAGTCGATGTTGCAGCAGATCGCGGGCGGTGACGGCGGCGCGGCACAGGGCTGAGGCAAAGACGCTTGCCGGTCCGCGACGCGCGTGCTATTCATTGACCGAACGGTCGTTCGGATTATTATTGACGGCCGGCAAAGCATCCGCAGGCGAATGGCGGGCGAGGGAGACGGAGCGATGAACATGATGACCGGCGTCTCGCCATGGGAGCGGCTGATCCGGCCCGACCGGGTGCACGGATCGCTCTACACCGACCCAGAGATCTTCGAAGCCGAGCTCAAGCACATCTGGTACCGGACCTGGGTCTATGTCGGCCATGAGAGCGAGGTGCCGAACGCCAACGACTACGTGGTCAAGTCGATCGGCCCGCAATCCGTCATCATGACGCGCGACGAGCAAGGCAAGGTCAATCTGCTGCTCAATCGCTGCTCGCATCGCGGCAACCAGGTCTGTTCCTATGAGCGCGGCAATGCGCGCTCCTTCACTTGTCCGTTCCATTCCTGGACCTTTGCCAATGACGGCCGGCTGGTCGGCTATGCCTTCCCTGACGGTTATGAGGGGCAGGACAAGGCGCAGCTCGCGCTCGGGCGGGTGACGCGTGTCGAGTCCTACCGCGGCTTCGTGTTCGGCTCGTTCGCGGCCGATGGGCCGACCCTGAGAGAGCATCTCGGCGGTGCCGCCGAGACCATCGATCGCCTGGTGCGCACCTCGCCGGAGGGCGAGGTCGAGATCACCGCGGGCTTCCTGAAGCATCGCGTCAAGGCGAACTGGAAGTTCATCCTGGAGAACGAGTGCGACGGCTATCACCCGGCCTTCGTGCACACCTCGATCTTCGGCGTCGCCGACAGCATGATCGGCAAGCTCTATGGTGGCGCTTCGACCGCGCTGACGCGCGATTACGGCAATGGCCATACCGAGATCGATTTGCGGCCCGAATTCCGCAAGCGCGATGCACCGATGAGCTGGTTCGGCACCAGCGAGGAGCGGCTGCCGGACTATACGACGCGGATGAAGGCCGCCTATGGCGACACCGCGGCGCGCGAGATCATGATCGACGGTACACCGCATGTCATGATCTTCCCGAACCTGTTCATCGCCGAGATCCAGATGTTCGTGATCCAGCCGCTCGGCGTCGACGACAGCGTGCAGCACGTCACCGCGCTGCAATTCAAGGGCGCGCCCGATCTGAACCGCAGGCTGCGCCAGCAGACCATGGGCTCGGTCGGTCCGGCCGGCTTCTTGCTCGCCGATGATTCCGAAATGTATGAGCGCTGCCACCGCGGCGTGCTGGCGCGCAATCCGGAATGGATCTTCCTTGGCC